>DGOS01000051.1:0-8714 GCA_002390155.1 Hyphomicrobiaceae bacterium UBA4460 | reverse complement strand
GATGGGGCCGCTGTCGCTGGGCATAAACTGGCTGTCCTCTTCTCGGTGCAAACAACGCGTTGCAAACGCCATTTTTGTCGGATTCGGGGGGAAAGGCCAGGGCCGGCCAAATGTTCTGCCCCTTCCATCTGGGCCTCAGGACGCCACTATACAAGCAGCGCCACGGCCACGGCGGGTGCGCAGGTTGCGGCCATTTCACGCGCATCGTCCGCGCAATCGATGATCTCGGCAAAGTCCCGATAGGGGCGATCCAGGCGTTTAGCCAAGTGTTGGGCCACGAACCGGCCGCAGCCGGCCCCGATGACGGGCGCTTCGGCGCGGAGGCTCTCGCGGGCGATCAGCACTTTGGCGTCGGCCTCGATCCGGTCGAGCTGGCGCCGGCCCAGAAAGTGCGCCAGCGCCTTCCAGGCGATGAAGTCCGCCTCGTCGGCGTCCCGGCCCAGCATGCGCGCCAGGCGGGTCGCGCTTTCGTCCAGGTCCTTGCCTCGCCCGTCCGTCGTCTCATAGGGGTCGGCGTCCGCCGGCAATTCGCCGGTCAAGCGATAGACGTCCGCCATGGTGGCAAAACGCTCGCCGGCAATGCCTTGTAGGCGTCCCATGAAGGGCGCTTCCTGCGCGATCGCCATCACCGGGGTCCGCACCACACCGGCATAGATCAGTTCGCCCTCGGTCATGCGTTCCCCGTCCGTCTTGCCCACGGCGTTGGCGCTGCCGTCTTTGAAGGGAATGAGGTCGGTCGTGGTGGTCCCCACATCCACGAAAAGCCCGTCTTCTTGCTGCTTTGCGGCGAGCGTGGCGCTGGCATGCCAATTGGCCGAGGCGACGGTCTGCCAGGCGTCACGCACCTGATCGGCGCCGATCAGCCCATCGCGCAGGCTGTAGAACAGCGTGTCCGCGCCAGTGGTCTTTTGCATCAGCCCTGTGAGATAGGCGACGCCCGCTGCCCGCGAGGGGAATACGTCCGACAGCTCGCCTGTCATGGTGACCGCGTGCCGGCCCTCCGAAGGGCCTGCCGCCAGCGCCTCGTCCAGGGCCTGGTTGAATTTTTCGGGATCAGCGATGGGCGGGCAGGGGATTTGCGCCACCGAAACGACCCGGCCGTCCTCAGCCCGCGCCAGCTTTAGATTGGCGCCGCCTAAATCCCACCCTAAAGACGCTCTCATTCAGCCCTCAATCCAAGTCATGATAAAAGGAGCGACAAGAGGCCCGTACCGCCATGACGCTTCAATCAGAGCTCACCACGGCCACGCTGGCACAAGACTTCGCTGTCATCCCCGTGCTCGACCTCAAGGATGGGTTAGTCGTCCACGCGCGCGCGGGCAAGCATGCACATGCCGGCAAGCGGGCCGAATACCGGCCCATCGCCACGCCATTCGGGCCGCCCCACGACGGCGCGGCCATCGCCCGGGCGCTGCTGGGCATCACGTTTTCGCCGGCGCTCTATATCGCCGATCTCGATGCCATTCTGGGCCGGGGCCGCAACCTCGATATGTGCCGCCATCTCGGCCAAGCGCTTCCGGGCACGGAATTGTGGATCGATGCGGGTTTTGCGCAAGTGGGTGACTGCGCCGCCTGGCTGCCGCTTGGCGCCACCCTCGTCGTCGGCAGCGAGACGATTGCTGATCTCGCCGCCTGGGAGGACTTGCGCGCGGCGTTCGGCCAGAACCTCGTCTTGTCGCTCGATTTCGACGAGCAGGGCCTACGCGGCCCCGAACGGCTCCTGGCCGATCCGGCCCTATGGCCCAAACGGGTGATATTGATGAGCCTGGGGCGTGTCGGGACCGAGACGGGCCCCGACGTGGCGCGCCTGGAGGAGACGCTACAGCGCGCCGATGGCCGGGAGGTCTATGTGGCCGGAGGCGTCGCCGGCCTCGACGATCTCGCCGCGGTGGAGAAGCGCGGCGCCCGCGGCGCGCTGGCCGCGACGGCGCTGCATTCGGGCGCCCTTGGCCAAAAAGAAATCGCCGCCCTCGTGAGAGAGCGGCGATCTCAGGTCTGATGGGCGGTTAGCCCTGTGTCTTAGAAACCAAGCTTTTTCAGCAACCGCCGAATCGGGCCCGGCCCACATTCTCCGCCGGGAGCATCCCGATCGGGGTCCTCTCCTTTTCAGCCAGCGGCGAAAGGATGGGCTGCGGAATCCTTCTTGGCGGTCACGTCGGAGGCCTTCGGCTCGCCGGCAACGGCGCGGGCGATGGCTTCCTTGGTAGCCGTGTAGTTGAAGTCCTGGATCTTCTTGTCGTCCTTGGCTTCCCAATGGATGAACACGCCAACGCAGACATACAGATCGTCTGCCTCGTTGGCGGGGATCACACCCTCGGCCACGGAGTCAGCCACGGCCTTGGCCACGGCGTACTGCGCAGGGCCAAACATCTGAACGGCCTGAGTGGCGTTCTTGATGGTGACCTTATTGTAAAGGATCGTTGCCGGCTTGCAGAGCAGGTTCGGCGCGACAACTGCGAGCAGCGTCGTGAAACCATCCTTGTTGTTGGTCAGCGCGTTGCAGAAGGCCGTCTCGACGGCGCTACCGCGGGGACCGATCAACAGATCGATATGAGCAACTTCGTTACCGTCGCCGACGAGAGACTCGCCAACGCTAACACCGGTGATTTTGGCCATGAGCCAACCCCTCCCTAAATACTGAGACGTGATCTAAAAAATAACAAAACGGCACCGCCGGCCCATAGCCCGGCGATACGCCGTCGCAACTCGTAGTCAGAGCTCCGCGCTGGTGAACATAAGGCCGGGCGGCAGGGATGCAAGCCGATATTGGCAGATTTTGCCGCCGTTTGGTCTTTCCCGAGGGGGTGGTTTACAGGCCCTGAAGCGCGGCCGCGAACAGGGTCGCCACGGTGAGATCGGCGGAAGTCCCCGGATTCAGCCCCCGTTCCTTTAAAGAGGCGTCGAATGCGTGCAGCGGGGCGGCCATGTCCTGAGGCGCGGCGCATTGGGACAGACCGGCCTCGATGGGCCGTGCCTCGTCGCGCACCTCACTTGCGGCCTCGCTCCCGAATTTGCGCTCGATCAGCGTATCGGGGATATGGGCCAGGAAACCCAGATAGACGTAGGTCGTCACCCAGTGGACCGAGCCCCAGCGCCGTCGGCCGCCCTCCAGCCATTTCAGTCCGAGGTCGAAGATGTCCACGAAGCCATGGGTGTAGTTCCATGCAATTCTGTCCTTCGTCTCCGCCGCGCTCATGGCTTCCAGCAATGTGACGTCCGGCTCGCCAGCCACGTCGTGCGCGGGCGCGTTCCCGAGCCCGCCGGGCTCGGCGGTGCGGATGGCGCGATAGGCGGCACGCGCGTCCTCGACCGTGAGGCTGTCCAAGACGGCGCGGAGCCGCGCATGCAGGTTGCCGGGGAGGGGGGCGAGTGCCGCCTGGGCCAGCGGCGCGGCCAGAAGGATGATGCCGAGATTTGTGTTCTGACCGACGGCTACCTGCGTCGCCGCCACCGCCTGCTCGATGCGGGCGCCCAGGTCTAGCCCGGCGTCCCCCATCGCGGGCGCGGCCGCGGCGGCGCTTTTCTCGAAATCGGCCACGCTCATCCCATGACCGTCGGCAAAGCGGTGCACATTGCCCGGCTTCAGCGCATCGAGTTCGGCAAGGCAAGCGTCAAGGAAAAGCTGGGAAACCTTCTCTGGGCTTAGGCCGGACGTCACGCTTCCTCTTCGGCGTGGCTGAGGGCCGGAGGCAAGCACGCGGCGAGAAACGCATCGACGACCTGATCGGAGATGCCGGACCGGGTCACACGCTGAAGTCCGTTCCACGCCGGCATGGAATTCACCTCCAGTACCAGGAACTGCCCGTCGGGCGCCTGGATAATGTCGACACCGGCATAGTCGGCGCCGACACAGGCCGCGGCACGCAACGCAAGTTCGGTAAGGTCCTGGCTCGGGATCGCCGCCTTAGCCCGCGCGCCTTGCTTGATGTTCGTGATCCAACTGGGCCCATGACGGATCATAGCGCTAATGACCTGCCCCGCGCAGACAAAGAGCCGCCAATCCTGATAGCGATCCGTCGGCGTCGGCACGAACTCTTGCAGGTAGTATGTGCCCTCCACCTCTTCGGGCGGCGACAGATCCGCGGGGCTCTCAATCAGCCGCAAGCCTTCGCCTTGCGCACCAAACAGCGGCTTCTGCACCAGCCGGTGACCCTCCGCGGCAAGGCGCGTGACGATCTCTTCTGCATTCGCGCGATCAACGCCAGCGAAGGTGCGCGGCGTCGGCAGCCCCGCCTTTTGCAAGAAGAAGGTGGTGGTCGACTTGTCCACGCAGCGTTCGATGGCGCGCGCATCGTTCCACACCGTGACGCCGAGCTCGCGCAAGCCATGCAGCAGGCCGAGATAAAGCGTCACCTGCTCGAAACTGCCGCCGGGAATGAAACGCACAAAGGCGCCTTCAGGCCGATGGTCGCCAAGGCCCAGAATGGCGAGTCCCGTCGCGGTCTCCGTGGAGAAGCCGCAACGCGCCAGCGGCGCGACGACCGGCTTGATGCCCCGGCGCTTGAAGGCGCGTAACAGGCTCCGCCCATGCCAATCGCGTCCGTCGCCGAACAGGACGATGGACGGATTGGTGGTCGTCTTGGCTGTCATTAGCGATCAGGTGGTGAAGGAGCGCTGCAACACGGCGTCGTCGATCTTGCCGCTGTGGAAGCTCTCGCCGGTGTCAAGCGAACTCACAATGACCTTGGCGGGGCTGAACAGCATCGGATCGATTTGATAAAAGTCGCCTTTCACTGCGGCAAACGTTTCGGCGAAGGGCTTGCCGTAGTCCTTCGAATTGGCGCTCGGCAGTTCATTGGCGAGTTTCTTGGCCGCGTCGGCATCGCCAGTCACAAAAAGCTGGACGCAACCGGCATAGATGATGGCGTCATTGGTGCGCCCCATGGCCTCGATGAAGCCGGGCGTTGGCGGCGGCACGGGCACGGTGGCGATCCCGTCGACAATGTCCGCAAGCGGGTAGTGCAGCTCGTGCGCTTTATGCAGCGCGACCTCGAGACAGCGCGCGGCGATCTGCACGGTGCCGGCAAGGCTCGACGTCGGCGCAAACAGGATCGTCAGTTGCGCCGGTTTGATCTTGCAGGCCTTGGCAATCTCCTCGACGAGCGCCGCGGGCGGCGCCTTGTCCGCCTCGATGACGATCGTGGCGCTGTCGGCCTTGTCGCGATAGCCGAGTTCGTCGAACAGCTTCTCCGAGGAGCCGATGGCACGGGCCGGCCCAGAGCCGAGCACGTTGAACTTCTTGCCATCCACGTCGGCGGACAGACTCCAGCCCGCATATTGCGAGCCGAGACAGGCGAGCACCGGCTGGCTGGTGTGGATGGTCACCATGAATGGCCAAGGCTTGTCGGTGTCGATCGTTTGGAACGTCACCTGACCAAGCCCACCAAGGCATACTTCCGAAAGAAGCCGACCGGCTTCCAGTCCACCGACGACGTCCACGCCGCAATCGATCAGCGTTTCGCCCAGCGAGCCTTTGGTCACTGCGACACGCAGTGCTTCGGCATTGTCGATAATCTTGCGCACCAGCGGTGCGACTTGGGCATTGATACTCGGCAGTCTCATCTCTTGTTTTGTGCTTTTTTTGTTCTTGTTCTTGCTCAACTCAGCCTCCCCCTCAACGCTCAGTGTGTGTTTTGTATCTTGGCCAGTATGCTGGCTTGCCGCGTCTCGGCGAGGTTTCTTGCCTCCGCCTCGTCCCCAGCGCGCGCCAAGACAGTGCATATCGGGCGCTGTTTGTCGATCCGCTCACCGGGTTTTGGCCGGTCGGCGGTCCAAGTGGGCCACGCCGTGTCGTGCGGTATGACAAGCGTTTCCGGCGCGAAGACGATCGCCGCCGCCGCTGCCCCCTCAATCGCAGGTTGATTTTTGGGAAGCGCGCGATTGGCTAGCGCATCGAGGTGAAGGGCGAGCGGCGGCTGATTGGCGCAGGCGTAGATATCCAGCGTTGCGCCGGGGCGCGGGTTGATTTCCAGCAGGTAGATTTCGGTTTCCGTCAGCACGAAGTCGGCGGAGGCGAGCCCTTTGAGGCCAAAAACCTTTGCCACGCCGAGCGTGGCGCGCTCCATCTGCGCGGCAGTGCTGTCCGGCACCGTCGCCGGACACACCGCCCCGCCATAGCGCCAAGGCTTTCCGGGAGCAGGCGCCGTCCATTGCTCGCTAAGGCCGAGGACGCGCACGTTTTGTCCGTTGGCGACGAAGAGGGCCGAGACGGTGCGCCCGCTCACCAACTCCTGGTAGTAGACGTCGCTTGCGTCGGCATCCTGGCCAATATGGCTGCCGCCAGCGCCGCCACGGCGTTTGGCGACCCAGCCGGTGCGGTTTGCCGGGCGCTCCGTCTGCGTCGCAGGGTAGGCGATGCCCAGTTCGTCAAGTGTGGCGAAGAACGTCTCCGGCGTTTTGATTCGTGTGACGGTGCGTGCGTCATTGCCGAGCAGCGGCCAACGCTCGTTGATATATGGCAGGAGATGCGCGCGGTCTTCGAAGCCCGCGCCATAGACCAGGCCGCGCACGGGCGAGGGGGCGCTTTGCGAGAGCGCATCGAGTGCGGGCTCCAAATGTTGCCAGTCGAAGCCGTCCGAGATTTCGCCCGGCATCTTGCGGCAAGCATGGGCCAGCTCTTGCGTATCCAGGTCCGCGAAGAAGTCGGCGACGAGCGGCGTGTAGCCCGCATCGCGTGCGGCGCCTGCCAGCGCGCGGCCCGAGACCGCGGCAATCAGGAGGGATTCGCCTCTAGGAGACGAGATCTTGTGCGAGCCGATAGGCGGCACGGAAATCGAGATAGACGGGTTTGTCGGCCTCGATCATCTCCTTGAAGAGACCGGCTTCGGTTTTGTATTTCACGTCGCCGATGGCGAGTGCGCCGATACCGACCGCGCCCGTTCCGTCGATGGGCGTGCCCTTGTCCTTGATGCCGACACCTTCGATGCCGAGTGGCGGCACCGCATTCACATCGGCGACCACCTTCAAGTCCTTGGCCGGTTTGATTTGCGCCAGGCTGAGGATCTGCCGGCCTGCGGGCCCTGCGGAGAAAATGACATCGGCGCTTTCCGCAAGCTCGGATTTCTGCTCCTCGGTGGTGCCGTCGGCATAGCCGAGATTGGCCTCGAACCGGTCGTTGGCTTCCATGGTCAGCCGGCGCACGCGCTCCGGTCCGTCATAGCCGACTAGGACGGACTTGGCGCCGCCGGTGGAGGCGATAACGGCGGAGGCGAAGGCCACCACGCCCGTACCGCCGAACACGACCACGCGCTTGCCTTCGAGGTCCGTGTCGAACTTCTCCTGCAACGCCTTCTTGGCGCAGGCCACCATGGCCGCTGCGGTGGTGAAGGAGCCGGCCGGGTCGGCGAAGACGGAGATCTCGAAGGGCGGAACCATGGCCTTCTTGGCGCGGTCCATCATGTCCAGCGCCTCGATGGCGCGCTTGCCGCCGATAAACGCGCCTTGCCGTTTGATCCCCTCGGGGCTGCGCGAGAAGATCGCGTCCTGAATGAGGCCGTAGACGTCATCGATGGTCACATTGGTGTAGGTGATGGCGTCGTCGTATCCGGCGTCGAGCGCCATGTTCACGTCGAACGGGCTCATATGCTTGAGCGGCGTCATCATGTGCAAAATGCGTGGCGGGGCCATTCGCTTTCGATCTCCTGTCGTCTTGCTGCGGTACGAATGCCGGGGGCTTCGCTTTAGCACACCGCGCGCGGGGGCAAAGCACCTCTTCGCCGCGCCTTGGCGATTTTCGTGGGCTATTCCACGGTGATGTCGGCGCCGCTATTGCGCCCGCGCGCCAGGGTGAAGCGCAGATCG
Organism: Hyphomicrobiaceae bacterium UBA4460; assembly: GCA_002390155.1. Next base: position 914 of record DGOS01000051.1, on the reverse strand, counting down.
CCTTGCGGCGCATGGGCCTCCGCATGGGCTTTGGCCGCCGCCAGGAGCCGTTGGCCGGTCTCCTCGTCAGGGGCGAAGGCAAATCCGGTCGGACCCCAACTGCTCTGGCCGAGCCCTATCACCCCGTCCGCTCGCAAACCCCGGAGCACGGCGCCGACACAGGGGCTCGTATAGGCGCCTCCCTGAAGCGGTCCGAAATAGGCGCCCATGCGGTCCTGGAGGTAGCCGACTTGCGCGCAGAAACTCTCGAAATCCTCGTTCTGGAGGGCCGGCAGCGCCGTCTCGGCGATCCGCGCGCGCAAATCCGCCGCTTGCGCGTCCGGGAAGGCCGGCAGCGCCTCGAACGCCGCGACCTCGCTGGCGCCGTCGAGCCCTTTGGTGGCGGGATCGAAGATCAGGAGCGCGCGCCAGGCCTCGGGGAAGGGGACGCGCGCTAGAAGTTGTGGAAGCGCGCCGTCGCGGGGGCCCGTGTCCAGCACCGCGCCGCCCACCTCGAACGTGGCCATGCCGATGCCTGAGCGGGCGCCGCGCCCAAGAATCCCTGCGATCTCCAGTGGTTTCAGGTCGAGCCCTTCTGCTGCGGCGAAGGCGGCGCCGACAGCAAGAGCGAGCTGGGTACCCGAGCCGAGCCCTGCATGCGGTGGAATGGCTTCGGTGACCTCAAGCCGGTAGGTGCGGGCGATCCCGCAAGCCTCCGCGACGGTCATCAGATAGCGGCCGGCGCGAGCCCCTTCCGGGCCGCTCACAGAAGGCGTTTCCGCGGGCTCTAGCGTGAGCCGTGTTAGCGGCTGGTCCAGCGACAGGCCGAAACTGCCGAACGGCTGGTCGCTGCGCCCGCTCGGATCCAGGAAGCCGAAATGCAGCCGCGCCGTCGTGGTGACCGTGACGGAGGAGGGCTTATGGGTGGATGTGTT
>DGOS01000082.1:8780-9029 GCA_002390155.1 Hyphomicrobiaceae bacterium UBA4460 | reverse complement strand
GAAGTTCATCTTCGCCACCACCGAGGTACGCAAAGTCCCCGTCACGGTCCTGTCCCGTTGTCAGCGCTTCGATCTGAGGCGCATCGAGATCGAGGCGTTGATTGCGCATCTGGGTGGCATTGCCAAAGCCGAAGGGGTGAAGGCCGAGCCGGCGGCGCTGGCGCTTATTGCGCGCGCAAGCGAGGGCTCCGTGCGCGATGCCCTGTCCATCCTCGACCGCGCCATAGCCTTCAGCGATGGCACGATCAA
>DGOS01000082.1:8441-8761 GCA_002390155.1 Hyphomicrobiaceae bacterium UBA4460 | reverse complement strand
TTACGCGAGCTGCTCGGGCTCGCCGACCGGAGCCGCATTTTCGATCTCTTGGAGATCGTGCTGAAAGGCGACGCGGGCGGTGCGCTGGTCGCTCTCGATGCGCTCAATCGCGACGGCGCTGAGCCGGGTCAGGTGGTTACAGACTTGGCGGACGCGGTCCACGCCGTCACCGTCGTGAAGGCGGCCGGGGCTCGAAGCGCAGATCCGGCCATCAGCGAGGCGGAGCGCGCACGCGTCGAGGACCTCGCGGGGCGCCTCACCATGCCGGTGCTCGCCCGCGCCTGGCAGATGCTGCTGAAAGGACATGACGAGGTGCGCAA
>DGOS01000082.1:0-8327 GCA_002390155.1 Hyphomicrobiaceae bacterium UBA4460 | reverse complement strand
CGCCGCTTCTGAGGATCCGCCGCCAAGGGAGAGCGAAAACCCGGCACCAGAGCCCGAGGCTGAGCCTGAACCTGAGGCGCCGAACTTGCAGAGCTTCGAGGATGTCGTGGCGCTGGCGGACGCAAAGCGCGACCTCAAGCTTAAGAACGCGCTGCTGGAACACGTGCGGCTGGTCCATTTCAAGCCGGGCCAAATCGAGCTCAATCCGTTGCCGACCGCCAAACCCGATCTGCTGCAGGAACTGATGCGCAAGCTGAAGGGTTGGACCGGACGCGTCTGGATCGTGTCGACGAGCGAGCAGGAGGGCTCGGAGCCTTTGGGTGCGCAGCGCCGCGNNCCAGGAGGCCCGCGAGATCGAGCAGCTTCAGGCTCACCCGGCGGTGCAAGAGGTCTTGCAGCATTTCCCGGACGCGCGCATTGCCGAGGTGCGGTCGACCGCGCAAGGCACAGACGACGAAGAGAACGGGGAAGCGCCCGAGGACGAATTCAAAAACGACGGGACGAACTAGGACCACGATATGAAGAATTTCACGCAGATGATGNNGCGCAGGAGCTGCAAGGCCGCATGACGGAGATGCAGGCCGAGATGGAGCACATGACCTGCGAGGGGCGTGCCGGCGGCGGCCTGGTGATGGTGACCCTCAACGGCAAGGGCGAGATGGCGGGCGTCAAGATCGACGCCTCCCTGCTCAAGCCGGAGGAGGGCGAGATCCTGGAGGACCTCATTGCGGCCGCGCATGCCGACGCCAAGACCAAGGTCGAAGAGGCCATGAAGGATAAGATGGCGTCCCTGACCGGCGGTCTTCCCCTGCCGCCCGGCCTCAAGCTCTTCTGACGGCCGATGGCGCGCGCGGCAGCTGGCCCCGAGATCGAACGGCTGATTCAGCTCCTGGCGCGGTTGCCGGGCCTTGGACCTCGCTCGGCACGGCGCGCGGCGCTGCATCTCGTCAAGAAGAAGGAGCAGTTGCTGGACCCGCTGGCGGCATCGCTCGCCGAGACGCGCGATACCATCCTCACTTGCGAGACCTGTGGGAACATCGACACGCAAAGCCCTTGCACGCTCTGCCGCGACCAGACGCGCGACCGGTCGATGATCTGCGTCGTGGAGGAAGTCGGCGACCTGTGGGCGCTGGAGCGCGCCGCGGTGATCAACGGGCTCTACCACGTGCTCGGCGGCACGCTGTCGCCGCTTGACGGCGTTGGCCCGGACGACCTCACCATCCCGATGCTGATCGAGCGCGCGCGCTCAGGCGAGGTCGAAGAGGTGCTGCTCGCGCTCAACGCCACGGTCGAGGGCCAGTCAACGGCGCACTACCTCACCGACCAACTGGCGGGCTGCAACGTGTCCGTGTCGCGGCTTGCCTATGGTGTGCCGATAGGCGGCGAGCTCGACTATCTCGATGAAGGTACGCTCGCCGCGGCCGTCAAAGCCCGCAAGGCGATGTAGCGCGCTGCGTCATGAGTGACACGCAATATCCCTGGCCGAAGAAGACTCGCGAGCTGCACAACCACCATTTCGACTCCACGGTGTGGAACGAATTTCAGTTCCGCGACGACGACATCGTCATCGCCACCTACGCCAAGTCGGGCACCACTTGGGTGCAGCAAATCGTCGGGCAGCTCATCTTCAACGGCGATGAGGACATCGAGGTCGGCACCATGTCGCCTTGGATCGATCTGCGGGTGCCGCCGAAGGAGGCGAAGCTGCAGGACATCGAGACGCAAGACCATCGCCGCTTCGTCAAGACCCACCTGCCGGTAGATGCGCTCGTGTTCTCACCGCAAGCCAAATACATCTATATCGGCCGCGATGGGCGCGACGTGGTGTGGAGCCTCTACAATCATCACGTCAACGCCAAGGAGAGCTGGTACCAGTCGCTCAATGATACGCCAGGTCTGGTGGGGCCGCCGATCCCGCGGCCGCCCAACGACATCCGCCAATATTTCAACGAATGGCTCGAGGGCGACGGCTATCCCTTCTGGCCCTTCTTCGAGAGCATCGCGAGCTGGTGGGACATTCGCGACCTGCCGAACGTGATGCTGCTCCATTTTGCTGAGTTGAAGCGCAATCCCCCCAGCGCCATTCGGCGCATTGCGGCCTTCCTCAACGTGCCCATCGACGAGGCCGTCTTCCCTGTTATCGTCGAGCACTGCTCATTCGAGTACATGAAGCAGAACGCGGCGAAGTCGGCACCGATGGGCGGCCGCGCCTGGGTTGGCGGTGCCGAGACTTTCATCCATAAGGGCACGAATGGTCGCTGGCGTGACGTGCTGACGCCAGAAGAGATTGGCCGTTACGACAAGATTGCTCGCCGCGAGCTGGGTGAGCCCTGCGCCGCCTGGCTAGCGCAGAACTAGGCAGCCGAACTCGCCATGCGCAAACGGATCATTGTTGTTTCCGACAGGATGCAGAAGGGCTATCGCTATGAGTTGAGCGCCCCGGGTGGCCGCAATTTCGATCCGGAATTCACGCCCGACTTGACGCCGCGTGAGATGTTGCGGCTCGGCGTATTTTGCGGCAAGTACATGACCGACTCCCGCAAGGAATTTCCCAAGAGCTGGTTTGCCGGCGCCAAAATTGCCCCAGAGGGCCGCGACTGTTCGCTCAACTTTTTTGGCGTCGACGCCAGTCAGCCGCTGTCCGTATGGCGCGAGAAGGGGTGGATTCATCCCGACGATCCGCGCGGCTGGTTCCAATGGTATTGCCGCTACTATTTGGGCCGCCGGATGCCGTATGAAGACCAGCGGCAAATCAAACGCTGGAAAGCGATGCGCCGGCACGTGCGGCAGATTGAGAGGAACTGTGAGCCGGGCGATCCGTTCTGCCGCCCGAGGCAGCGGCAGGCTCTCCTGCATTGGGCTTATGACAGCCGCAAGATCTGAGTCGTTCTCGAACGTGATCCTTGCGCCGCCTGGCTGGCGCAGAAATGAAGCTTACCCCGCTTAAGGCGTGGGTGTGTCGCCTTCGTAGTCGCGGATGATGCGCTCAGCCTCGGCGCCGATTTTCTCCCAGCAGACTTCCGGCAGATCGGCATTCTTCAGCAACTCTTGATTGACGTCCGCTTCAAGCTCGCCGCCGATCCAAACGCCGGCGAGAAGGCCGACCGTTGCGGCGGCGAACAATCCGACGATCCACAAGAGCGTAGCGCCGCTCACGAAGCCTCATCCTCTTTGTCGTCCTTCCCCCGCCAAGGCGCCACTATGAACAGCATCAGCATGCCGGGAATCGCCAGGAGGGAGCAGATGACGAAGAACTGCGTCCAGCCCACGGACTCTACGATGAAGCCCGTCGTGGAGTTCGCCACCGTGCGCGGCACGGCGATGAGGCTTGAGAACAGAGCAAACTGCGTAGCGGTAAAAGCCTTGCTGGTTTCCCGCGCCATGAAGGCGGTCAGGGCAACCGTGCCAAGCCCGACGGCGAGATACTCACCTGAGACGACGACGAACAGCCCGGCAAGCGTATGCCCCGCCTGGCTCAGCCAGATAAAGGGAACGATGGTGAGGAGCTGCACGAGCCCGAAGATCCACAAAGCCTTGTTGATGCTCAGCTTGAGCATGGCAGCGCCGCCGATCGTCGCGCCAGCAAGCACGGCCCATAGGCCGGCGAACTTGGCCACGCTGCCGATCTCGGTCTTGCTGTACCCCATGTCCAGGTAGAAGGGCGTGGCCAGCGCCGTCGCCATGTTGTCTCCGAGCTTATAGAGAAACAGGAAGATGAGGATGGCGAGGCCGGCTTTGATGCCATCGCGGCTGAAGAACTCGACGAACGGATCGATCACCGCCTCGCGCAGCGTGTGCGGCGCCAGCTGGTCGTCGCTCACTTCTTTGACGAGCAGCGTGGTCACAATGCCGATCAGCATGAAGGCGCCGGTAATCCAAAATACGGTCGACCAGGGCAGGTGGTCGGCCAGGATCAAGGCGAGTGAGCCCGGCACCAGGCCCGACAAGCGGTAGGCGTTGATCCAGAACGACGTGCCGGTTCCCAGCTCGTCGTCGGCCAGCAACTCGCGCCGGTAGGCGTCGATGACGATGTCTTGGCTGGCGCTGAACAGGGCGACGGCGAACACGATCCACACGATCGTTTGGATCGAGGTCGATGGATTGAAATGGCCAAGCAAGCCGATCGACAACAGCAGGAGCACTTGGGTCAGCAGCGCCCACCCACGCCGGCGTCCCAAGAACGGCAGCTTGAAGCGGTCCATGATTGGGGACCAAAGGAACTTCCAGGTATAAGGCAGCCCGACCAGGGCAAACAGGCCGATCGTGGCAAGGTCGACTCCGTTGTCGCGGAGCCAGGCCGGCACCAGCGACACCAGGACAAACAGCGGCATGCCCGAGCTGAAGCCCAAGAAGATGCAGGCCAGCATCTTCTTGGTGAAGAGGATCTGGGTCCAATGACGCCGCTCAGGCGCGGCCGGTGTTTCGGTGGTTCCCCCCGTAGCCGTCATGGGTCCCTCTTATCAGCCGCTCGGGGCCCCGTCATGGTCCGCCAAGCGCCTCTCCCGGAAAAAGAGCCTGTCCCGGAAAAGCATCCAATGCGCGCAGCGTCAAAATCTTTCTTGCGAATAGTTTGCAATTGCAGGTAAGCTGCAAGGCGAAAAGGCCGTAATTCAGCTATTTGGAGGCATTGTTTGAAAGCGCATTGGGTTCGGCGGCTCCAAGGACTGGGCGCCGCATTGGCTATTCTTGGGCTGAGCGTGCTTGCGGCTTGCGGAGAGCCTGAGAGTTCAACGTCCACGGACGGCAAGTTCCACGTCGTCACCACCTTCACCGTCATCCAGGACATCGCCCAGAATGTCGCGGGCGACGCGGCGGTCGTGGAGTCGATCACCAAGCCCGGCGCGGAGATTCACGACTACCAGCCGACGCCGCGGGACATCGTCAAGACGCAGGACGCCGACCTCGTCCTGTGGAACGGCTTCAATCTCGAGCGCTGGTTCGAGAAGTTCTTCCAGAACATCAAAGACGTGCCGAGCGTTATCGTGAGCGACGGCGTGGAGCCCATGGGCATCACCGAGGGTCCGTATAACGGCAAGCCCAATCCGCATGCCTGGATGTCGCCCACGAGCGCGCTCATCTATGTGGAGAACATCCGCAAAGCGCTCGTCGAGCACGATCCGAAGAACGCGGACATCTACAACAAGAACGCGGCCGCCTATGCGGAGAAGATCAAGGCAATGGACGCGCCCTTGCGCAAGCGCCTTTCGGCGATCCCCGAGGACAAGCGCTGGCTCGTCACCTCCGAGGGCGCCTTCTCCTATCTCGCCCGCGACTACGACATGCGCGAGGCGTATCTGTGGCCGATCAACGCCGACCAGCAAGGCACGCCCCAACAGGTGCGTCACGTTATCGAACTGGTCCGCGAAAACAATCTCCCCGTCGTGTTCTCCGAGAGCACGGTGTCCGACCGCCCCGCACGGCAAGTCGCCAAGGAGTCCGGGGCACGCTATGGCGGCGTGCTCTACGTGGACTCGTTGAGCACTGAAGGCGGGCCCGTGCCGACCTATCTCGATCTGTTGCGTGTGACCGTCGAGACCATTGCCAAAGGCTTCGACGATGAGCGCGCTTGATCTTCTGAAACAAGAGCCCGCGCCCGCGCGCCCCGCCAGCATCGAGGTGCGGGACGTCAGCGTCACCTATCCCAACGGCTTCACCGCCGTGCACGACGCATCGTTCGAACTCGGCCCCGGCACGATCTGCGCATTGGTCGGCGTCAACGGCAGCGGCAAGTCGACCATCTTCAAGGCCATCATGGGCTTCGTGACGCCCTCGGCCGGCGAGGTGCGCCTAAGCGGCCTTCCCGTGGAGGAGGCCGTCGCGCAGAACATGGTCGCCTATGTGCCGCAAAGCGAGGACGTCGACTGGAACTTTCCGGTGCTGGTCGAGGACGTCGTGATGATGGGCCGCTATGGCCACATGAACATGCTCCGCGTGCCGACTCGGGAGGATCGCCGGAAAGTGGACGAGGCGCTCGAGCGGGTCGGCATGAGCGAGTACCGAAACCGCCAGATCGGCGAACTCTCCGGCGGCCAGAAGAAGCGCGTGTTTCTCGCCCGCGCGCTGGCCCAAGAGGGGCGCATCATTCTGCTCGACGAGCCGTTCACCGGCATCGACGTCACCACCGAGACCGCGATCATTGATCTCCTGCGGGAGTTGCGCGAGGCCGGCCATCTGATGCTGGTCTCGACACACAATCTCGGCAGCGTGCCGGACTTTTGCGACCAGGTGGTGCTGCTCGACCGCACCGTGCTCGCTGCGGGACCGACCGCGGAAACCTTCACGCAAGAGAACCTGGAGCGAACCTTCGGCGGCGTGTTGCGCAATTTCGAGCTGGGCGGACAGGCCCTGCACGAGGACGAGGATTCGCGCACGCTCAACGTCCTCACCGACGACGAGCGCCCGCTGGTGTTCTATGGCGGCAAGCCCCGCAAGCGCGGCGAAGAGGACAAGCGCAAATGAGCGCCGTTCTCGCCGAGCTCCTGATTCCGTTCGGCTACGACTATATGTGGAAGGCCATGTGGGTCAGCGCCCTGGTTGGCGCGGTCTGCGCGTTCCTGTCCTGTTATTTGATGCTGAAAGGCTGGTCTCTGATGGGCGATGCGCTGGGCCACGCCATCGTGCCCGGGGTCGCCGCCGCCTACATTATCGGGGCGCCTTTTGCACTCGGCGCATTCTTCGCCGGCATTCTCGCCGCGCTCGGCATGGCTTTCGTCAAGCAGCATTCGCGGCTGCGCGAAGACGCCATCATCGGCCTCGTGTTCACGACAATGTTCGCGCTCGGCCTGCTCATGGCCTCGCTCTATCCGACCTCGGTGTCGATCCAGACCATCGTGCTCGGCAACATCCTTGCCATCGCCGATGAGGACGCCTTGCAGGTGGTCATCATCGCCGTCGTGTCCTTCGCCATTCTGCTTTTCATGTGGAAGGACTTGATGGTGACGTTCTTCGACGAGACGCACGCGAAGAGCATCGGCATCAACACGGGCCGCGTGAAACTGATCTTCTTCACCGTGCTCAGCGCTTGCACCGTAGCGGCGCTTCAGACCGTAGGTGCTTGCCTCGTCATCGCCATGGTGGTGACGCCGGGCGCCACGGCTTATCTCCTGACCGACCGCTTCAGCCGACTCATTGTCATCGCAGTCGCGTTTGGCGCGGTCACGAGTTTCGTCGGCGCCTACCTCTCCTACTTTGTCAATGGCGCGACAGGCGGCGTGATCGTGACGCTGCAAACGCTGTTGTTCCTGGCGGCTTTCTACTTCGCGCCGAAGCATGGCGTGCTTGCTGCGCGCCGCAAGCGCCGCGCCGTCGCGGAGGCCGCCGCATGATCGACCCTATCGCATTCTTCACCGAACCTTTCGCCTACGATTTCATGCAACGTGCGGTCGGAGTATCGCTTCTTGTGGCCGCCGTCTGCGCCGTGCTGTCCTGCTATCTGGTGCTGAAGGGCTGGTCGCTGATGGGCGATGCCATCAGCCACGCCGTCCTGCCGGGCATCGTCATCGCCTTTGTGCTGGGGATACCGCTGGTGATCGGTGCGTTTGTCGCCGGTCTCGCTTGCGCGCTCGCAACCGGTTACCTCAAGGACAACAGTCGCGTGAAAGAAGACACGGTGATGGGCATCGTGTTCTCCGGCATGTTCGGCTTTGGCCTCGTCCTGTTCACCAAGGTCGAGACGGACCAGCACCTGAACCACATTCTATTCGGCAACATGTTGGGCGTGACCGCCGCCGATCTTATCGAGACGGCGATCATCGCCGGCGGCACGCTGCTGATCGTGCTCGCCAAGCGCCGCGATCTGTTGCTCTATTGCTTCGATCCGAACCACGCGCGCGCCATCGGTCTGCCCGTGCGGGTGCTGCACTACGGATTGCTCGTTCTGCTCTCGCTCACCATTGTGAGCTCGATCAAAGCCGTCGGCATCATTCTGGTGATCGCCATGCTGATCGCGCCAGGCGCCACGGCCTATCTCTTGAGCGACCGTTTTGAGCGCATGCTTGTGATCGCCGTTGTGGTGGCGTGTACCTCCGCCGTCCTCGGCACGTTCATTAGCTTCCATATCGATGGCGCGACGGGCGCGTGCATCGTGCTGGTCCAGGCGATGGCGTTCTTCGCCGCCTTCCTCTTCGCGCCGAAACGCGGGCTCTTGGCGCCAAAAGGTTTTCGTTCGCCCACACCCACTGGCTGCGGCGCCCCGGCGCCGCACGGCCTGTTCGGTAGTCCGCGGGCAAGCCTCAGCGCGTTTGGGTCTGGGGGCTCGAGCGCCGCAAAATCTCGAAGATCAAGGCCGTCGACCAGCCGATCAGCATGACGCCGTTCAGCGCCGTCAT
>DGOS01000036.1:818-14282 GCA_002390155.1 Hyphomicrobiaceae bacterium UBA4460 | reverse complement strand
CCCGGGAACTTGCAGGACTTCTCCGAGGCGGGAAGCCGGGTGACGCGGCAGCAGATCAACGAGCAAGACCCGCTCAGCACCAATGACATCCTGCAGCGGGTGCCCGGCGTCACCATCGTCAATGACGACGGTCTGGGCAATCAGGGCGGTGTCGGCATCCGCGGGTCAAACCCCCGGCGCTCGCGCAAGGTCCTCGTCATGGAGGACGGCCAATCGATCAACATGAGCCTCTACATCGATCCCTCGGTGCACTATGTCCCACCGCCGGATCGTATCGAGGCGGTCGAGGTCATTAAGGGCTCGATCATCTACGCGCCGAACAACAACTTCGGTGCCGTCAACTTCCGCAATATTCAACCGTTCGGACCGAACGAGACGGTTGTCTCGGGCGAAGGCGGCGCGGTGTCGACCAATGGCGGTAGTCTTGATGGAAATAGCAGCGACGACGGCTCTGCAGCGAAGTGGCATGTGCACAACCGGCAGACCTGGGGCAATTGGGGCACCGTCGTGTCCTATACCGGCGCCAATGTGCAAGGCGCTTGGGACACTGAGCGGCTCCGCTACAACGACTTCTATGCCGCGCTCGGTTGGCAAGGCACCCAGTCAGACTTCGTATTCTCGGCGGCTTATATGCGCCAGCGCGACAATTACGACGAAGCCAATCTAGAGTTCGAAGAGGAAGAGGACGAAGAAGGCGAAAACGACGAGGACGAAGAAGAGGAGGAAGAGGAGGAGGGACCCGCGTTCCGCTCCGCCACGGTCGAGCAAGCCTTCTTCAACGAAGTCAAGCACTGCAAGACCTGCTTCAATCCTGGCTCGCGGTACAACACCTACAGCGCCGATCCCTTCCGGCTTCAGGGCGTGTACAACTACTACTTCGACCCGGATACGACGTCGACGTCGCGCATCTACTACATGCATCACCGCCGCGACCGGTATCAGAACTTCGAGGGCCAGAACCCCATGGCGGTTGAGACCGATTTCAGTCCGCTCTTCTTTGGCGACGATGTGCTGATCCCAGAAGGCGTCATGCTGGGCCGCTTGCGCACCTACCAGCATATCGGTGGCGAGCAGCGTTTCGAGTTCGCTAATCGCCCGTTCCTCAGCGGGCTCAGTCAGGACCTGCAGACGGGCGTGCGCTTCGAGCGTCACACCTTCGCTAACCGCAACTTCTTGGGCGACCAAGGTGAGATCCTGGAGGACGGCGATAAGAAGGGTCTCACTGTCTTCGACAGCGAGCACGAGGCCGACGCGATTTCGGCCTACGTCCAGACAGTGATCCACGCGACGCCGGCCATCGACATCGTTCCTGGCATACGCTTCGAGCACTTCAACTCGAGTGTGGTTCAGCTCGCTTCGAGCGAAGAGGAAGGCGAAGGTGAAGAGCGCGAGGAGTGCGAATTCGAAGTGGGCGACGAGGAGTTTGAGTTCTTTGACGACGGGCCGTGCGCTGTGTTCGGCGTCGAGAGAGATACGAAGAACTTCGCCTACAACAAGACCTACTGGCTTCCGGGCATCTCGTTCTCTTGGGGGCTGTTCGGGGCGCAGAGCGCGCCGATGGGTAAATCTCTGGAGCCGATGAGGACCACCTATCACACCACGATGTACGGTGGTTACAACCGCGGCGTCACCATCCCAGTGCAGCGCGAAGGGCCGTTCCCGCCGGAAGACGAGCTTGGCGACAACTATCAGCTCGGCATCCGTTCAACCGGCATCAGAGGCGTGACCCTCGACATGGCCGGCTTCTATAAGCAGATCCAGAATTACCAGATCCGGGGTGCAGCGACGACCGTCGCAGGCAATAATGTCTTCACAAGTGCCGACGAGGTCGAAATTCCTGGCGTGGAGATGTATGCGCGGCTCGACTCGCGACCGTTCACCGGATGGAAGCTCAACCCATACGGTGAAGCCACCTTCACCTACGCGGCCGGCGAGATCACAGCCGGCGTTGGCGACGGTGGAGCAAGCATTGTCGGCAACCGCATTCCTTTCGCACCGCGCGAGGTCGCCTATCTTACGACGGGCATCGAGAGCACGGCCGGGTGGAATGCCAGCGTAAGCTTCGTCTATCGCGGCGACTTCTATACCGACGCTGTGAACACGCCTTTCGAGGGCGATCCGAGCGGCGAAAACGGCCTAGTCCCGAGTGTCTGGCTTCTCAACGCGCGGGCCAACTTCACGGTCCCGCAGAGCTTGACGCCGGGGGGGGCCGATATGGCGCTCTTCATCTCCGGTCAAAACCTCACCAATAAGCTCTACATCACGGACCGCGAGGACGGCGTGAAGCCTGGTCTCGGCCGTTCGCTCATGGCGGGCGCCCGCGTTAAGTGGTGAGCAAGCCAGCTTGAGCGCTGCCGAGGAGGCCGCGGGCGAGGCAGCCTGACGGAGTGATCCAGCCAAAGATCAAAGGGGGGGTGCAGTCGTGTCTGCGCCCCCTTTTTCTCGACGCTCAGGCCCGGGGCGCGCTTTGCAAAAAAGGTAGACCCGTTTGCCCAACTTTCCTTTCTGGGCTACCTAATATCTCGTCACCACAGCCGTCCGGAGACATGCAGAAACCCGGGGAAAATCGAGTGCGGCGGATCGCCAAGATGCTCAATCCGAGCGCCCTGTGGAATGGGCGGTCCGTCCGGACTCAGCTTCTGCTTATCATCGGAGTGGCCAATCTCCTGGCGGCGCTCACGGCGGGCGCGATTTGGATTCTCAACACAAGAGCGGCAACGCGCGTCGAGATCGAGGCCTCGCTGGAAACGGCCCAAGGCTTCGCCAACGCCACGATTCGAGACTTGGCCAAGCAAGGCCGTCTCAATCAACTCTCCGAGCGGTTGCCTGACGACCTCAGGAATTTGCGGCATGTGCGCCTCCTGCTGATGGTTGACGGCAAACTCAGCATGTACTCGCCGGTGACTGCGGTCGGTAAGCCCGTATCGCGGTGGGCGCCGAAATGGTTCGCCCGCTTGGTTGGACCGGAAATGTCGGGCCGTTCGACCCGGGTGATTTCGGCGAGCCGGGCCGATCCGGTCATCATTATCGGAGAGCCCGCCGATGAGATCGCCGAGGCATGGCGTGACTTTGCCTCGCTCGCCGCTATCTGGCTCACGCTCAACACTCTTGTCCTCATTATGCTCTACGTTGTGCTGGCGCGCGTCCTCGATCCGCTCGCCAACCTGGCGCGCGGCATGCAAAGCCTTAAAGGCGGCCGCTACGCCACGCGGCTGCAGCCCTCCCGGGTCAAGGAGATTGCGCTCATCACCGATCGCTTCAACGGACTTGCCGGAAATCTCGATAGCGCACGGGAGGAGAACAGCCAGCTCTACCGGCAACTGATCACGACTCAGGAGAAGGTGCGGCGAGACATCGCCCACGAGCTGCACGACGAGGCCGGCGCGTGTCTATTCGGCATTGCCGCGAACGCCTCGTCGATCAAGACCTTTGCCAACCGGCTGGCGGACGAGCAAACCTCTGAAATCGAGGGACATGTCGGGAAGATCTTGAACGACGCGGACCGGTTGAAGGCGATGAACCGCGAAATTCTGAAACAGCTTCGTCCGGGTCCGATCGGACAGGTCGGGCTTTCGCAGTTAATCAAAGAATTGGTCACGGGGCTCCAACGCGCGCATTCCAAATGCCAAATTCTGGCGACGATCGAGGATCTCGCGAAGTCCTATGGAGAGGGAACGGATCTCACGCTCTACCGCTTTATCCAAGAAGGGGTCACGGCGGCGATCCGCAAAGCCAAGGCGAAGACCGTCTATATCGACATCGTCGAAGCTCATGGTCGCGGCAAGGCGGCGCGCGAGACATTGCGCGCGACGCTTCGTTTCGATGGCGCCGGCTTCCCTGGATCGAAGCCGAAGGACTTGACCATCGCCACGATGGCCGAACGCGTGCGCGCTGTGGGTGGGTCCTGCGTGGTCCGGAACTCCAAAACCAAAGGCACCACGATTCGCACCGACATTCCGATCAGACACGCGAGCGCAGCTGCCAGCGATCTTGAGCTCGTGGGGGGGAGCCCTTGACCCACGTTCTCCTGATCGACGACCATCCGATTGTCCTCCAGGGCTGCAAGAAGTTGTTGGAGGACGCCGGGGCCCAGGAGGTCGACGAGGCGCTAAGCGCCTCGGCGGGATTTCGGCTTTACCGCAAGCGCAAGCCGGATGTGATCGTCGTCGATCTTGCCATGCAGGCCGGTGCGCTGAGTGGCCTGTCCTTTCTGCGGCGCTTACGCCGGATCGATCAGGAGACGCCGGTCCTCGTGCTAACCATGCATCGCGACCCGATGGTCGTCGGTCGCGCGCTGGAGCTTGGGGCAAGCGGGTATGTCTTGAAGGACGCGCCGCCCGAGGAGGTTGTTCAAGCGTTTCAGAAGATACGCGTGGGCCAATCCTATCTCAGCCATGATCTTGCCTCCGACGTGGTGTTTTCGCGCATCAAGGAGAAGAGCCATAAGCTCGACCGCCTGACGCCACGTGAAGTTCAGACGCTGACCTTGGTTGCAGAAGGCAGGCCCTATGGCGAGATCGCCGATGAGCTCAATGTTAGCTACAAGACGGTCGCCAATATCTGTACGCAGCTGAAGAGCAAGCTCGGCGCACGCACCCGCCCCGAGTTGATGCGGATCGCCATCCAGCACCTGCCAGAGAATGGCGGTTTGGGTCCGGTCATCCACGAACCCAGGCTCAGGGAAGACCCGATCGACGATTTCTGACGGAAGCCAAGGTGATAGCGTGACGGTGCGCTGACTCAACGCCGGCTTACCGCTGACTTGGCTCTGACCTGGGCCGGACTTTTTACCTTGACGATGCGGTGCCGGAGACGCCATCTGACTGGCATCATGTTGATCAAAGTCATCGGCGCAGGGGCAGGCGGCGGACTACCGCAGTGGAATTGCAACGGTCAGAACTCGGCCGATGCACGCCACGGCCTGCCGACGGTCAAGCCACGCACGCAAGCCTCGATCGCGGTCAGCGCCGACGGGCGGCAATGGGTGCTGCTCAACGCCTCGCCCGATCTCAGGCAGCAGATTAATGCGACGCCCGAGCTGCAGCCGGACAGGGACGGCCCGCCGCGGAACAGTCCCATCAAGGCCGTGGTTCTCAGCAATGGCGACGTCGACGCTGTCGCCGGGCTTCTGTGCCTGCGCGAGAGCCAACCGCTGACGGTCTATGGCAGCGCGCGGGTCCTGGACGTGCTGGCCGGCAACAGCATTTTCGACGTACTGAACCCCGAACTCGTCAAGCGCGAGCCCATGGCGCTTGGGCGTTCATTCACCGTGGTCGGGCCCGAGGGCCCTGTCGGCTTGGCGGTCGAAGGGTTCGACGTGCCGGGCAAGATCCCGCTCTATCTCGAGGACGAGGAGAAGGGAACGGGCGGCAGTTTCGGCACGGAGGAGGGCGATACGATCGGCCTCAAAGTGACCGCGGACGAGAGCGGCAAGTCCTTCTTCTTTATTCCCGGCTGCTCCGGGCTCGACGATGCGTTGCGCGCGCGGCTTGAAGGCGCGTCACTTCTGTTCTTCGACGGGACCCTCTACACCAATGACGAGATGATCGCCCAAGGTCTCATGCAGAAGACGGGCGACCGCATCGGTCATATGAATATGTCGGGACCGAAGGGCACGCTCGCGCAGATGGAGCCGCTCGGGATCGCCCGCAAGATCTTCATCCACGTCAACAACTCCAATCCGGCGCTGCGCGACGACTCGGCCGAGCGCGCCGCCGTCGAGGCCGCCGGATGGGAAGTTTCCTACGATGGGATGGAAGTGAAGGCCTAGCTCTGGCCCGCGCGCCCTGAGCGCACCCCGCCGATCGCCACCACATTGTCCTGCTGCACCGGTTCTTGCGCTGCGGGCACCGCGACGGGTTCGTCCACGCCGACCGCGGCGGTAGTCCAATAAGCATGGATGCGGCTGGCGAAAGGTCCAGGCTTTTCGACGAACAGTCTTTCGCCCTTGATCTTCGCGTCCTTGCGCAATGCTTTGTGCCGTTTGCGGCAACGCTTCACGAAAGCCGTCGTGTCCTCCGGGCTGCCAAAAGTCATGGTCGGCGTCATGACGAGGTGCATCAGCATGGCGATGTCGTGATCGTCGCCCAGCAGTTGCGATAGCGCGCGCGCGGCCTCGGCGCGGGCGGACAGCTCGGACGGCCAGCAGGGCGTGAGGAGCTGCATGTGTCGCCAATGCTGCTGGACGCCTTTGCGCCACTCGTGCAGTTCCTCGGCTTCGTCGCTGCGGATGGCGGACTTGAAGTGCGTGCGCGTGGCGCGGTAGCAGCGCTCTATACCCTTCGCCAAGGGGGTGAAATTGTCCGGATAGACGGCCAGCCCGGCGATGGCGGGCCGAATTTCGAGCAGCTTGCGCATTGCCTCCGATCCGGTGGTCTGCGCCAAGTTCTGCTCGGCGGCGTGGCGGCGCTTGTGCAACCAGCCGCGTATCGACCGCATCGGGCCGTCACTGGCGTCTGGCTCCGTGTTCTGCTCAAGCTTGTCGATGGCGTCGAGAAGAGCTTGGGCATCGCGGGCGGCTGCCAGGCCCTTGCCGATATTGGCGACGCGGGCCGTCAGATTGCGGAAGACGGGCTCGGGCATTCCCGGGCGCGCGAGCAGGAGGACAGAGCGCAGCCTTTTGAAGCACTTGCGGGCGTTGTGGACGCCCTTATGGCGATCAGGTGCGCTTGCCAGCGCGCTATGGGCGACGTCGAGCTCAGCCAACGCCACAGATCGCAGCGCTTCGCTCATCGGCATAGCCGGATTGAGCCGGTAACTCATCTGTCCCTGCAGGCCTCCAAGTTCCCAAGCCGATGATGACCGCCGGTCAGGTCCAGGGTCAACCTAAAAACCGGAATCTAGCCGTGTGGAAAACCTGTTGACAGAGCCCGCCATGATTTTGTGACAGCGAGCCAATTTCCTGTCCGACGTTCAGGATCTTGATGCGTCACAATGTCTGTTATGACAGCCACGCTGTCGGCGCCGGCTTCGAGCACGGCCGGGGCCCGTTCGGCGGTGATGCCACCGATGGCCACCAGGGGGCACTTGACCCTTTCGCGCCATTCGGCGAGGCGCGGCAGCCCTTGCGGCGCCCAGGGCATCTTCTTCAATTTGGTGGGGTAGATCGGGCCCAAGGCGATGTAGTCCGCGCTCGCGGCGAGCGCCGTGTCGAGCTCCTCTTCGCTATGGGTGCTGATGCCGATCTTGAGACCTGCACCCCGGATGGCGGCAAGATCGGCGTTCGCCAAGTCCTCCTGGCCGAGATGCACCAGACCTGCTCCAGCCTCGATGGCCTCGCGCCAATAGTCGTTGACGACCAGTTGGCAGCCATGATCAGCGCAGAGCGCGAGTCCCCGTTCGATCTCGGCGCGAATGACGTCTTCGCCCGCCTCCTTGATCCGCAGTTGCACGAGCTTGACGCCCTCAGGCAGAAGGCGCGCGAGCCAGGCGGTGTCGGGAACGATTGGGTAGAACGGGTCGAGACGGAGCACGTGGGCGGTCAGGACGCGTGGTCGATTTTGAAGAACGGCGTGCCGGCCACGGGCGTGGAGGGCGTGGCCATGTCCCGCGGCTCGATGAGCCCGGCTTCGTAAGCGATGCGTCCAGCCTGGATCGTCTTGGCGAATGCCTCGGCCATCTTTATCGGGTCGCCGGCCTTGGCGATGGCCGTGTTGAGCAGCACGCCGTCATAGCCCATCTCCATGGCTTCGGCGGCGTGGGACGGCGTGCCGATACCGGCATCGACGATGAGCGGGGTTTCAGGAAAATAGGCGCGCATCGAATGCAGCGCGGTCTTGTTCAGTAGTCCGCGCGCGGAGCCGATGGGAGACCCCCATGGCATGAGCACGTCGCAGCCCGCGGCGACCAGCCGCTCCGCGGCGCTTAAGTCCTCGGTGGTGTAGGGCAGCACCTGGAAACCGTCGGCGCAGAGTTCGGTGGCCGCTTCGACCAAGCCAAACAGCTCCGGTTGGAGCGTGTCGTCATTGGCGATGACTTCGAGCTTGATCCAAGTGGTGCCGAACAGCTCGCGCGCCATCTGCGCAGTGGCGACGGCCTCTTTCGCCGTGCGGCAACCGGCGGTGTTGGGTAGCACAAGCCGGCCGAGCTTCTCGATCAGTTCCCAGAAGCCTTGGCCGGTGCGGGCGCGGGCGGATTCGCGCCGGAGCGAGACGGTGACGATCTCGGCGCCCGAAGTTTCCACCGCTTGACGCAAGATGTCGGGCGAGGCGTATCCGGCCGTGCCCAGCAGCATGCGCGAAGTGAATTTTTTGCCGTAGAGCTCGAGCATCTGCTGTCCTGTCACCCGCCCTGTCTTGGCGCCACGATCTCGACCTCGTCTGCTTCCGATAGCGCCGTGCGCTCCCGTGCGCCGGCCGCCACGAAGCTGCCATTGACCGCCGTGGCGACCTTCGCCTCGCCAAAGCCGAGCCTGGCGCAGAGCTCATCGAGCGTAGAAGCGTCGGTCGTGACGCGTTCACCGTTGAGCAGGATCTGCAAGGAACACCTCCGGATCGGCGGCGCCGGTCTCAAGAAAATCGGCGACCATCTCGGCCAGGACCGGCGCCAGCAGAAAGCCGTGCCGGTAGAGGCCGTTGACATAGATATACCCCTTCGCCGGGATAATCCTAGGGCGGTTGTCCGGGAAGGCGGGCCGGACGCCGGCGCCAAGCGCCAAAATTTCGGCCTCGCCAAAGGTCGGATCGAGCACATAGGCGGCGCTGAGCAGCTCTAGCGCCGAGCGCAGCGTGACGGGCCCGGCATCACCCCGCTCGATGGCCGTGGCGCCGACCATGAAAAGCCCGTTGCCCCAAGGCACGAGGTAGAGCGGAAAGCGCGGATGCAGGAGCCGCACCGGCCGCTGGATGGCGATCTCCGGCGCGCGCACGAGAATGCGTTCGCCGCGCACGCCACGCAAGGTCGGCAGGGCGTCCTTGGCGGCAAGGCCGCGGCAGTCGATGACGATGTCGGCACCTTGAGGCATGTCGCCCACGCCAAAGTGCACCTGGACGCCGGCCTCCTGCACAGCGCGAAGCAGGAAGGACAGCGCGGTGTTCGGGTTCACGTGTGCCTCGTCCTCATAATAGAGAGCGCTGCCGAAGCGCGGCGCGAGCCCGGGCTCCAGCGCGGCAAGGGCGCTCCCGTCGAGCCGTGTGGGCTCTTGCGTCATGCGCGCAAAGCGGTCGAGCAGGCTACGGTCGCGCGGTGCCGCGACCACGAGGCTGCCATGTGTCATAAGGTCGGGATAGGTGGCCTGCCACAGGGCGATGCCCCGCGTCCCGAGTTCGCGGATTACGGCTTCGGCACTTTCTTCTTCGCAGCGGGGCGCAAGCATGGCGCCGGCGTAAGGACTGCACGCGTCGACAAAGGGCTCAACGGAGCGCTCGACAATTGCGACGCCGTGGCCGCGCCGCGCGAGGGTGAGCGCCTGCCACAGTCCGGCGACGCCGGCGCCGCGTATCGCGATCTTGAGGGGGTTGGTCATGTTCTATGGGCTGCCTTCTACGGGGTGCCTTTGACGGGCGCGTCTGTCCAGTTCCCCTAATCGCCTAATGCGACGCCTTCGCGGCGCGGGTCGGCGCCGCCTTCAAGGCCGTCCTCCGTCACGGCAATGATGTGTTCGCCGCTGGTCAGAGGAAAGCGCCGGACCTTGTGACCCAAGGCCTCGAGCTCGTCAGCGAGCGCATCCCACTTCGCGTCCGGCTCCATGAGCACCACGTCCTGGGTGCTACCGAAATTGAAAAGGGCTGCGGCGTCCGCGGCGTTCATCTGC
Source organism: Hyphomicrobiaceae bacterium UBA4460 (assembly GCA_002390155.1). The sequence continues at coordinate 4,531 of DGOS01000036.1, read as the reverse complement.
CAGTCGATCAGGGCGAAGAGCGTCTTGAGATTGAACAGAATGATGCCGGGTCCGCCCGGGGAGCCTAGAACGAACTCAAGCGCGCCGTCCTTGCCGAACACCATGGTCGGATCCATGGAGCTGCGCGGGCGTTTGCCCGGCTGGACGCGGTTGGCGATCGGCCGGCCGAGCGCATCCTTCGGCAGAAAGGAAAAGTCGGTGAGCTGATTGTTCAGCAGAAAGCCGCGCACCATGGTGCGTGCGCCGAAGGCATGCTCGATACTCGTGGTGAGAGAGAACGCATCGCCTGCGCCATCGACCACCGAAACTTGGCTGGTGCCGCCTCGCTCCTTGGTGCGGTCGCGGCCGAACGCGCTCGGTGGCACGACGGGCGGCTTGCCGGGCTCGACCTTGTCTTGTGCGCGGGTCTTGTCGATCAAAGCGCGGCGGCCTGCGAGATAATCTTGGTCGAGCAACCCTTCCAGCGGAACGGGAACGAAGTCGGGGTCGGCCAGATAACGCGCGCGGTCGGCATAGGCGAGACGTTCGGCTTCGGCGATCACATGCGCGGCTTCCGGCGTGAAGGGCGTAGCGCCGAGATCGAACGGCTCGACGAGACGGAGGACTTGGCCCACGGCGACGGCGCCGGAGGAGGGCGGGCCGGCGCCGCACACATTGCGCCCGCGATAAGGAACGCAGAGCGGTGCGCGCGGCACGGCGCGGTAGTTCTTCATATCCTCAATGCTCAGCGTGCCGGGTTGCCGCGGATCGTTCTGCACGGCCTTTGCGATATCGGTGGCGATGGCGCCTTCATAGAAGGCGTCGGCGCCATCGCGCGCCACGATCTCGAACGTGTCGGCAAGCTGCGGGTTCTTGAGCGTGAAGCCCGGTTGGTGCGGGCGCCCGTCCGCGTCGAAGAAATAGTCGCGTGCGGACGGCGCAAAACTGTCCGCGCCCGCACTACTCAGCATTTTGGACAGACGAGGCGATACTTGAAATCCATCGCGGGCCAATTTGATCGCGGGTTGGAACAGCGCCGCCCAGGGCAGCTTGCCGTACTCGTCGTGCACGAGTTTCAGCGCGGCAAGCACGCCCGGCACGCCGACCGAAAGGCCGCTGCGCATAGCGCCGGGACGCGACAGCGGGCTGCCATTTTCGTCGAGAAAGAGTTCCGGCGTTGCGCCCATCGGCGCCTTCTCGCGCCCGTCATAGCTGGTGAGCGTCTTCGCCGCTGCTTCCCAATAGAGCATGAAGGCGCCGCCGCCGATGCCGGACGATTGGGGTTCGACCAGGGTCAGCACCATCTGCGCGGCGATACCGGCGTCGATGGCAGAGCCGCCGTCGCGCAGCATCGTCAACCCCGCCTCCGCCGCGAGCGGGTGCGCGGCGACGATCATGTGGTTCTCGGCCTTGACGAGCGGCTTCGGCGCAAAGCCGCTTTCGCCTTCGGGCAGCTCTAGGGCGTGCGTCGGCGCGGCCGACACGAGGACGGCGAGGGTCGCGCATATAATGAGGTGTTTCATGCGCGGCAGCATATCGGGTTTCGCCGCGCCCGCCAGTCAGTGAAAGTCGCGGGATTTGGGGACAATGCGTGCCTCGCGGGGATGGCAGCGCGGGTGCCAGCGCGGATGACGCGCCTCTCCATTGTGGGCCGGCTCGCCGCTCTCGGGACGTTTGACGTGGTCGACAGGAGCGAGGCTGATCTCCATGGAGGCGCTATCGTCGTCGAGCCGGGAGAGCCAATGGCTGCGGTCTTCCAGCCGCTCGGCCACCACATGAATAATGTCCTCGTGGCGCTGCACGCGGCCATGTACCACGATGAGCCGTGCGCCCATGACGACCTTGCGTTGCCGCTCCAGCACTTTGGGCCAGATCACCGCATTGGCGATGCCGGTCTCGTCCTCGATGGTCATGAATACCACGCCGGACGCGGAGCCCGGGCGTTGACGCACGAGAATGACACCGCCGACGGAAACGCGCGCGCCGTTGCGTGTCTCTTTGAGTGCGATGCACGGCAGAATGCGCGCGGCGGTGGCGTCCGCGCGCAAGAAGCTCATCGGGTGCGCTTTCAACGAAAGCCGCAACGTGCGGTAGTCGTTCACCACGTGCTCGGCGAGCGACATGATGGGAAGGGCGATGTTCGTCTCCGTGCCCGTCTCGGCGGCCTTGGCATGCTCGAACAGCGGCAGGGGAATGTCCTTCGGCAACCCGCGCAGTTCCCACAAAGCTTGGCGGCGGTCGAGGCCGATGCTGCGGAAGGCATCCGCCGCGGCAAGCGTCTCGAGGCTTGCGCGCCCCACGCCGCTGCGCCGCCACAGATCCGGCACGTCGCGATAGGTCGCGTGGCTGCGTTTGTCGATGAGCGTTTGCGCATGTTCCTCGCGCAGGCCGTCGATCTGTCTAAGCCCAAGGCGCAGCGCACATTTTGTTTGCGCTACCGCGCTTCGCGCTACTTGAGCGCGATTTGTCTGCACACCCTCGCTTCGCGCACCTTGAGCGCGAGGCTCCAGCGTGCAGTCCCACAGGCTCGCATTAATGTCGGGTTCGCGCGCTTCGACGCCGTGTTCGCGTGCGCAACGCACGATCTGCGCGGGCGCATAAAAGCCCATGGGCTGTGAATTCAACAGCGCGCAGGCGAAGACATCCGGGTAATGGCATTTGAGCCAGGACGACACATAGACGAGATGGGCGAAGCTCGCCGCGTGGCTTTCGGGGAAACCATATTCGCCGAAGCCTTTGATCTGGTTGAAGCAGCGCATCGCGAAATCGGGCGGGTAGCCGCGCGCGGTCATGCGGCCGACCATCTTGTCCTTCAGCGTGCCGATCGTGCCGCGGCGCCGGAACGTCGCCATGGCGCGGCGCAGCTCGTTGGCTTCGCTCCCGGAGAACTTCGCCGCCACCATGGCAAGGCGCATGGCTTGCTCCTGGAATAGCGGTACGCCCATGGTCTTGCCGAGCACTTTGTGGAGTTCGTCATGAGGCCCGTGGTCCGGATGCGGCGAGGGAAACTCGACCGGTTCGATGCCGTCGCGCCGGCGCAAATAAGGATGCACCATGTCGCCTTGGATAGGGCCGGGGCGGACGATGGCGACCTCGATGACGAGGTCGTAGAAGGTGCGGGGCTTCAGCCGGGGCAGCATGTTCATCTGTGCACGGCTTTCCACCTGAAAGACGCCGATGGAGTCCGCGCGGCAGAGCATGTCGTACACGTCCGGGTCGTCCCATGGCACGGTGCCGAGCGTGATCTCCTTGCCGTAATGCTCTTTCAGTAGCGCGAAGGCCTTGCGGATGCAGGTGAGCATGCCGAGCCCCAGCACATCCACCTTCAAGAGTCCCAGCGCATCGAGATCGTCCTTGTCCCATTCGATGACGGTACGGTCCTCCATGGCAGCGTTGCCGATAGGGACCGTCTCCGACAGAGGGCCGCGCGTCAGGACGAAGCCGCCCACATGCTGGGACAGATGGCGAGGAAAGCCGATCAGCTCGTGCGCCAGTTCGAGGCAGCGCGCGAGCAACGGATCGGCAGGGTCTAGCCCAGCCTCGCGCACATATTTCTCCGGCAGCTCAGCGTTGCTCAAGCCCCAGATGGTGGTGGCGAGCGCGGCGACCGTATCTTCCGAGAGGCCAAGTGCCTTGCCGACTTCGCGCACTGCGGAGCGGCCGCGATAAGAGATGACGGTCGCCGCCAGCCCAGCGCGGTCGCGGCCATAGCGCGCGTAGATATATTGGATCAC
>DGOS01000036.1:0-702 GCA_002390155.1 Hyphomicrobiaceae bacterium UBA4460 | reverse complement strand
GAGTTGGCGGCGGAGCCGCGGCCCTGACAGAGAATGCCGACCTGCCGCGCGTAATGCACAATATCGTGGACAGTAAGAAAGTATGGCGCGTAGTTGAGCTCGGCGATGAGCGCGAGTTCCTTTTTGATCGTGCTGCGGACATTGTCGGGCACGCCATCGGAAAAACGCCATGTGGCGCCTTCCCAGGTCAGATCCTCCAAATGCGATTGCGGCGTCTTGCCCTCCGGCACCGGCTCGTCCGGGTATTCATATTTCAGTTCGTCCAGCGAGAATGAGCAGGCGTCGGCGANNCTCGATCGTGCGGGCAATCGCGTCTTCGTGTCCTTCGAACAGGCGCGCCATCTCCTGCGGAGGCTTCAGATGCCGCTCGGCGTTGGCTTCAAGGTGAAAGCCGGCGTCCGTAATCGTGCACTTCTCGCGGATGCAGGTAAGCACGTCCTGCAAAGCTCTGCGGTGGCTTGCGTGATAGAGCACGGCGCCGGTGGCGACGAGCGGCGTGCCTGCGCGTTGTGCAAGGTCGGCAAGCTGTGCGATGCGAGCGCGATCCTCGCCGTGATAGGTGTGATGCGCGGCAAGATAGAGAGGCGCGGAAAGTTTCTGCTTGAGACGCAAGAGCTGTGTCTCGAATGCGCGTAACGCATCCTCCCTCCCCCTATAAGGGGGAGGGTCGGGGAGGGGGTCACGCGAAGCTGTGGTTTGACC
>DGOS01000035.1 GCA_002390155.1 Hyphomicrobiaceae bacterium UBA4460 | reverse complement strand
GATGGCCTGCTCGATCTCCTGTCCCGGGTTCCGGTAGACGTAGAGCTCGGCCGGCGCCGCGCAGCTCGCTTGGCACTTTTTGGCGTCTTGTTGGACCCGGCTGCCATAGGTCGAGTAGCTGACCGGGTAGTAGAAGCCGTCGCATAGGCGCACGCAGACCGATCGGTAGCGGCCGTTCGGATTGATGCTGCGGTAGATCGGCGTCTGGTATTCCTGACGCGGGCCGCCAAAGAAATCGAAAAGACCGCCGCCACCAGTGTCTGGGGCGCCGCTACAGCCATTGCGCCTTAGGGCCTGTTGGAGCTCGGCCTGGCGCCGCCGGTTGCCGCCGCCCCGCTGTAAGGAATTGCGCTGCTGCTGGAGCCGGGCGAGCTGCCGCCGGGCATCTTCAACGCGGTTGTTCATCCTGAGGCATTTTGGGGTGCGCTTCAGGGCGCGGCCGAAAATGAACATCCGTTCGTAGCAGCCCGCGCTATCCATGGTGGCTTTGGTGCTTTGGTAGATGCGGTCCTGCTCGGCGATTTGCTGCTCGAGCATGCCGAGCTCGGGGGCGTTCGCCCCGCCGCCGCGGGCTGCGGATAGCTCCTGTTGGAGCTGCATGCAGCGGATGTCCTGTTCGGTCTGCGCCAGGCCAGCGCCAGGGGCGCCCACAAAACCCAAAGCGAGCGCGAGAGCGGCTGGACGAACAAGCGTCCGCGCAGACGTCACGACGACGCGCCGAAATTGGCGATGATCGCTCACGATGGTTTTTTCCGTTCCCCGGGGGTGCCTCTAAGCCATTATGCTCGCTTAAAATCCTGGGTCAATGAGGCATCAATAAGATGGTTTGCTTGACGATTTGGCGGTTTCCCGCCATAAGCGGCCCATGAAGACGCACCCGCAACCGAACCTTATCATTTCCGGCTGCATTATTCTGCGCTAGCAAAATAAGCTCGCTCGGGTCGTTCTTCTTTTAACTATCACAGTCACTTCAACGAACATCCGGCGGGCCCAAGCCGAAGGGGCTTGTCAGTGTCGCTTACGCTTTACAATACGCTCTCCCGCGAGAAGGAGCCTTTCGAGCCCCTCGATCGGGCCAAGGTGCGCATCTATGTGTGCGGGCCCACGGTCTATGATTACGCCCATATCGGCAACGCGCGGCCCGTCATCGTCTTCGATGTCCTGTTCCGCTTGCTGCGGCACCTCTACGGGCCCGAGCATGTCACCTATGTACGCAACATCACGGACGTGGACGACAAGATCAATGCGCGGGCGGCGCAGGAATATCCCGACCTGCCACTGAACGAGGGCATTCGCAAGGTCACGGAGAAGACCGAGGCGCAGTTTCACGCGGACATGCATGCGCTCGGGTCTCTCGACCCGACCGTGCAGCCGCGGGCCACGGAGCATATCGAAGAGATGCGGGCGATGATCGACCGCCTCATTGCGAACGGCAGCGCTTACGTAGCCGAGGATCACGTGTTGTTCCACGTGGCCTCGATGTCCGACTACGGCAAACTGTCAGGGCGCTCGCTCGATGAGATGCTGGCCGGCGCGCGGGTTGAAGTGGCGCCGTTCAAGAAGGATCCGATGGACTTCGTGTTGTGGAAACCGTCGAAGCCGGGCGATCCGGCCTGGCCATCGCCGGGCGGGATCGAGACGCCCGGGCGGCCGGGCTGGCATATCGAGTGTTCCGCCATGTCCGCGGCGCATCTGGGCAAAGTGTTCGATATCCATGGCGGTGGGATCGATCTCGTGTTTCCGCATCATGAGAACGAGATTGCGCAGTCGCGCTGCGCCCATGGGACCGAGGCCATGGCGCGGCTATGGATGCATAACGGATTTCTCCAGGTGGAAGGCGAGAAGATGTCGAAGTCCCTCGGCAACTTCGTCACCGTGCATGATCTCTTGGAGACAAATGAGTTTGGCGGAAGCAGATGGCCCGGAGAAGCAATCCGGTTTGCGATGCTCAAGACACATTACCGGCAGCCGCTCGACTGGACGTTCGCCGGTCTCGACGAGGCCCATAAGATATTGTGGGACTGGTATGGCGACACGGACGGTGCTGCGCCCGCGCCAAACGTGCCTGCGACAATCGTCGAGGCGCTCGCCGAAGACTTGAACACGCCGAAGGCCATCGCCGCGCTGCATAAGCTGCATCGCGCCGGCCATTTTGAGGAGTTGCGTGCAGCGCTTGAGTTCCTCGGTTTCTCCGGCGAGCGCGCCAAGATCGAGCGGGTCAAGCAAGACGGTGCGGGGCCGGGCGCCGATACGGGCGAGGTCGACGCGCTCATTGCCGCGCGACTTGCCGCGCGGCAAGCGAAGGATTTCAAGGAAGCCGACCGCATTCGCGATGAGCTTCAAGCGATGGGTATCGTTCTGAAAGATGCCAAAGACCCCGAGACGGGCGAGCTTAGGACGACGTGGGAGGTGGCGCGATGAGTGCTGCCGCCAACCCTGAGCTTGCGCTCCGGCCCATGTTGCCGGACGAGGCGCCGCTGCTTGCCGAGATTTTCCGCGCGAGCATTCTGGAGCTGACGGGTGACGACTACACCGAAGAGCAGCAAGAGGCCTGGGCGGCTGCGGCCGACAATGAGGCGCTGTTCGCCAAGCGGCTGGCCGACGAGGTGACGATCGTTGCGACCATGGGCGGTGCGCCGGTGGGTTTCGCCTCGCTGGAGGACAAAGACAAGATCGACTTCTTCTATGTGCACCCGGCGGCCGTCGAGCGCGGTGCCGGTGCCATGCTGGCCGATGCATTGGAAAAGCTGGCTGCGGCGCGCGGCGCTGAAGCCTTGAGTGTCGATGCGAGCGAGACGGCCTACGGCTTCTTCGCCAAGCGGGGCTATGCTGCCCAGCAGCGCAATAGCGTCCAGCGCGGTGACGAATGGCTGTCGAACACGACGATGAAAAAGACGCTTGGCGCCCAGGAGACCGCACAATGAAATCGTTTTTTGGTGATGCGCCCTTCAAGGGATCGCGACAGGTTTATTTCGCGATCAAACTTCTCGTGCTTGTGCTGGCCGTGGTGCTCGCCTTGCACTTTCTCTTTGGCGTAGTGTGAGCAATGGCCCGCGAAACTCTTTCTCTTTACGATACGACCTTAAGGGACGGCGCCCAGACCCACGGTGTCGACTTCTCGCTTGAGGATAAGCTGCTGATTGCCGAGCAGCTCGACGGGCTTGGCATCGACTATGTCGAGGCCGGCTATCCCGGCGCGAACCCGACCGACACGAAGCTGTTCTCGGAGACGCGCGGGCTTGGCACCAAGGTCACCGCGTTCGGCATGACCAAGCGGCCCGGCCGGTCGCTTGCCAACGATCCGGGCTTTCAGGCGCTGCTTGGGGCGCACGCTGATGCGATCTGCCTCGTGGGCAAGACCTGGGACTTTCACGTGGACGTCGCACTTGGCATCACGCTTGAGGAAAATTTGGCGGCAATCAAGGAGTCTGTGGCCGCGGTCGTCGACAGTGGGCGCGAGGCGTTGTTCGACTGCGAGCACTTTTTCGACGGTTACAAGGCCAATCCGGACTATGCGCTTAGCTGCGCGCGGACCGCATACGAGGCCGGCGCACGCTGGGTCGTGCTGTGCGACACCAATGGCGGCACCTTACCGGAAGAGGTCGAGGAGATTGTCACTGAAGTTGTGCAGCAAATCCCCGGCGATCATGTCGGCATTCACGTGCACAACGACACAGACAACGGCGTTGCGAACTCGCTTGCCGCGGTGCGGGCCGGCGCGCGGCAGATCCAAGGCACGCTGAACGGTCTTGGTGAGCGGTGCGGCAACGCCAACCTGACGTCGATCATCCCGACACTTCTGCTCAAGTCCGGCTACGCCGAGCGATACGAGACGAAGGTCACGCCCGAAAGTCTAAGAACGCTCACCCATGCCTCGCGTGTTCTCGATGAGATGCTGAATCGCGCGCCTGACCGGCATTCGCCCTATGTTGGCGCGGCGGCTTTCGCACATAAGGGCGGCATCCATGTTTCTGCCGTGCAGAAGGATCCGCGCACCTACGAGCATGTGACGCCGGATACCGTTGGCAATGTACGCAAGCTCCTGGTTTCGGACCAAGGCGGCCGTTCCAACATCCTCGCGCAGCTCGATCGTATTGGCATCGACGTGAAGAAGGACGACCCCCGCATTGGGCGCCTCCTCGAAGAGGTGAAGGCGCGGGAGGCAGTGGGCTACGCCTACGAGTCGGCCGAGGCTTCGTTCGAGCTTCTCGCCCGGCGCATGCTCGGCAACGTCCCGCAATTCTTCGACGTGGACGCCTTCCGCGTCATGGTGGAGCGCCGCCACAACGCCTTGGGCGAGTTGGTCACGATCTCCGAAGCGACGGTGAAGGCGCGTGTCGACGGCGAGACAGTGATGTCGGTGGGCGAGGGCAACGGCCCGGTGAATGCGCTCGACAATGCACTGCGGAAGGATTTGGGTCCCTATCAGCGCTATATCGATGATCTGGAGCTTATCGACTACAAGGTCCGTATTCTTACGGGCGGAACTGACGCTGTGACGCGCGTCCTCATCGAAAGCCGCGACGGGGAAGGGCGGCGCTGGTTCACCGTGGGCGTTTCGCCCAATATCGTGGATGCGTCCTTCGAGGCGCTGCTCGATTCCATCAGCTACAAGCTGATCCGTGACGGCGCGCCGGCGCCATAGCCGGCCTTAAGTCAGAACTTCGCGATGGTTTCTTTGTCTGCGCGGGGCGCGGCTAGCGAGTCCTCCAGCGCGCGCCGAATGACGGGCAGAACGTCTTCGGCGCTATCGGCCACGGTCATTTTGAGCTCGAAGCCGGTGCGGATGAAATCGTGCCCCAGCATCTTGTCGAACAATTCGAGCAGCGGATCCCAGAAGCCGTGGACATTCACGAGCACGATGGGCTTTTGGTGCCGGCCGAGCTGAGTCCAGGTGAGCTGCTCGACGAACTCTTCCAGTGTGCCAAGGCCGCCCGGGAGCGCGACGAAGGCGTCCGACTTATCGAACATGAGATGTTTGCGCTGGTGCATATCGTCCACGACGACCAGCTCATGCACGTCGGTCAGCAGGTGTTCGCGGTCACGCAGGAAGTGGGGCATGATGCCGGTGACGTGACCGCCATGGTCGAGAACTGAGCGGGCCACGATTCCCATCAGGCCGAGATCGCCGCCGCCATAGACGAGGCCCACGTCCGCCGCGGCGAGACTTTTGCCAAGCGCGTGCGCGGCCTCGGCGAAAGCGGGGTTTTGCCCCGCGCCCGACCCGCAGTACACGCAAACCGTTCGGAGCGTTGGCTTGGCATTGTTCATGGCTTCATCTGCCATTGGCCTTCCGCAGTCGTCAAGCAACTGTGATCGACCGAACCTGTTGGCAGGATAGGGAGCGATCCGATAGGGTCCGGCCAATGCCAGCGCTTTGCTGGCACTGGAGAAGCAAGCTTGAGGAAATGACCGAGATGATTGGTAGCAAGTTCATCGCGTGGACGCTTGGGGCCTGCCTAACCTTTGCCCTGACCTTTGGCCTAGCTCTTGGCTTGCCGCATGCCGGCGTCGCTGAAGAGCCCAAGGCGGACGTCGTCGGCGAAGCGTCGTCGCCTTCGCCGAAATCGCCGATACGGGTGAAGATCGTCGACTATGCGAAGGCCGAAGAGGGGCCGGGCACTTTGAAGCTTTCCGGCACCGCAATCGCCGGCAGCAAGGTTTTTATCTACGTGGATGACAAGCCCTTCGCCGACGTGGTGGCGGGCGACGGCGACGGCGCGTGGAGTGTCGAGGACAAGGTTCCGCTCGATGATGGCGTGCATGGCGTTCGTGTCGAGCAGTTCGACAAGAAGACCAACCAGCTGGCCGGGCGGGCGATGTTTAGCATGACGCTGAGGCCGCCAACGCCCCAAGAGCTGACCGCGCCGCCTGTCGGCAGGCAATAGTCCGGGGAGCGCGCCTCGACGAACCGGCTTGGCGCGGGCGTCTCGGGGCGATATCTTAGCGCGTGGAGGGGCGGCGAGGTTAACGCTGCCCTTTTTGCTGCGCGTCTAGCGCGCTGATAGAAAAGACCTTTCATGCAAGACCGCCTGCCGCAATCGACAAGCGATGTCGTGCTTTCCGCCCGCGCCGGTCAGCTTGCCGTGCTGCGCGAGCTGCTCCCGTATGTCTGGCCCAAGGGCCGGCGGGACCTGCACCTGCGCGTGATCCTTGCTTTCGTGGCGCTGGTCCTCGCCAAGGTCGTCACCTTGGCGGTGCCGATCGCCTACAAGAACGCGGTCGATTATCTCACCGGGGAGTCGTCGACTGGCGCGACGGAAGGCGCGAGCGTCCTTGGGCTCGCCATCGTTCCGGCCATGCTGATTATCGCCTATGGCGTGGGCCGCATCCTCATGGTGCTGTTCGCGCAGGCCCGCGACATGATCTTCACGGTGGTCTCGCAGAACGCAGTGCGCCGGCTCGCCAACCGGACCTTCCGTCACCTGCACGCCCTGTCTTTGCGCTTTCACCTTGAGCGGCGCACCGGCGGGCTAAACCGTGTCATCGAACGCGGGGTGACGGGCGTCGAGACAGTGATGCGCATTGCCGTGCTGAACTCGATCCCGACTGCCGTCGAGCTGGTCATGATCGCCGGTCTTGTGGCCTGGTATTTCGGCTGGCTCTATGTCGCGGTCATGTTCGCCACCGTTGCGGTCTATGTGTGGTTCACCTTTCTCGCTACGGAGAAGCGTATCGCCATTCGCCGCGACATGAACGAAAGCGACACCGAGGCGCACTCCAAGGCCGTGGACAGCCTGCTCAACTTCGAGACCGTCAAATATTTCGGTAACGAGGAGCTGGAGGCGCGCCGCTTCGATGCGTCCATGGCGCGCTACGAGAACGCCGCCGTGCGCACCTACACGACGCTCGGTGTGTTGAACTCGGGCCAAGCCGTCATCTTCACCATTGGCATGGTGGCATGCATGCTTCTCGCGGCGCGCGACGTCATGCAAGGGGCGTTGACCGTAGGCGACTTCGTCATGATCAACGCCATTCTCATTCAGCTCTTCATGCCGCTGAATTTC
>DGOS01000023.1 GCA_002390155.1 Hyphomicrobiaceae bacterium UBA4460 | reverse complement strand
TCAAGGTCAATCAGATCGGCACGCTGTCCGAAACGCTGGACGCCGTAAAGATGGCCCATGACGCCGGCTATACAGCGGTGATGTCGCATCGCTCCGGCGAGACCGAGGACACCACCATCGCCGACCTGGCCGTGGCCACCAATTGCGGGCAGATCAAGACAGGCTCGCTTGCCCGCTCCGACCGCGTGGCGAAATACAATCAGCTCATCCGCATCGAAGAGGAGCTCGGGCCCCGCGCGCGCTACGCTGGCGCCGCCGTTTTGAGAACGGCGTAAAACTCGCCTCGTGGTAACCGCAACTTAACGCGTCCCGGCCGATCTTGGTGATTCGGTGTGTGGGGAGGGGTCATGCGGTTCCGGGCGTTTATCTTTCCGCTGCTTGCGTTGAGCGCAGGCGGCTATTTCGGATATCACCTGCAGAATGGCGACCACGGCCTGACGTCCCATGCCGACCTCGAGCGGCGTAAGGACGTGCTCGAAGGCGAGCTCGCTGGCTTGCGCGAAGTCCGTTTGCGCATCGAGCGCGACGTTGCGCTGCTTGAGCCCGATAGTCTCGATCCGGACATGCTGGATGAGCGCGCCCGCGCCATTCTCAACCTCGCCCATCGCGACGATCTCGTCATGATGAAGCGGCGTGCGCCCGATCCCACTGGGCCATTGCGCAAGCCTTGACCGCTTAAGGTCTGATCGCCTTTTTGCCTGCTTCGAACTCGTGCTAGCTTTTTCGAAGGCGCGCCGTATTGAGTCGAAGGAGGCCAGGAGTGAACAGCCCAAGCCTGACGCCGGGAGCGGCCAACTTCTGGATGGACCAGAAGCCATTCGAAACTCCGGCTTCAGCGCCGCCGAAAGGCGCACCCCTCGCGGTCGAGGACGAGCTCAACGCCTATCGCGACATGCTGCTGATCCGCCGCTTCGAGGAGAAGGCGGGGCAGCTCTACGGCATGGGTTTCGTGGCCGGCTTCTGCCACCTCTATATCGGCCAAGAGGCCGTGGTCACCGGCATGACGATGGCGATCAAGCCTGGCGACCAGATCATCACCGCCTATCGCGATCACGGCCACATGCTCGCCACCGGCATGGACCCCAAGGGCGTCATGGCCGAGCTCACGGGCCGCGCCCATGGCTACTCCAAGGGCAAAGGCGGCTCGATGCACATGTTCTCCGTGGAGAGAAACTTCTTCGGTGGTCACGGTATCGTCGGCACGCCGGCGCCACTCGGCACCGGGATCGCGTTCGCCAATAAATATCGCGACAACGGCAATGTCTGCATGGCCTTCTTCGGCGAAGGCGCGGCCAATCAAGGCCAGGTCTATGAGAGCTTCAACATGGCGTCCCTGTGGAAGCTGCCGATCGTCTATGTCGTCGAGAACAACCACTATGCGCTTGGCACATCCGTCGAGCGCGCCAGCGCCGAGTGGAAGGAGCTTCATCATCGCGGGCTCGCCTTCGGCATTCCCGGCGAGGAAATCGACGGCATGGACGTGGCGATGGTGAAAGCGGCGGGCGAATGGGCACTCGCGCATGCCCGCGAAGGAAAAGGTCCTGTCATCATCGAAGCCCTGACCTACCGCTATCGTGGTCACTCGATGTCCGACCCGGCAAAGTACCGCACGCGGGAAGAAGTGCAGGATATGCGTCAGCATCACGATCCGATCGAGCTGGTGCGCAAACGTCTGCTCGATGCGGGAAAAAGCGAGGACGAATTGAAAGCGATCGACCGCGACATCCGCGCCGTCGTGAATGAGGCGGCGGAGTTCGCGCAAAGCGATCCCGAACCCGACCCATCCGAGCTCTACACCGACGTGGTGGCGACGTGAGCGCGAACCGCTAATGTCGACAGAAATTCTCATGCCCGCGCTTTCGCCCACTATGGAGGAGGGCACGCTTGCCAAATGGCACGTGCGCGAAGGCGACGTAGTCCATGCGGGCGACGTCATCGCCGAGATCGAGACCGACAAAGCCACCATGGAGGTCGAGGCGATCGACGACGGCACGCTCGACAAGATCTTGGTGCCCGAAGGTGCGGAGCATATTCCGGTCAACCAGCCCATCGCCATTCTGATGACAGAGGGCGAAGACGACGTGTCCGCCATCGAGGTGATGTCGCAAGCGGCACCTGCTGACGCTTTTCAGGCCCCGCCACCGCCGCCCGATCTCGGCGAAGCCAAACCGCTCGTGGAGGCGGTGCCCGCAGGTCCGGAAACTGCGCCCGAGGAGCCGAAGCCGGATGCCGAAGTGCCGGCCGACGCAGGACTGATCACCCAGTCCGTGCGTGAGGCCTTGCGCGATGCCATGGCCGAAGAGATGCGCCGCGACACGGACGTCTTCGTCATGGGCGAAGAGGTCGCCGAATACCAAGGCGCCTACAAGGTCACGCAAGGGCTGCTGGAGGAATTTGGCGCGCGCCGCGTGATCGACACGCCGATCACCGAGTACGGCTTTGCCGGTGTGGGTGTCGGCGCGGCCTTCGCAGGCCTCAGACCCATCGTGGAGTTCATGACGTGGAATTTCGCCATGCAGGCCATCGACCACATCGTCAACTCGGCGGCAAAGACGCACTATATGTCCGGCGGACAAATGCATTGTCCCATCGTGTTTCGCGGACCGAACGGTGCGGCGGCCCGCGTCGCCGCCCAACACAGTCAAGATTTCTCCGCGTGGTACGCGCATATCCCGGGCTTGAAGGTCATCGCACCTTACGCGGCCGCCGACGCCAAGGGCCTCCTCAAGGCCGCCATCCGTGACAACTCTCCCGTGGTGTTCCTGGAGAACGAGCTGCTCTATGGCCAGAGCGGCGAGGTGCCGAACTCCGAGGACTTTGTCCTGCCCATCGGCAAGGCCCGTATCGCGCGCGAGGGCAAGGACGTGACAATCGTGTCGTATTCGCGGGGGCTCGCCTACACGCTCGACGCCGCCGAGCACTTGGCGGGCGAGGGCATCGAGGCCGAAGTCATTGACCTGCGCGCGTTGCGGCCCCTCGACATCGACACCGTCGTGGCGTCGGTCAAAAAGACCAACCGCCTGGTGACAGTGGAGGAGGGGTGGTCCGTCTGCTCGATCGGCTCCGAAGTATGCGCGCAAGTGGCAAACCAAGCCTTCGACTATCTGGACGCCCCGCCATTGCAGATCTCAGGCGCCGACGTGCCGATGCCGTATGCGGCGAACCTGGAGAAGCTGGCGCTGCCTTCCGTGGCGCAGGTCGTGAAGGCGGCAAAAGCCGTCTGCTACCGGGAGCAGGGCTCGTGAGCACGCCCACCGACGATACCCGCATGCCCGACGGCTCACCGGAACACGTGATGGACCGCATCGCCGAGCAGATCAGGGCCAACGGCAACGGACACGCAAAGCGCATCTTTGCCTCGCCATTGGCGCGGCGGCTGGCGCGGACACGCGGGCTAGACCTTGCAAGCATTACCGGCTCCGGTCCCCATGGACGCATCGTCAAGGCCGATATCGAACGCGCTGAAGCCGCGCCGCGTACAGAACCGGAGGCCGTCGCGCCGGAGAAGCCCGTGCCCACTCGCGAGGTCGTCCCCGCACCAACGACGGCGCCGGTCGCGGGCTTTTCCGACGAACAGATCCTCGCGCTCTACCAGCCTGGCACCTATGAACTCGTGCCACATGACAAGATGCGGCGCTTTGTTGCCGAGCGGCTGTCCCTCGCCAAGCAAACCATTCCGCATTTTTATCTCAACATCGAATGCGAAATCGATGCGTTGCTCGCCGCACGCACACGCATGAACGAGATGGCGCCGGACGAAGGCCCGCGCGCCTTCAAACTGTCGGTGAACGACTTCATCATCAAGGCGATGGCCATGGCGCTGCAAACCGTGCCCGCCGCCAACGCCACCTGGACGGAAGAAGGCATTCTGCGCCATCGCGCCTCCGACATTGCCGTCGCCGTGGCGCTCGAAGGCGGCGGCCTACACACGCCGGTCGTGCGCAGTGCCGAGGTCAAAAGCCTGTCGGAAATCTCCAACGAAATGCGCGACCTGTCTGCGCGCGCGCGGACCAAGCGTCTCGCGCCGCATGAGTATCAGGGCGGGGTCACGACCGTTTCCAATCTCGGCATGTACGGCATCGACAGTTTCGAGGCGATCATCAACCCGCCGCAATCCTCGATCCTCGCCGTCGGCCGGGGCGAGAAGAAGCCCGTTATCAAAGACGACGCGGTCAAGATCGCCACCATGATGACCGCGACGCTGTCCGCGGACCATCGCGTGATCGACGGGGCTCTCGGCGCCGAGTTGCTCGCCGCCTTCAGGTCCTATATCGAAGACCCCGTCACCATGCTGGTGTAGGGCCGGTCAGTCCTCCAAAATTTCATCGTCCAGGAAATCGAGATTTGGCGCGAGCGTCGCAGCGCGCTCCGCACCGAGTTCCTCGCCCCGCTGCACCACCTTGCCGCCGAACCGCGTGGCAAGCCCATCGATCGCCACCTCAAGCTGTCGCCTGCGCCCGAACGTGTCGAACAGGCCGGCTTGCGCAGAAGCGCCTGCTGGCGCGAGATCGTAGGCGGCCATGCCAACAAGGCGGAAGGGGCCGGAATGGCCGAAAGCGCCGAGCAACTCCTCACCAGTCATGTAGAGCTGGTCTGCGACATCCGTCGGTTCCGCGAGCTGTTTCTGCCGCGTCAGGCTCTTGAAGTCCGCGGTCTTGAGTTTGACGCCGACGCCGCACGCAACAAGCCCTTTGGCGCGCAGTCGCCGCGCAATCTTGTCGGCCGAACGGCGCAGATGTCGCTTGATCTCACCTTTATCGCGCACGTCGCAGGCAAGCGTGTTCTCCGAGCCGATACTCTTTGACTTTCTGCCGCCGTCGACGCGGCGCGGGTCTTTCGCTTGGGCCAGCGTGTAGAAGTGAAGGCCGAGCTTGCCGAGCTTGTCGACCAGAAGTTTGGGATCGGCATCGGCAACGTCGCCGATCGTACGCAAGCCGAGCGCAACGAGGCGCCGCTCGGTCTTCGCGCCTGCGCCCCATAGGCGCGCGACCGGCATCGGCGCCAGCCACGCCTTGGCGCTGTCCGGCGGAACCAACGTCAGACCGTCGGGCTTTTGGTGCGCACTTGCGACCTTGGCCACGTATTTCGTGGCCGATACTCCGACCGAGGCGGTCAAACCGCCGGTCGCCTCCCGGATCGCCTCCTTCAGGCGATTGCCCATCGTTTCGGGATCGCCGAACAGCCGCTCCGAGCCCGTCATCTCAATAAAGGCCTCGTCCAGGCTTAGAGGTTCCACCTCGGGAGAGAAGTCCCCGAACACCCGCATGATGGCAGCGGAAATCTCCTGGTACCGCTCGAAGCGCGGCGGCACGACAACCGCATTCGGGCACAGCCGGCGCGCCTTCACCATCGGCATGGCGCTGCCAACCCCGAAGGGCCGCGCCTCATAGCTCGCGGTGAGAACCACCCCGCGCGCGCTCGCTGACCCCACCAAGAGGGGTTTTCCCCGCAAAGTGGGATCATCCAACTGCTCCACCGCCGCATAGAAGGAATCCATGTCGGCATGGGCGACGATGCGCGGCCAATCCCCGTGCAAGCGACTCATCCTTCGAGTTTAGACCAACCGCCGGCGACTTTCCCGGCTTGGTCTGCCACCATGCTGGTGTAGGCTCGGCTAAATGGCTGCCGCACCGACATTACGCCCTGCGACGCTTGCGGACGCATCCGCGCTGGCCGTGCTGGTCGACATCGCCGGCGAAGGCATTCCGACGGGCTTCTGGCAGGAGCTGGCCGGGCCGGGCCACTCGGTGCTGGAGGTTGGACGGGACCGCGCCCGCCGCGAGGAAGGCGGCTTCTCCTATCGTCACGCCACCATTGCCGAGATCGGCGGCGAGGTGGTCGCCGGCCTGATCGTCTATCCACTCGACGATCCGTACGATCTCACCCTCGATGACGTGCCGGCACATGTTCACCCGCTATTGCGGTTGGAGGCCCAAGCCCCCGGGTCGTGGTACGTGAACGTCCTCACCACGTTCCAGGAATTCCGTGGTCAGGGCATTGGACGCGCGCTCTTGGAGGTCGCCGAAAAGAGAGCGTACGCAGCCGGCGCCAGCACGATGAGCATTATTGTCGGCAGCTGGAACGAAGGGGCAGAGCGTCTTTATCAGCGCGCCGGCTATGAAAGGATCGCCTCCGAACCAGCCATCCTGCCCGCCGGTTTTCCCCAAAGCGGCGACTGGCTGCTCCTGACCAAGCCGGTCGCGCCATGACAGACACGGAATTCGATCTCGTCGTCATCGGCGCCGGCCCCGGCGGCTATGTCGCTGCGATCCGCGCCGCACAACTCGGCATGAAAACAGCGGTTGTGGAGCGCGACCGGCTCGGCGGCATCTGCCTCAACTGGGGCTGCATCCCCACCAAGGCGCTGCTGCGGACTTCCGAGCTCTATCACCAGATGCAGAACGCGGAGGCCTTCGGGCTTCGCGCCGACAATGTCGGCTTCGATCTCTCCAAGGTGATCGCGCGCAGCCGTGCAGTCGCGGAGAAACTTTCGAACGGCGTCGCCTATCTCATGAAGAAGAACAACATCCCCGTCATCGACGGCACGGCAAAGCTGGAAGGGCGGGGGCGCGTCGCGCTCACCGGCAAAAACGGTGAAACGCTGGCGTCGCTCACAGCCAAGCACATCATCATCGCCACGGGCGCGCGGGCGAAGACACTTCCCGGGCTTGAGCCGGACGGCAAACACGTGTGGACCTACAAAGAAGCCATGGTGCCGGAGACGTTCCCGCGCTCGCTTCTGATCGTCGGCTCCGGCGCCATCGGCATCGAGTTCGCGAGTTTCTACCGCACACTCGGCGCGGAAGTCTCCGTCGTCGAAATGCTGGACCGCATCCTACCCGCCGAGGACGAGGATATCTCACGTCTCGCGCACAAGGCCTTCAAGAAGCAAGGCATCGCCATCCGCACCGGCACCACAGTGGAGCGCATGGTCCCCGGTGCCGACGGCGTCACTGTGACCCTCAAGGCCGAAGACGGCAGCACGGCCAAAGGCGTGGTGGAACGCGTCATTCTGGCAATCGGCATCATCGGCAATGTCGAGGGACTTGGCCTCGAAGAGCAGGGCGTCGCAATCGAGCGCGGCCATATCGTCGTGGATGAGTGGTGCCGCGCCGGCGCGTCCGGTCTCTATGCGATCGGCGACGTGGTCGGACCGCCCTGGCTCGCGCACAAGGCCATGCATGAAGGCGTCATGTGCGTCGAGAAGATCGCGGGGCTCGACGGCGTCCACCCCATGGACAAGGCCAACATCCCGGCCTGCACCTACTGCGCGCCGCAAGTGGCCAGCCTTGGCCTCACCGAGACGGCCGCGCAAGAAGCCGGTTACGACATCAAGGTCGGCCGCTATCCCTATTTGGCCAACGGCAAGGCGATTGCGATGGGGGAGGCGGAAGGCCTGATCAAGACGATTTTCGATGCCAAGACGGGGGCGCTGCTCGGCGCGCATATGATCGGCGCCGAGGTGACAGAGATCATTCAGGGCTTCGCCATCGGCAAGACGCTGGAGACGACCGAAGCGGAATTGATAAACACTGTCTTCCCCCATCCGACTTTGTCGGAGATGATGCACGAATCGGTGCTCGACGCCTTCGGGCGTGCCCTCCACATCTAGTCGGACCCGTAGGGAGCGCTCCAGAGCACGCGCAACAATGGGAGGACTACTATGGGCTTGATTATCTTTCTTGTTATCGGCCTGATCGCCGGTGTGCTCGCTTCCTACATCATGGGCAAGAAGCAGGATTTGCTGCTGAATCTGCTGGTTGGCGTCGTCGGCGCCGTCGTCGGCGGCCTGCTGGCCGGGCTGGTTGGCCTCGGCGCGACCGGTCTGATCGGCCAGATCATCATCGCCACGGCCGGCGCGATCATTTGCCTGTGGGTGTGGCAACGCATCCGCTAGACGATCAATCCAAACTGAAAGAGGAGGGCTATTATGGAAGGCCATGGTCTACTGTCGATGCCCGGTGTGGGCTTTATCGGCATGCTTATCATCGGCATTCTCGCCGGATACATCGCCGAGAAGGTCACGGCGAGCGATCACGGGCTGTTCACCAATCTACTCGTCGGCATCGCCGGCTCGTTTGTCGGTGGCAATCTCGCCAGACTCTTGAACGTCGAGTTTTATGGCTGGCTGGGCAATTTGATCGTGGCGACAATCGGCGCGGTTCTTCTGATCTGGATTTGGCGCCGAGTGGTGGGCACCTCGTCAGGCTGAGTAAGCGATGGTAACTCTGATCGACACGGTCAGTTCGGTGAAGGCGCGGCCGCGCCATCCAGAAAAGGCGCGGCTGCCCGACACTCCTGTTGTCCGCAAACCGCCGTGGATCCGGGTCAAGGCGCCCGGCGCGCGCGCGTTCGATGCAACGCGCCAAGCGCTTCGCGAGCACCGCCTCAACACGGTGTGCGAGGAGGCGGCCTGTCCCAATATCGGTGAATGCTGGGACAGGCGTCACGCCACGGTGATGATCATGGGCGAGGTCTGCACGCGGGCCTGCGCCTTCTGCAACGTGACGACCGGGAAGCCGTCGCATCTCGATCCAGACGAGCCTGCCCGCGTCGCCGGCGCCATCGCCGCGCTCGACCTCAACCATGTCGTCGTGACCTCGGTCGACCGGGACGATCTAAAGGACGGCGGCGCCACGCATTTCGCCAAGACCATCACCGCGATCCGTCACGCCGCGCCGAACACCACGGTGGAGGCCTTGACGCCGGACTTTATGCGGAAGGACGGCGCGCTTGAGATCGTCATCGCCGCTGCGCCCGATGTGTTCAATCACAACGTCGAGACGGTGCCGTCGCTTTACCGGCGCATTCGCCCCGGCGCGGACTACCGCCATTCGCTCGCACTTCTGAGGCGAGCCAAGACGCAGGACCCAAGCGCTTTCACCAAGTCGGGGATCATGGTGGGTCTCGGCGAGACCGACGCGGAGATCGAAGGCGTGATGGACGACTTGCGCGCAGTGGACGTCGATTTTCTCACCATCGGCCAATATCTTCAGCCAACGCGCAAGCACGCGGCCATCGACCGCTTTGTCACGCCGGAGATGTTCGGCTCGTATCGGCGCCTTGCCGAAGACAAAGGATTCTTGCTTGTGGCGTCGAGCCCGCTGACGCGATCCTCCTATCACGCCGCCGAAGATTTCGAGCGGCTCAAGGATGCCCGCCAAGCCGCATTGAGCGCCTAGGCGAGAACCACCGCTCCATCATGCACGTCTACGAAGTCAAACACCCTGTGGCACACTCCGCGGACGACATGTATGCGCTCGTCGCAAGCGTCGAGACATACCCGCAATTCCTACCGCTGGTCGAAGCGCTTCAAGTCACGCGGCGAGAGCAGGACGGCGACAAGCCCGTGCTCATCGCCACAATGCAAGTCGGCTACAAGCTGATCCGCGAGAGCTTCACGACGAAGGTGACGCTCAATGCGGAGACCCGCGAGATCTTGGTCGAGTATCTCGATGGTCCGTTCTCGCACCTGGAGAACCGCTGGCGATTTCTGCCTCGCACCGACGGCAGCTCCGAGATCGACTTCTACATCGCCTACAGCTTTCGCTCGCGCATGTTCGAGCACGTGGTCGGCGGGTTGTTTGACAAAGCTGTCAGGAAATACACCGACGCGTTCGAGACACGCGCCGACGCCGTCTATGGGCGCAAAGACGTTATGGTTGCGTCAAAAGAGGGCACCCAGCAGAGCTAGCGCCTTTTCCACGCTGCGCCGCCGGATTTCGTCCCGGCCCACATCACCGAACAGAACGCGCTCATGATGCATGGGGCCGTCGGGACGGCCTGCCGCAAAGTGCACGAGACCCACGGGTTTCTCGGGCGTCCCGCCGCTCGGTCCCGCGATCCCGGTGACAGCAACAGCCAAGCTCGCATTGCTGTGTGTCAGCGCACCGCCCGCCATAGCTCGCGCCACCTCCTCGCTGACGGCACCATGTTTCTCGATCAGCCAATAGGGGACGCCCAGCATCTCGCTCTTCGACGTATTGGAGTAGGTGACGAAGCCACGATCGAACACGTCCGAAGATCCCGGGACCGCAGTGAGTGCCGCGGCGACAAGCCCGCCGGTGCAAGATTCCGCGGTGGCGATAAATTCGCCATTGGCCCGCGCTGCGTCGAGCAGCGCGGCAGCCTGCGCGACCAGATCCTTGTCGATCTCGCTCACGGCAACCGCACCGTCGCCGTCGCCATCGCAGCGATGCCTTCGTTTCGGCCGACGAAGCCAAGGCCCTCATTCGTCGTCGCTTTGATGCTCACCTGCGAAACGTCAGTTCCAACAATTTCAGCGATACGGGTCCGCATCTTGTCCCGATGGGATCCGATGCGCGGCGCCTCGCAAAGAAGCGTCACGTCCATGTGGACGATCTCGCCGCCGGCCTGCCGCACCTTGTCCGCCGCCGCTTTCAAGAAAATGTCCGACGATGCGCCACGCCAACGCTCATCCGATGGCGGGAAGTGCGTCCCGATATCCCCATCGGCAATCGTGCCGAGCAGCGCGTCGGTCAGCGCATGCAAAGCCACATCGGCATCGCTATGTCCCACGAGGCGTTTGTCATGCGGAATACTGACGCCGCATAGGATCACCGCATCGCCAGGCCCCAAAGCATGTACGTCGTAGCCGCTTGCGACCCGCACCGTGCCGGCAGCCGTCTCATTCCCGGTTCGCAACATCTCGTCAGCGATCTTGAGATCCTTCGCCGTGGTCAGCTTGCGATTATGCTCGGAGCCCTCGACCAGCGCCACATCGATGCCGGACCATTCGGCAACGGCGGCATCGTCGGTGAAGTCGAGCGTGGAGTCGCGCGCCGCGGCGCGGTGTGCATCGAGGATCGCATCGAATTTGAATCCTTGCGGGGTTTGCGCGCGCC
Source organism: Hyphomicrobiaceae bacterium UBA4460 (assembly GCA_002390155.1). Next base: position 10,135 of record DGOS01000023.1, on the reverse strand, counting down.
ACAGCCCAGCGCGCGCCACCGTACCGACAATGCGCCCGGCCTCACTGCGCTTCAGCGTATCGGTGACGGGCAGACAGGGTAGAGCGCCGGCATCGGTCTTAAGGCCGTCGATCACCCGTGTGATCAGCGCCGCATCGACCAAGGGCCGCGCCGCGTCGTGGATCAACACGCCGCCGGGCTGACGTTCCACCAGGGCTTCAAGCCCGGCGCGCACGCTATCCTGCCGGCGCGCACCGCCTTCGACCGGATCAAGGAGACGCCCCTCGAATGCAGCGCTCGCGGCGGCATAAAGGGCGCCATCGTCCCGGTGAATGACCACCAGAACGTCATCGACTAAGGGGTGCTCCACAAAGGCCTCAACCGTGCGGCCGAGCATCGGCACCCCGCCAATCGGGCAATATTGCTTCGGGCACTCAGCGCCGCTCGCCGCCCGGCTGCCACGCCCCGCCGCCACAATGATGCTGGCAATTTTCACCTTGAACCCCTCTGCAATCGTCAAAAATAGCAGAAACCGGCGCCGTTAAGCCCCTGAGGATAAATATTGCACTGCGGCAAAAGGAGTGTTGCTCCGTCGAAAAAACACTCGTATCTTGCCCAATAATAGATCAGTGACTACGGGTGCCCAAAGTTTGCGCATCCGCGACGGGCGTGGCGAGACCGCGAGGTATATAGGCTTTGAGCCCCGTGACCAAAAAACCCGGCCCCCGGCGCAAGGAACAGACGAGGGGGGTTCCTTGCGAGGCGCTTCTCGATGGCTTGCCGCATCCGCTCCTGGTGATCGGGCAAGACCATGCCATCACCTACGTGAACACGGCCGCCGAGGACTTCTTTCAAATGAGCGCCGGCGTTTTATGCCGAAGCGCGCTTCCGGACGTCGTCGCCTTTGGCAGCCCCCTGGTCGCGCTCGTCGAGCAAGTGGAGCGCCATGGCACCACGGTCAACGAGTATGGCGTGGAACTTGGGTCGTTCCGCTTCGAAGCGCCGAAGCTCGTCGATCTCTACGGCGGTCCTGTTGGCGAGACGCCGGGCAGCGTCATGGTCATGCTCCAGCAGCGCAGCATGGCGCAGATGATCGAGCGGCAACTCACCCATCGCGGCGCCGCGCGTTCCGTGTCCGGTCTTGCCGCCGTCCTTGCGCATGAAATCAAGAACCCGCTGTCCGGCATTCGCGGAGCCGCGCAGCTCCTGGAGAGCGACGGCCCGGAAGGCGACCGGACCTTGACCCAGCTGATCTGTGCGGAATCCGATCGCATCTGCAAACTCGTCGACCGCATGGAGATCTTCGGCGACGAGCGGCCCATCCAACTGGAACCGGTCAACATCCACGACGTGCTCGACCACGTGAAGCAGGTGGCAAACACTGGCTTCGCTAGTCACATCAAGATCGTAGAGAGCTACGACCCGTCGCTGCCGCCTGTCCCCGGCAACCGAGACAAGCTCATTCAGGTCTTCCTCAATCTCGTGAAGAACGCCGCCGAGGCCATCGGCGAAGATCGGGCCGACGGCCAGATCACGCTGACCACGTCGTTCCGCCCGGGCGTGCGGCTCTCGGTTCCCGGCAGCAAGGCGCGTGTCAGTCTGCCCCTCGAAATCGCCGTCGAGGACAACGGCGGCGGAGTGTCCGGCGAACTCCTGCCGCATCTTTTCGATCCGTTTGTCTCCACCAAGCCGTCAGGCACGGGGCTCGGACTGGCCCTCGTGGCCAAGATCATTGGCGACCATGGGGGAATCATCGAATGCGACTCACACCCCCGATGCACGGTCTTTCGGGCGCTGATGCCCATGGCCGAGAAGGAAGCCAAGCAGACGATAGAAGCAACGCAGGCATAAGAAAAATGGGCAAAGGCAATATCCTCATCGCGGACGACGACGCTGCGATCCGAACAGTTCTCAACCAAGCACTGGCCCGCGCCGGCTATGCCCCGCGCGCAACCGGCAATGCCGCAACGCTGTGGCGCTGGATCAGCCAAGGGGAAGGGGACTTGGTGATCACGGACGTCGTCATGCCGGACGAGAACGCGTTCGACCTCATTCCCCGTGTTAAGAAGCTGCGGCCGGATCTGCCCATTATCGTCATGAGCGCGCAGAACACCTTCATGACCGCCATCACCGCGGCTGAACGTGGCGCCTACGAGTATCTGCCGAAACCATTCGATCTGAACGAACTCGTCTCAGTCGTCGGCCGCGCTTTATCCGAGCCGCGCAAGCGAGCTCCGCGTCTGTCCGCCGAGCCGACAGACGGCATGCCCCTCATCGGCCGGTGTCCGGCCATGCAGGAGATTTACCGAATCCTGGCGCGTCTGACCCAAACCGATCTGACGGTGATGATCGCGGGCGAGTCCGGCACGGGCAAAGAGCTCGTCGCCCGCGCGCTCCATGAATACGGCAAGAGGCGCAACGGTCCGTTTGTCGCGATCAACATGGCGGCGATCCCCCGCGAGCTGATCGAGTCGGAATTGTTCGGGCACGAGAAGGGCGCCTTCACGGGCGCGCAGACACGTCACGTCGGACGCTTCGAACAAGCCGAAGGCGGTACGCTATTTCTCGACGAGATCGGCGACATGCCAATGGAAGCGCAGACGCGACTCTTACGCGTGCTGCAAGAGGGGGAGTACACCACCGTCGGCGGCCGCACCCCAATCCGCACCAATGTCCGGATCGTCGCCGCGACCAACCGTGAACTGCAGCAGCAAATCGACCAGGGTCTGTTCCGCGAGGATCTCTATTACCGGCTGAACGTCGTGCCGCTCAGGCTGCCGCCCTTGCGCGAACGTCTTGAAGATATTCCCGACCTCGTGCGCCACTTTCTCTCCATCGCGGAAAAGGAAGGGCTTCCGCCCAAGGGCTTCGAGCCCGCCGCCATCGAACGGCTCAAGCGCTACCACTGGCCGGGCAATGTGCGCGAGCTTGAGAACTTGGTGAGGCGTCTATCGGCGGTCTATGCCCAAGACATCGTCACCGACGAGATGGTGGAAAGCGAGCTGGCCACTGCCGCCCGCGCACCGTATTCCGAGAACGCCGAAACCACCGGCGACCTTTCGGAGTCCGTGGAGCATTTTCTCGCAGACTACTTCATGGGTTTCGGTCAGGACCTTCCCCCCGCTGGCCTTTACACGCGCATCTTGCGCAAAGTGGAGTTTCCGCTGATTACCGCCGCGCTTGCCGCCACCAGAGGCAACCAAATTCGCGCTGCCGATCTCCTTGGACTCAATCGCAATACGCTGCGCAAGAAGATCCGCGACCTCGGCATCAAGGTCATCCGCACGCCGAGCGCTTAGCCTGGTCAATTCGGGCGCAGGCCCCCATATCTCCTAACGGCTGAGGTTGTGGCTGGCATGTCGCCAAAGCGCCACATTGTGATTTTATTGCACCACAGCTGAGGCGGACGCGCCACGCGGCAAGTCCCGGTGCGCCCGGGTTTGCCTGCAGGAGACCCAGGGGAAAACGGTTGAGCAGCGTCTTCCAAACCTCTACGGAACAACAGAAAAACAAGGCACCTTTGCGCCCGCCATCTGCCGGTGGCCCGCAAGAAGGCCCAAGCGGCCGCCGCCGCCTGCGTTTCACGCTCGGCCTGATCATCATGGTCCTGGCGTTGTGCTCAGGCCTCGCGACCTATCTCATCCTCACCGGTCTGACCCCCATCCTGCCCACCCAAACGGTGGTCGTTGGGGTGCTGCTCATCAACTCGCTCCTCGTCCTTGCCATGCTGGCGCTCATCGCCTGGCAGGTCGCTGGGCTATGGATCGCCAGACGCCGCCACGTGGCCGGCGCGCAACTTCACATTCGCATTGTCAGCCTGTTCAGCGTGATCGCCATCGTGCCGGCGATCCTCCTTGCCGTCTTCGCCAGCGTGTCGCTCGACCGCGGCCTCGATCACTGGTTCTCATCACGCACCAAATCGATCATCAAGAACTCGATCGACGTCGCCACGGCTTACTTGCAAGAGCACGGACAGGTGATCCGCGCCGATGCACTCGGTATGGCGCAGGACATCGATGAGGCCGTGGAACTCGTCAAGGCGCGCCCGCAAGGCTTCGGCAATTTCCTCAAGGCCCAAGCCGCCATTCGATCGCTTCCGGGCGCCTTTATGATCGACGAGAAAGGCAAGGTGCTCGCGACCGCTGCGTCGGTCCCCGATTTCAAATACCGGGCACCGCCGGAAGAGGCCATGGGGCTCGCCAAGAAGGGCCAAGTCATCGTTATCGCGCCAGGGCAGACCAGCATGGTGGGAGCGATCAAGAGCCTGGACAACTTCGACAACACATATCTCTACGTCATCCGGCCCGTGAACGCGCGCGTACTGCAACAACTCCGCGCTACGCGCGCCAACGTAGCCGAGTATCAATTGCTCGAGCAGCGCCGCGCCGGCGTGCAAGTTGCTTTCGGGCTCATGTATGTGGCGATCGCGCTCACGCTACTCTTGTCGGCCATCTGGATCGGTATGTGGTTCGCCAACCGCCTTGTCGCCCCGATCGGTCAGTTGATGGGCGCGGCCGAAGAAATCAGCCACGGCAATCTCGGTGTCGAGGTCGCCGTCAATCCAGCCGACGGCGATCTTGCGACGCTCGGCACCTCGTTCAACACCATGGCCTCCGAGCTCAAGACCCAGCGTGACGAGCTGGTGGGCGCCAACGCGACCCTCGATGAACGCAACCGCTTCATGGAGGCGGTGCTGTCCGGCGTCACCGCAGGCGTGGTCGGAGTCGACGCCGACGGCACGGTCAATCTCGTGAGCCGCTCCGCGCAGGATCTTTTGGGCGTCAAGGAAGACAAACTCACCGGCAAGAAGCTGGCGGAGGCCGTGCCAGAATTCGGCCCGCACATCAAACGGGCCCAGAAGCAGGGCAGGCGCCTTGCCACCGACCAGATCACGCTGCGCCGGGCCGGCTCGGAACGGAACTTCGCCGTCCGTGTCACCAGCGAAGGCGCGGGCCAGGGCTATGTCGTGACCTTCGACGACATCACCGAGCTTGTCAGCGCCCAGCGCAGCACGGCCTGGGCCGACGTCGCGCGCCGCATCGCGCACGAGATCAAGAACCCGCTCACGCCCATCCAGCTGTCCGCCGAGCGTATTCGCCGCAAATACGGCAGCGCCATCACCAAGGACCGCGAGATCTTCGACCAGTGTACCGACACCATCATCCGCCAAGTGTCGGATATCGGCCGCATGGTCGATGAGTTCTCCGCCTTCGCGCGCATGCCGAAGCCGGTCATGGAGATGCACGACGTGCGCGAGATCGTGCGCGAGGCCGTCTTCCTGTTCCAGGTAAGCCGGCCCGATATCGAGTTCCAGATGGACTTGCCGGACAAGCCGGTCATGACCATGTCTGATCAGCGCCTGCTTACCCAGGCTGTGACGAACCTCGTGAAGAACGCCAGCGAAGGAATTGATTCTGCGGTAGAGGCGGACCCGGCACGCAAAGACACCGGCCACATCACGGCGAAGGTGAGGACCAAGGGAGACCGCATCCACATCACGATCATCGACAATGGCTGCGGCTTGCCGAAAGAGAACCGCGAGCGCCTGGTCGAGCCTTACATGACCACGCGCGTCAAAGGCACAGGACTTGGACTAGCCATCGTGCAGCGCATCACTGAGCAGCACGGCGGCAAAATACAATTGGCCGATGCGCCCAAGCGCAACGGCAAAGTGGAAGGGGCGTCAGTGCGAATGGACCTGCCGATTGTGGCGCGGGAGGAGGCGGAGACGGACGTGGAGTCCGACGATGCCCCTTCGGCCAAAGCGAGCGGATCCACGCCGGCCGAGGAGGAAGAGGGAGTAACCCATGGCGTCTGATATCTTGGTCGTCGACGACGAAGCCGATATCAGGGAACTGATCTCAGGTATCCTTGAGGACGAAGGACACGCGACACGTCTCGCCAAGGACAGCGACGAGACTTTGAAGCAAATCGAGGACCGGCGTCCGTCGCTCGTCATCCTCGACATCTGGCTTCAAGGATCGAAGCTTGATGGCCTTGATTTGCTCGATGCCATCAAGAAGGCCCACCCGGACCTTCCGGTGATCATCATCAGCGGCCACGGCAACATCGAAACCGCGGTGGCGGCCATCCAGCGCGGCGCGTACGACTACATCGAAAAGCCGTTTAAGGTCGACCGGCTGGTTCTCATCACCACGCGAGCGCTGGAAGCCTCCCGGCTGAAGCGCGAAAACCGCGAGCTGCGCGAACGCAGCACCTATTCTTTCGAGATGGTCGGTAAATCGGCGGCCATCGGCCAGCTGCGTCAGGCGATCGAGAAGGTCGCCCCGACCAATAGCCGCGTGTTGATCACGGGACCGTCCGGCTGCGGCAAAGAACTCGCCGCCCGCGTCATGCACGCCAAGTCGGCACGCGCCGATGGGCCGTTCGTTGTCCTCAACGCCGCGGCGATGGTGCCGGACCGCATGGAACTCGAACTGTTCGGGACGGAGGAGGGGACCGGCTCCGCCCCCCGCAAGGTCGGCGCACTAGAGGAAGCCCATGGCGGCACGCTCTATATCGACGAAGTCGCCGACATGCCCCTCGAGACCCAAGCCAAGATCTTGCGGGTGCTCGTCGAGCAACGCTTTCAGCGCCTCGGCGGCGGAACGAAAGTGCATGTGGACGTGCGCGTGGTCTCTTCGACCAGCCACGATCTCCAAAAGGAGATCTCGGCCGGACGCTTGCGCGAAGACCTCTACCACCGCCTGAACGTGGTGCCGATCCGTGTGCCCGGCCTGCCCGAACGCCGTGAGGACGTGCCGGATCTGGTCCGGTACTTCGTGCAAACCATCTCCGTCGCCTCCGGCCTGCCGCCCCGGCGCATCGGCGAGGACGCCATGGCCGTGCTCCAATCTCACGAATGGCCAGGCAATGTCCGCCAGCTGCGCAACAACGTGGAACGCTTGATGATTCTTGTCGGCGGCGATGTCGACAGCATCGTCACGGCGGAGATGCTCCCCGACGAGATCGTTTCGCCCGTGCCGCTCTCGCCCAACGGGGCCGGGGGCGAACACCTGATGTCGCTGCCTTTGCGCGACGCCAGGGAAATCTTCGAGCGCGAGTATCTCCTGGCCCAAGTCAACCGATTCGGCGGAAACATCTCCCGCACGGCCGAATTTGTCGGCATGGAACGCTCAGCCCTCCACCGGAAACTTCGGGCTCTCGGCGTCAATTCCAATGAAAGAAGCGCTGCCATGCGCTAGCATTTCCGCCGACTCGCTTCGCTTTTAGGGGCTGCTGCAAAGGGCATGGGAATCAGAACCCTTGCAGAAACACCTTGCGATCGCGTCTAATGCAATCCGGTGGCCGGTTGGAGCGATTCCGGCGCCATCCAACAAGCGTAAGCGTGGACCAAAGGGACGGGGAAGCCCATGGCAACTGAACGCACGCAAAGCCTGCAAGATACGTTCTTAAATCATGTTCGTAAGAGCAAGACGCCGCTGACCATCTTCCTGGTGAACGGTGTAAAGCTCCAAGGCGTCGTGACGTGGTTTGACAATTTCTGTGTGCTCTTGCGCCGAGACGGCCATTCACAGCTCGTATACAAGCATGCCATCTCGACCATCATGCCCGGTCAGCCGATCCAGCTGTCCGACATCACCGACGACGAAGGTGCGTCTGAATAATTGCGTCCTACCGACCCAAGACAGTTAAAGCGTAAGAAGGGCAAGGAGGAACGCAGCGCACGGGACATGCGCCGCGACGAGCGCGTGGGCGCGGTCGTGTTCGTGCCCATTCTCGCCAATAAGACCGCGAGCGCCAAGCGGGGCAGGGCCGGTGACGCGCCGGAGCGCACGCCGCAAGCTCGCCTGGACGAGGCGGTGGGCCTTGCAGCCGCCATCGATCTCGACGTGCGGGCGAGCGGCGTCGTGACCGTCGCCCAGCCGAAACCTGCAACTCTGTTTGGATCCGGCAAGGTCGAAGAGCTGGCAGGCATCGTCCGCGCCGAGGACGCCGCACTCGTCATCGTGGATCACCCGGTAACGCCCGTTCAACAGCGCAATCTTGAAACAGCCTGGAACGCGAAGGTCCTCGATCGCACCGGGCTGATCCTTGAGATTTTCGGCGAGCGGGCGCGCACGCGGGAAGGGCGCCTCCAAGTCGAGCTGGCCCATCTCGTCTATCAAAAAAGCCGCCTGGTCCGCTCCTGGACTCACCTTGAACGTCAACGCGGTGGCTTCGGCTTTCTCGGCGGCCCGGGCGAGACACAAATCGAAACCGACCGCCGCTTGCTCAGCGAACGCATCGACGTCATTCGAAAAGAGCTCGATCAAGTTCGCCGCACGCGCGCGCTACACCGCAAGTCGCGCCAGCGTGTGCCGTATCCGGCCGTGGCGCTGGTCGGCTATACGAACGCCGGCAAGTCCTCGCTGTTCAACACGCTGACCGGCGCCGAAGTTCTTGCGCAAGATATTCTGTTTGCCACGCTCGATCCGACGATCCGCGCACTGACCTTGCCGGGCGGATCGAAGGCCGTGCTCTCCGACACGGTGGGCTTCATTTCCGACTTGCCGACGGCGCTCGTCGCCGCGTTTCGCGCCACACTCGAAGAGGTTCAAGAGGCAGATCTGGTCCTGCATGTTCGCGATATCGCCGACGAGGCGAGCGCCAGCCAGCGCGCCGACGTGAACGCGGTCCTCGCCGATCTCGAAATCGATGCCGAGGCCGAGCCCGACCGGGTACTTGAGGTCTGGAACAAGGCGGACCTTCTCGATCCGGTCGCCCGCGAGCGCGCGCAAAACGAGGCACCGCGCTACGGCGCCAGTCTCGTCTCGGCCGTCAGCGGCTTCGGTCTCGATGCGCTTCTCGCCGAGATTGAACGTCGTCTCAACCGTCGACGTCAAACCGTGCAGATCAACGTCCAGCCGGAAGAAGGCGCGTTGTCGAACTGGATCTATGAGAATTGCGAGGTCATCGCCCGGTCCGATCTTGCCGACGGCGTCACGTCATTGAAGATCAGAGTTGCACCGGAGAAGCGCGATAGGCTGGCGCGCGTCGCCGGCCCATCGAGGCTCAAGGCGGCAGCCGAGTAGGGGGCGCACCTACTCTTTACGCTCGGCCTTTTTCGCCGCGTCCCACAAGTCATCCATCTCCTCCAGCGAGGACTCCCTCGGTCTTCGGCCTTGCTCAGCCAGCGCCGCCTCGATGTGCTCGAACCGCCGTACGAATTTTCTATTCGCGCCACGCAATGCCGCTTCCGGGTCAAGTCCGAGATGGCGCGCAACATTCGCCAACACGAACAGCAGGTCGCCGAATTCTTCCTCGACGGCCTGCGACGCCGCGTTCGCGGCGATTGCGTGCCGGAGCTCGCCGAGTTCCTCGTCGACCTTGGCCATCACCGGACCAAGGTCCGGCCAGTCGAAACCGACCTTCGCCGCGCGCTTCTGAAGTTTCACGGCGCGTGTCAAACCCGGCATGCCGGCGGGCACGCCGCTGAGGACGCTCTGGGATGTGGAATCCTCGCCGCGCTCGGCTTTCTCTTCAGCCTTGATGCGGTCCCACAAATCGCTCGTCATGAACTCTTCGCGCCGCGAGGGATCCTCGAACACGTGCGGATGCCGCCGGATCATTTTGCTCGTGATGGCGTCCACGACGTCGGCAAAGGCGAAGCGCGACTGCTCCGACGCCATCTCCGCGTGATAGACGACCTGCAACAGGAGATCGCCGAGCTCGTCCTTGAGGCCGTCGAAGTCCTCACGCGCAATGGCGTCGGCGACCTCGTAAGCTTCCTCGATGGTGTAGGGGGCGATCGTCGCGAAACTCTGCTTCACGTCCCACGGACAGCCGGTGTCGGGATCGCGCAAACGCGCCATGACGGCGAGGAGATCGTCGAGATCGTACGTTTTCGGGCTGTCAGCGGCCATGACGAGGCCTCAAGGGGTCCGCGCGCAAAAACCTAAAATACGCTGCAAAATCAAGGTAATAGAGAATTCCGGCCAAATCCGTGCCCCACATCCCCGATTCGCATAAGGTATATTATGGAAAATATCCCTATGTGATGTTCCTGAGGTGGCGGCGCCGAAATGACGGCGCGCTACGACGCCTTCTTCCGTCTCGACTTGGACCTCGACTTGGACTTCGACGCAGTCGATCGCGACGAGGCGCTGTGCTCGTAGTGATCCTTGATCAGCTGATCGAGCAGCCGCACGCCAAA
>DGOS01000061.1:19534-25667 GCA_002390155.1 Hyphomicrobiaceae bacterium UBA4460 | reverse complement strand
GAAGAGGAAGTAGACATCCACCGGCAGCTGGTCGCGAACCGGAATAAGCGCCTGGAGCGCGGCCAGCATGACCGCGACACCGGCCTTGTCGTCGAGATGACGCGAGCAGATATAGCCGTTGTCGAGAAACTCGGGCTGTGGGTCGACGGAGACGATATCGCCGACTTCGATGCCAAGTTTCTTGGCCTCCTCCACGCCGGAGCATCGTGCGTCGACGCGCACCTCCACATGAGCCCAGCCCGTAGGCTGATCGTCGACCTCGTCGCCATAGGTGTGGCCCGATGACTTCAGCGGCAGGATGGTGCCGCGATAGCTGCCTTGATCGGTGAAGATCGTGCAGCGAGCGCCTTCAGCGAAGCGGGCGCTCCACGTGCCGATCGACACGACCGAGAGGCGTCCATTGTCCTTGATCTTCTTGACCTGCGCGCCGAGCGTATCGAGATGCGCGGCGACCGCGCGTGCGGGCCGGCGTTCCTTGCCGCGCAGGACAGCACGGATGGCGCCGCGCCGCGTGACCTCGAACGGCACGCCGAGCCGGTCAAGCTCCTGCCCGCATCGCTGGACGATATTGTCCGTGTAGCTCGTTGGGCTGGGGATCTGAAGAAACTCCTCGAGCGTATCGGCGAGATAGTCGAGGTCGATATGCAAGATTGTCATGTGGCAGTCCCCTTGCGGAGCGTTGTCGCGCCGGCGCGCCCCTTGTTGACGATTATGGGTAGTACGGAGACGGCTAGATTTGAAGCGCTTTGCGCACCGTCGTTGGCACGGACTGCGGGAACAGAAGATCTATGAAGCGTCCGGCGGTGGGCTGCGGCTCGTGATTGGCCAGCCCCGGCCGCTCATTGGCCTCGATAAACCAGTAATTGGGCTCCGTGGGTGTCCGTACGATGAAATCGATTCCCGTGACGGGAATGTCGATGGCGCGGGCAGCCTTCACCGCGGCGTCAATCAGGGCCGGGTGCAGGATACCGGTGACGTCGTGGATCGTCCCACCGGTATGAAGATTGGCGGTCTTCCGCACCGTGATGGTCTCGTCGGGCGCCGGTACGTCGTCGAGCGCATAGCCTGCCACGGCCAGGCACCGCTCCGTCTCCGCATCGAGTGGAATCGCCGATTCTCCACCTGTCGCAGCGGACCGCCGGCGTGACTGGCGCTCGACGAGCTCGCGCACCGTCGCCTTGCCATTGCCGATCACGGAGGCGGGCTTGCGGACAGCCGCGGCGACCACGCGGTAGTCGATGACGATGATTCGAAGGTCCATGCCCTCGACGCACTCCTCGACCACGACCTCGTTGCAGATCTTTCGCGCCACGTCGATTGCTGTCTTGGCTTCCTTCCAGCCCCTCAGGCCGACCGCGACACCCTTGCCTTGCTCGCCACGCGCCGGCTTCACCACCACGGCGTCGTGGTTCTCCACGAAGGCACGCGCGCGGGCGTCGTCGTCGGCCGAGACCTGTGCTGGAACGCGCACACCACCTATCTCGACAATGCGGCGCGTCACGCGCTTGTCGTCACAAATGCTCATGGCGATCGCGGTGGTGAGCGCGGTGAGACTCTCGCGGCAAACAACGGAGCGGCCGCCATAGGTAAGCCGGAAGAAACCGCCCTCGGCATCGATAATGTCCACGCCGATGCCGCGGCGGCGCGCCTCATCCGTGATGATGCGAGCGTAAGGGTTGAGCGCGTCGTCGTCATACGGTGTCTCGGTGAAAAGGCGCTCGTTGATGACGTTCTTGCGCTTCACGGTGAACGTCGCCCACCGTGTAAAGCCGATCTTCTCGTAGAGGGCGATGGCCTGTTTGTTATCGTGCATCACCGACAGGTCCATATAGGCCGAGCCGCGCTCCTTGAAATGCTCCGCAAGGCGGCGCACGAGCGCTTCGCCGATGCCCGGCTGTGTGGCCTGGGAGTCGACTGCAAGACACCACAGCGAGGAGCCGTGCTCTGTGTCGTTGAATGCCGCCAAGTGATCGACGCCGGTGACCGTGCCGAGGATCGCGCCGGTGGCCTCGTCCTCGGCGACGAAATAGGTGATGGCCCGGCTGTCGCGCTTAGCCCAGAAGAAGTCCGGCGGGACAGTGACCATGCCGCGCGATGAGTAGATGCGGTTTACCTCATCGGCATCGTGGATGGAGCTGAGGCGGCGGATGTAGAAGCCGCGCGATGGGGCCTTCGCCGGATCGTACGTCTTCAAGTCGAGCCGGTAGGTATGCGACGGGTCCAGGAACAATTCCTGGGGCGCGGCGGCCAGCACCACATGAGGGTCTTGAATATAGAAGGCGATGTCGCGCCGCCCTGGCCCCTCGGCGCGGATGCAGGAGGCAAGCTCGGACGCTTCGGTGAAGGTTTGGCCAAACAGAAGGCGACCCCAGCCGCAGTCGAGCGCGACGTTGCTGCGAACAGCGCCGTCGGTGTTTTGGGGCTCCATGCGCGGGGCCGCACTTTGTACGGCGTCATCGCTGCTGTGTTTTTGCAGACTCATCGCTACGCTCTAGATATTGTGAGCCTGAAGCCACAGTTCCAGTAACGCGCACTGCCATAGTTCCGATCCCTGCAATGGCGTGATGTGCCCCTTCGGGTCATCGAACAGGTCTCCGAGATATTCGGTGCGGAACAGTTCGCGATCCCGCGCGGCCTGCGACGTCAGTGCGTCCTTCGTCATATCGAGCACCGGGCCGTCAATGTATTTGAGAGCCGGCACGGGAAAGTAGCCCTTCGGTCGGTCAATCACCTTGGAGGGGATGACGTCGCGCGCCACGTCCTTGAGAACGCCCTTGCCGTCGTGCTTCAGTTTTAGTTCGGGCGGCACACGTGCGGCGAGCTCGACGAGTTCGTGGTCGAGGAACGGAACGCGCGCCTCCAACCCCCACGCCATCGTCATGTTGTCGACGCGCTTTACCGGATCGTCGACCAGCATGACGGTCGTATCGATGCGCAGCGCGCGGTCGAGCGGCGTTTCCGCGCCGGCCCGGTTGATGTGCGCCTCGACGAACCGCGCGGGCTCGTCGTCTTCTGTCATCCAGGTATCGCTCAAGTGCCGGTTGCGCTTGGCGTGGTCGCGATCGAAGAACAGCGCCCTGTAGTCTCCAACGATGTCATTGGAGTTCTCCAACTTCGGATACCAGTGATAACCGGCGAACACCTCATCGGCGCCCTGGCCGCTTTGCACGACCTTCACGTGCTTGGCGACTTCGCGGGACAAGAGGTAAAAGCCGACATTGTCGTAGGAGACCATGGGCTCCGACATGGCGGTGATCGTCTCGGGGAGTGCCTGCAACATCTCCGCCGTGGGGATCATGATCTTGGTGTGATCGGTATCGAAATGCTCGGCGATGATGTCGGAGTATTTGAACTCGTCGCCTGCTTCGCCGTGGGCCGCCTCGAATCCAATGGAGAACGTCTTGAGGTGTTGCTGACCGGCTTCCGCTAGAAGTCCGACGATCAGGCTCGAATCGACGCCACCCGAAAGCAGCACGCCAACAGGCACGTCGGCGATCATGCGCCGGTCGACCGCACGGCGCAGCGCATCGCCCACACGCTCTTTCCACACCGCGTGGTCCAGGGTCAGGTCATCGCGCGACCGATTGAAGGCAAGCTCCCAGTAGACGCTGTCTTTGATGCGGCCGTCGGGCTCAACGATGCGCAACGTTGCTGGCGGCAACTTACGGACCCCGCGCAGAATCGTGTGCGGCGGCGGGACGACGGCGTGGAGCGTCATGTAGTAGGAGAGCCCTACGGGATCGAGCGCGGTGTCGACATCGCCTGCGGCCAGAAGGGCCGGCAGCGAGGAAGCAAAGCGCAAGCGCTTTGGACTTTGCGTGTAGTAGAGCGGCTTGATGCCGAGCCGGTCGCGGCACATGGCGATCCGGCCTGTGTCACGCTCGTGAATGACGAAGGCGAACATGCCGTTGAAGCGCTTCGGCGCCTCCGGTCCCCAGGCGTGCCAAGCCTTGAGAATGACTTCGGTGTCGCTGGTGGAGAAGAAGCGGTAGCCGCGCCCCTCCAGCTCTTCCCGCAGTTCCTTGTGATTGTAGATGCAGCCGTTGAACGCCAGGGTGAGACCCAGCTCCGAATCGACCATGGGTTGCTGGCCGCGTTCGGAAAGGTCGATGATCTTGAGCCTGCGATGGCCGAGCGCCACCTCACCGCGCGCCACGATGCCTTGCGCGTCAGGGCCGCGCCGCACCATCGCGTACGTCATGGCGCTGAGCGCCTCCAACGAAACCGGCGAGCCATCGAATGTGACTTCGCCGCACAAACCACACATAGATTAAAGCCTCGAGCCGGTGAGAATTTCAGGCCGCCTTGCATGCATAGCGGAAGATACGAGCAAGATTGGGGCCGATTTTCGCGTGGCTCTGGAAGCCCGCGTACCGCCATTTCAAAATCTAGCCATCTGGCTGAATGGGGGACTTATTGCATCGATGACAGCATCGATCAAATCTCCGGTGGCACAATGACTGGGCGAGGGGGGTCTCCATGCACATTTTTGGTGCAAATTTGGCCCATAGATACATCAAACTGCTTTGAGGTGGCCCGCCAATACGCCGCCAATTGCGCCTAATGGCCCAAACGGCGATTAACTGTACTTTAAGCCCCGGAAACGCCCTGTTTTACCGGTATCTGTTAGGCTTCTCGGGAGATCGTCAGTGATTTCAGGGTGGCCGTTGGCAGTCCTGCGGACTACGTTGAGGCGTTGAGGGGACCAACAAGATGGGCGGACGACCCCAAGTACTGGGGCTACTCGCTTTAGCTGTGGCGGTGTGGTTTGCGAGTCCTGTCGTGGCCCCGCCAGCGGCTGCTGAGATTCGCGTTCCGCTTCCGGGCGTCGACGCCAAAAAGAAGGTCAAGCGGAAGCGCCACGCCCGGCCCACGATGCCGCGCCGTAATCCGACCCGCGCGACGGCAGGCTTGTCCGCCAGTGCGGTGTCGCCCCCACAAGCGAAGAACAGCGAGGTCGCGACCGCGGCCGGCGCCACATCGTCAGCCACCGTGTCTCTTGCTCTGCCGCCCAAGCCCGAGCAGCGGGCCGAGACCGAACAGCAAACCAAGACAGCCGCAGTGGACACCGACGCCACGACCGAGAACGCGGAAGCGGAGGCTCCCGCACCGAGCGCGGTAGAGGAGGCCAAAGAGCAGATCGACGAAGGCGCTGATGCGCCAGAGGCTGCGGACGCCGAGACCGCTGCCGACGACGCCAAAGAAGAGATCGTCAACGAGACCGCAGAGGCTGCAAGAGAGTCTGCAAGTGAGGCAGCGGAGGCAGCAGAGGAGACCGCAGAGTCTGCCGCCGAAACCGTAGAGACGGCCACCGACGCCGCCACGGACAACGCCGAACAAGCCGCCGAAGACACCGCGCCGAGCTCTGAAACGGACGAAGCCGTCGAGCAGACGGCGGCGACTGATGCAGATGCGACGGCCGCCACGGACGACGAAAAGACGGCAGAGGCCGATGCCGCGCCCGCGCCGTCCAAAGACAACGAGGACGCGCAAGAGAACGCCGAGAATGAGTCGGTCGACTTAAAACCGGCGGATCCGAAACCGGCGGATCCGGAACCAGAGACAGCTGCAACGGAGACCAAGGAAGAGGACGGCCCGCCGAAGCCTGCCGAAGTTGCCGACCAGTCAGAGGATACCCCCGCCCCCGCAGAAGATGCGGCGGCGGACGCGTCCGCTGCGAAGGATACGGAGTCCGAAACGGTCCCAACCGAGACGGCGGCGCTGCCGGATCATGACGCGACCGTCGTTTTGGATGTCGCGCCCCCGCCGGACGACATCTCGTCTACCGAGGACACGAAACCGGCGACCGGTTCGGGCGAGAAGGACGTCGCGGTGCTAACGCCCCCGAGCACGCCGGACAAAATGACCCCGGACAGCGACGCCAAGGCAAACGAAACGGCGGAGCCAAACAGCGCACCAACGGACGCTGACTCCGAAGAGACAACGGCGGACGGTGACGCGGACGCCGTCGACGGTGAAGCCGAGGCCGAAGATGAGGTCGTGGCGGAGCCCGCCCCGCCGCCGGCCCATCCCGTGGTCGCGGAAATTCGCGAGAAGCTTCAAGACCCCGCGCTGGCCAAGACCGTTGCGGCGTCCGATTTGGAGGCGCTAAAGGCTTTCTATGGCACGCATG
>DGOS01000061.1:18475-19478 GCA_002390155.1 Hyphomicrobiaceae bacterium UBA4460 | reverse complement strand
CCGAGATCGGAAAAGCGGACGATTGGGGTCTTACGGCCAGTTCGTTCAAACTACCCAGCACCAACGATCCGCTGACGACGCCGGACGCGCTTGCCGACGCCGAACTTCAACTTTCCATCGCGACGCTCGGCTACGCGCGCGATGCACAGATTGGCCGCTTGACGCCAAAGCGAGTCAGCAAGCTGTTCGACCAACGCCCCTCGCTGCGCGATCCGGCGAGCGTACTGAAAGAGACTGCCGCGGCGAGCGATCCGAGCGCTTATCTCGTCTCGCTTCATCCGCAGCACGATCAGTTTAAGAAGCTGCAGAAAGCGTTGCTGAACGCACGACAGAGCGCCAAGGCAACGGGCCGCGATCCGGCAACGGACCAAAACGTGCAGTTGATTACGATCAACATGGAGCGTTGGCGCTGGTTGCCGCGCAATCTCGGCAACTACCACGTCTGGAACAACGTGCCCGAGTTCCAAGTGCAGGTCAGAAAGGACGGCCGGACGATCTACCAAGGCAAGACAATCGTGGGCCAACTCAAATACGCCACGCCGTTCTTCTCTGCGAAGATGCGTAACATCGTGTTCCACCCGAATTGGACGGTGCCTCCGACGATCGTCAAGGAGGACATCGCGCCGAAGCTACAGGGTAGCACCGGTGGAGGGTTCTTTGGCGCCTCGAAAGAAGCCACGCTGCGGCGCTACGGCCTGAAGGCCAACTACAAAGGCAAGCCCATCAACGCCGACACGGTCGACTGGAAGAACGTCAACGTCCATGCCTACACCTTTGTCCAAGATCCCGGCCCGGCCAACGTGCTTGGAAAATTCAAGTTCAACTTTCCGAACAAGCACGCCATCTATATGCACGACACGGTCCAGCCGGAGCTGTTCTCCCAGCGGATGCGCACGTTGAGCCATGGCTGTATCCGTGTGCACCAGCCGGCCCAGTTAGCCACGCTCCTGCTGGGCCAAGACAAGGGCTGGAGCGCCGGCAATGTTCATAGCCTGGTAGCCAG
>DGOS01000061.1:0-18405 GCA_002390155.1 Hyphomicrobiaceae bacterium UBA4460 | reverse complement strand
TACGGCATCGACAATCTCATGGCGCCGAAACTGTTCAGAAGTCCGGCCGCGTTCCCGGTACCGCCGCCCGCCGTCGTTGCCGAGTCCAGCCCCTCACGCACGCAGCAAAGGCGCAGCCAGCGCCGGCGGGGCGGCGGCGAATTCAACAACTTCATGTCCGGTCTGTTCGGAAATTGAGGCGGGCCAAGCCTGGCTGCTAAGTCTAGCCAACAAGGCTAGCTGCCGAGAGCGCTCAGAATATCCTTGGCGAACGCGCTGAGCGAAGGGTCGCGCGCGCCCATCACAAGAACGATATCGCCTTCGGTCGCGTCTTCGGCAATGCGCTCGATCAGCCACTCCCGCGATGGTGCGAACGCAGCCTGCGTACCGCGAGCCTCGATTTCCTCGATGATGTCGGCGGCGGAAAAGTCGCGCGTGGCCGTGCCGCCCGCATAGAACACTTCGAGCATCCACAAACGATCGTCGGCGTCGAGCTCATCTGAAAACGTCCGCACGAAGTCTTGGCGGAGAAAGCGGGTCGGGCCGTAGCCGTGCGGCTGGTAGACCGCCAGCACGCGCTTGCCGCGCAGCTTCGCGGTTCTGATTGCCGCGGCGATCTTCTCCGCGTTATGTGCGAAGTCATCCACGACTTCGATTCCGCCCGCACGCCCTACGGTCTGAAACCGCCGCCCAATTCCTGAGAAGCGCGACAGCGGCTCGGCCATTTCGGGAGGCGCAACGTCCACGGCCCGGCAGGCCGCAATCGCCGCAAGTGCGTTCATGACATTGTGCGCGCCCGGGACCGGCAGTTCGAACACCGTATCTTCGACACGGAAGCGGCTCGATTGCGGACCCATCTGGACGTCCAGCCCCCGCACATGCGCGCGTTCCGAAAGACCAAAGCGCAGCGCCCCCCCGGCGAATGGATCGAGCGCCGCGTCATCGCCGACAACGAGCGTCTCGCGCGTGCGGGCGCGCAACGTGGCAAACATCGCCGCCACCTCGTCCACCTCTTTGTGGTCGCGCTGTAGATTGAGAATGACACCGATGGCGGGTGTGTAGCGCACTAGCGAGCCGTCGCTTTCGTCCGCTTCCACGACGAGGAGGTCGGACTTGCCGGCATACGCGTTGCCGATCAAACCGTCGGCTTGAAGCGCGGGCAGGTCACCGCCCGTGATGACCGAAGGATCGCGATCGCTTCCCCGCAATATCTCAAAAACCATGCCCGTGACCGTCGACTTGCCGCTCGTGCCCGTGACCGCGATGGAGCGGTTGCGCGCAACGAAATAGGCGAGCATCTCGGAGCGATGCACGATAGGCACGCCGTTTGCGCTTGCCGTGGCGAAGTCCGGCACATGTGCCTCGACGGCGGTGGAGACGACGAGCGCCGCGCAGTCCTCGCCCACGCCGCTGCCGTCTTGAGGGTAGACGCCGATTCCCAGTGCTTCGAATTGCGCGCGCAAGTTTCCGCGCTCGCCGTTGTCGAAAGCGCGGTCGCTGCCGCTTGCCCGTGCTCCGGTCATCGCGTGGAACTGTGCGATAGCGCTCATGCCCGATCCGCCAAGCCCCGCATAGTGGAAGCGGGCGCCGGCGTAAGGGTCGGGGATCTCTCTCTGCTCCGGCGCGGCGATGAGCACGAAGTCGCCTTCGCGGACGCGGTCAAACAGCGCGCAGACATCCGCGTTCGTCAGACGAACGCAGCCGCGCGAAGTGGCCCGGCCGATCAAGTCCTCTTGATTGGTACCGTGGAAATAGATGTAGCGCTCCAGGGAGTCCTGCCCGGTCCCCCGGTTCACGCCGTCCTCCAGGCCGTCGAGCGTGAGAATACGCGTGAGAATGAGATCGTCGTCGCGTTGTTCGCCGCACCATGTGTCGCCCGTCGGTGCGCGCGACTGGAACACGGCGCCCGGGCACGCAGCTTCGCCGATGCGGGCCTGGATGCGATGCCAGCCGGGGGGAGTCTTGAAGGAATTCTCCGCGCCGCCGATACCGTTCAAGGCCGTGGAAACCGGCCACACGCCGGTGGCGCGCTCCTGCTCAAGCAGGGCAACATTCTGCCGCTCCACGTCTACCACGAGCAGGCGGTCGGGCAGCGCCTCCGGCGCGCCGGGGCGGCCAAGTGCAGCGCGCGCGATTTCGAGTGCGCGGTCGGATATCGAAGCGGGCGGGCTCACGCGGCGCACTCTGCCACAAGGAACAGGCGTAGCGTCACCCTTTAGTTTTCGCTTAGGAAAACAAAGCGAGGGGACCGGCGGGACGCCGCCGGCACGATCCCTCAGCCTGGCCGCTTAGAAGAGCGGGCCGCCATAGGGGTAGTAGAACTGCCAATAGCGGTACTGGTAGGGGCGCCAATAGGGCATGCAGGTCCACTTGGCGCGCCGCCGATACTGCTTGCAGCGGCGGACTTGACGGCGATAGCGAACCTCTTCGACGCCTGCATTGGCGCTGCCGACAGACTTGGTCAGGGCCGCGTGGTCGGACAGGGCAAGCGGTGCTGCGCTGACGACCGTAGGCGCGAGGAACGCCACCCCACATATGAGCGAGAACGCAATCACGATGCGCATGACAATACTCCCTGCAGTTCTCGAGCCTGATGGGCTCTTGTGTTCTACGGGGACTCTAGCACAAGGCCGTTTCCGGCCCGTTACAGCGTCGTTATCTATTCAGTCACCATAACGCCTCGCGGCCTCTCATAGCAGGGCCGCGGCGGTCAGCAAGATCACAATCTCGGCAGCCTGCTCCAGGGCGCCGATCACGTCGCCGGTCTGCCCGCCAATTTGCTCGCGGGCAAGGCGCACCAGGCCCAGCAGAACGAGCGCTACGAGTGCCGCGGCGATCAGCCCTGCGCCGAGGCCAAGGCAAAGTACGAGGGCGAAACCGCCAAGTGCGACGGCGATGACGACGGGCCCCCTTTGGGGCGTGCCAATGCTTGCCGAAAGCCCATCCAGGCGAGCCTGCGGGAGCATCGACATGAACAGCGGCATTACCGCGCGGGCACCCATATGCGCCGCGATCAGTGCCGCCGCGACGGGTGCCGGGGCGGCGAGGCTTGCAATGGCGCCCGCCCGCAACATGAAGGAGAGAATGAGCGCCGTGACGCCAAAGGCGCCGCTGCGGCTGTCGTGCATGATCTCGAGCTTGCGCGCCTTTGTCGCGCCGCCGCCGAAGCCGTCTGCTGTGTCGGCAAGGCCGTCTTCATGGAGGCAGCCGGTCAACAGCGTGGCGGCAGCGATGCCAAGCGTGGCGGCGACAAACGACCCAAGCGGCGAGGTCAGCCAATAGACGAGCGCCGCGACCGCGCCGACCAGGAGGCCGGCGAGCGGGAAGGTCCAGACCGCCTCGCCGAGATTTGCGTTCGGGGGCGCGGCAATCGGCAGCCGCGTGCAAAAGGCTAGGCCCGTCCTGAGGTCCGTGCTAATGCCGCCCATTCCCGTCCATCTCCTTTTCGTTCACAGCGTCAACGGGACACTACGCTGAAATGCCGAAGTTTTCTTCCATCGATGATCTGCGCGCCGCCGTGTCGGACCTGCCTGCGGCCAACCATGAGGTGGCGGACCAGGTGGCGGGGCGTGAGGCGCAGCTGACCAAGCCGCCTGGCAGCCTCGGCCGTCTTGAGGACCTCACCGCCTGGCTGGCGGCTTGGCAGGGGCAGAACCCGCCGCGGCTCGAGGTGGTCGAGATCCTGGTTTTCGCCGGCAATCATGGGGTCACAGCGCAAGGGGTCTCCGCCTATCCGGCCGAGGTGACGGCGCAGATGGTGGCGAATTTCGCGGCCGAAGGCGCTGCGATCAATCAGCTTGCCCGGGAAGCGAAAGCAAACTTGCGGGTGATGCCGCTGTCGCTCGACACGCCCACGGCCGACTTCACCGAAGGCCCCGCCATGGCTGAGGCTGAATTTCTGGAGGCGGTTTCGGCCGGCTACGAGGCTGTGCCGGCGGCCGCCGACTTGCTCGTCCTTGGCGAAATGGGCATCGGCAACACCACGGCGGCGGCGGCGCTTTCAGGCGCGCTGTTCGGTGGCGGGGCGCGCTTTGCCGGAACCGGCACGGGCGTCGACGATGCTGGGCTCAAACGAAAACGCGACGTCATTGAGCGCGCATTGCAGCGTCATTCCGGCGCAATTGCAGATCCTCTGCACGCGGCAGCGGCGCTCGGCGGCCGCGAGCTCGCTGCCATGTTCGGCGCGTGTCTTGCCGCGCGTCACAATGCTATCCCCGTGCTGATCGACGGCTTCGTTTCCACAGCGGCGGTCGCACCGCTCAAGGCGTTGCGCGCCGATGCGCTCGATCATGCCCATGTCGGACATGTGTCAGCCGAGGCCGGACATTGTCTTCTGTTGCGCGAGCTTGGTATGACGCCACTGCTCGATCTCGGCATGCGTCTTGGCGAAGGTTCCGGCGCCGCCGTTGCGGTGCTGGTGCTGCGCGCCGCGCTCGCTTGCCACACCGGCATGGCGACATTCGAAGAGGCACAAGTCTCCGACAAACAAGTCTGAAGACAAAGACGCGTGAGCTAGCCTACGGCGATGGCGTGAAAGAACGTGCCGGTAACGTGGCCGCGCCGTCCACCAGCGGGGCCGAGCTCGTTGCCTTCGCCATCGAACATCTCGGCCAATGGCGTATCGTTCCCGGTTTCCGTCACGCTCGCATAGTGGAATTCATGACCGCGCACCTCAGCGCCATTTTTGCCGAGCGCACAGTCGTACAGAAGCCGCGCCTCGCGATAGCCGAGGTGAAGCTTGCGCTCTGCGAAGCTTGTCGAATGGCCCAACAGGCCCGTCATGGCATGCCGCTCGCCGTCCGCATCGATCAGCGCTTCTCCGAGAACCATGTATCCGCCGCACTCGCCGTGCACGGGACGCGTCTTGGCGAACGCGGCAAGCTGCGTCTTGAATGTGTTTCTTGCTGCGAGCGCGCCCGCGTGCAGCTCCGGATAACCGCCCGGGAGCCAGCAGGCATCGCAAGTGTCGTCGGGACCTTCGTCGGCAAGCGGTGAAAACGGTACGATCTCCGCGCCGTGTTGCCGCCAGCCTCGAACAATGTGCGGATAAAGAAACGTGAACGCGGCGTCCTGCGCGAGCGCGATGCGCGCACCGGGCGGCGGCAACGCGATCGCCGACCCGTTTCCCGCAATATGCGGCGGCGTGGCGCAAGACGCAATCGCATCGAGATCGAGATGCTGCGCCGCCAATTGCCCTAGCGCATCGAGCGTGGCGTCGAGGTTGTCGTGCTCGCGCGCCTGCACCAACCCAAGATGCCGCGACGGCAGGGCGATCGTCTCATCGCGCGGCAACACGCCGAAGATCGGAATCTCCAAAGCGCCGATGGCTTGGCTCAGAAACCGCGCGTGGCGGTCACTTGCGACACGATTGAGAATGACGCCGGCAATGCGCACGTTCGGATCGTGGCTGGCGAAGCCGCGTAGCAGCGCCGCTGCGGACTGCGATTGGCCGGAGGCATCGATCACCAGGATCACCGGCAGCGAAAAGCGCGCGGCGAGATCCGCCGTGGCTCCCGTGCCCGCACTGCCGACCCCATCGAACAGGCCCATGACGCCCTCGATGACGGCGATATCGCACCCCGCCGTCGCCTCGCCCATCAGCGCATCGAGCAACCCCGGCCCCATGGCCCAGCTATCGAGATTGACACTGTCTCGGCCCGTCGCCGCGGCGTGGAAGGCCGGGTCGATATAGTCCGGGCCGGTCTTCGCAGCCCGCACGCGACGCCCCCGGCGGCGAAGGCCGGCGAGTAGCGCCAGGGTGACCGTGGTCTTTCCGGCCCCGGACCGGTGGGACCCGACGATCAGAGCGGGCGCGCTCGTCGCGCTCATGAGGCTCTCCCCGCGTGACGGGAGGGCTCCGGCGCTCTATAGCCAAGAGCATGGATGAGACCGCCCGCCCGCTCCGCAAGGGCTGGACCACTGGCGCTTGTGCCGCCGCCGCCGCCAAGGCGGCGTATGCGGGGCTGCTGACGGGCGAATTCCCCGACCCCGTCGAGATCGGACTGCCGGGCGGTCAGAGGCCCGCTTTTGCCCTCGCGGCTACGGCGCGCGGCAACCGCGCCGCCACCGCGGGCGTGGTCAAGGACGCCGGCGATGATCCCGACGTCACCCATGGCGCGTTGATCCTGGCGACGGTCCAGCCCGGTGCACCCGAAAGCGGCGTGACGTTCTGTGCCGGCGAGGGCGTCGGCACGGTGACGCGGCCCGGGCTTGCTATTCCGCCCGGCGAACCGGCGATCAATCCCGTGCCCCGCCAAATGATCCGCGATGCCATCACCGAGGTCGCGACCGCGCTTCATGACGCGGGCGATGTTGAAGTGGAGATCGCCGTGCCGAACGGAGCCGCGCTCGCCGAGAAGACGCTGAACGGCCGGCTCGGCATTGTCGGCGGGCTGTCGATCCTCGGCACCACCGGCATTGTCGTGCCGTACTCCTGCTCGGCGTGGATCCATTCGATTCATCGCGGTATCGACGTGGCGCTTGCCTGCGGACTTGACCACATCGCGGCTTCCACCGGATCGACGTCTGAGGCCGCCGTGCAAAATATGTACGGCCTGCCCGAGACGGCGCTCATCGACATGGGCGATTTCGTCGGCGGCACGCTTAAATACGTAAAGACCCATCCCGTGCCGCGCGTCACGATTGCGGGCGGCGTGGGCAAGATGACGAAGCTCGCCCAAGGCTTGCTCGATCTCCACTCCAAGCGCGGCAGCGTCGATCTCGACATGCTTGGCGAGCTTGCCGCGCGGGCCGGCGGCTCGGACGAGGCGTGTCAGCGCATCCGCGCATCCAACACGGCGGCGGAGGCTTTCGATCATGCGCGCACCGAAGGTATCGCGCTTGGCGATGCGGTTGCGCGCGCCGCGCAGGAGACCGCATCCGGCGTCGTGGCCGGCAAGCCCGTTGAGATCGAAGTCGTGGTGTTCGACCGTCAAGGCGAACTCGTGGGCCAGGCGCCGTGTCCTCATGCCGGACCTTCCCGGTAGCGGCGTCGATAGTCCGGATCGTAGAGCGCGCTCTCCCGAAAATCTTCGGCTGCTAACGCGCGTCCTACCAGAATCAGCGCGGTGCGTTCGATGGGATCGCCTGCGAGTGCTGCACAAATGTCGCCGAGTGTGCCGCGAACGATGCGCTGTTGCGGCTGGCTGACATGCGCCACCACCGCGACGGGGCAGTCCGCGCCATAGAGCGGCAGCAATGTCTCCACCACATTGTCGAGTGCGTGGATAGCCAGATGGATGGCGAGCGTTGCACCCGTCGCGGCGAACGCTTCCAACGTCTCGCCGTCGGGCATGCGCGATGCGCGTCCCGGCACGCGGGTCAGCACCACGCTCTGCGCCACTTCCGGCACGGTGAGTTCGCGATGCAGCACCGCAGCGGCGGCGGCGAAGGACGGCACGCCCGGCGTCAGCGTATAGGGAATGCCGCGCGCATCGAGCCGGCGCATCTGCTCGGCGACGGCGCTGAACACGGATATGTCGCCCGAGTGAAGCCGCGCCACGTCCTGTCCCGCCTCGTGCGCGGCGGTGTACTCCGCTTCGATCTCATCCAGCGATAGCGGCGCCGTATCTACGAGCCGCGCATCTGGTGGGCAGTGGGCCAGCATGTCCTTCGAAACAATCGATCCGGCGTAGAGGCAGACCGGACAGCGCGCCAGAAGATCGCGCCCGCGCAGCGTAATGAGGTCGGCCGCGCCTGGACCAGCCCCGATGAAGTGGACGGTCACGCGCCGTCCTTGTGGCCCGCCAACGCGCAAGTGGCGGGACCGACAACGATGCGTGGCACGAGCAGCGCCGCGTCGGGGCCCGCAGCCGCTAGCGCCGCGGCCTCCGCCACGGAAGGAACGCCGAAGAGCTCCTTCACACGGGGCGATGAACTTTGCGTGCGTGGGCCTGCCGCTTCCAAGGCGGCTGGCTTCACCAGAACGAGTTGGACACCGCGCGCCGCGGCCGCCTCGATGATGCCGGTTTCGCTGCCCTTCCCGTCGGAGGTGGCGATGATCTCGATGGCTTCGCGTGTCTCGTCAGCCGCCGCGAGGGCCGCGTCGATCGCCGCCTCGACCTCCTCCACTGTCGTGCCCCGCTTGCAGCCGATCCCCGCAACAATCATGTCTTTCTCCAAACCCATTGTGTGACCGGCAGTGCCGGCCGCCATCCTGTCTTGCCGCCGACTCGGTCGGCTCTCGATATCGCCGCGCGTGTGAGCTCGCCACCGCGCAGCGCGTGCAGGGCGATAAATTCAGATTCGGTCTCAAGTGTGACGGCGTTGGCAACAAGGCGGCCACCCGGCTTCAGCGCCGCGATGCACGCATCCAACACACCCGTTGTACTTGCGCCGCCGCCAATAAAGATCGCATCGGGCGCTTCGAGGCCGGCGAGCGCGTCGGGTGCTTCGCCCTCGACCACTTCAAGATCGGGAACGCCGAAAGCGAGCGCATTGCGGCTGATGCACGCGGCACGCTCCGGCCGCGCTTCGATGGCAATGGCGCGGAGCGACCGATGCGCCAGCATCCATTCGATGGCGACGGAGCCGGCGCCCGCGCCAACGTCCCACAGAAGTTCGCTGCGCCGCGGCGCGAGCGACGACAGGGTGATTGCCCGGACTTCCCGTTTGGTGATCTGTCCGTCGTTCTCGAACAGGTTGTCGGCAAGGCCCGGCGCGTAGGCGATGATGCGTGCGTCCGGTGACGCCGCGACGACGTCGATTGCCAGCGTATTCAGCGCCGCCACGTCTTCGATATCGAAGGCGTCGGCGCGCACGCTGCGCACGCGTTCCCTCTCACCGCCAAGGGCTTCGAGAACGGTCAAGTTCGAAGCGCCGAACCCAATCTCGGTCAGAAGCCGCGCGAGCGTCGCCGGACCCTCTGCGTCCGAGGTCAACGCAAGAATGTGCGCACCCGGATGGAGGTGCGGCCGGATACGATCCACGGCTCGGCCATGCACGGAAAGCAACGTGGTTTCTGGGATTGCCCAACTCAAGCGCGCCGCCGCCAAGCTAAAGGCAGACGGCGCCGGGACGACCCAGACCTCCTCCGGTGGCACATGGCCGGCGAGAGTTGCGCCGACGCCATAGAAGAACGGATTGCCCGAGGCGAGCACGCAAATCTGCCGCCCCCGCATGCCCAGAACCTCGCCCACCGCGAGCGAGAAAGGCGATGGCCACGGCTTGGACTGGCCATTAATCAGGGGTCGCGCCAAAGAGAGATGCCGTGCGTGGCCGAACACGATCTCGGCGTTGGCGATGAGGTCGCGGGCGCCCCGGCTCAAGCCCTCCACCCCGTCCTCGCCGATCCCAATGATGGACAGCCAGCGCGGCGATGAGGCAGGGTTCGGCATGGTTGGTTCAGAGCGCATCATGAATATCCTCATTCTTGGTGGCACCACGGAAGCCCGCGTCTTGGCTGGAGCGCTCGCGGGCCGGGCAGATTTGACCGTCACGCTGTCGCTCGCCGGACGCACGGCAAAGCCGTTGCCGCAAGGCGTGCCGACGCGTGTCGGCGGCTTCGGCGGGGTGGATGGGCTTATAGAATATTTGCGGGCTGAGAAGATCGGCGCGCTGGTCGATGCCACGCATCCCTTTGCGCAGATAATCTCCGAGAACGCGGCGCGCGCGGCTGAGGCGTGCGGCGTCCCCTTTCTCGCCTTGCGCCGGCCGGCGTGGGCGAAGATGGACGGCGATCAATGGATCGAGGCCGGAAGCGTCGCAAGTGCCGTTGCCGCGCTTGGGCAAGCACCGCGGCGTGTGTTCCTCGCGCTCGGCCGCAAAGAGATCGCGCCGTTCACGGCCGCGCCGCAACATACCTATCTGGTGCGCAGCGTCGATCCTATCGACCCGCCCCTTGCTGTACCTCATGCCATCTATCTTACCGCGCGCGGGCCCTTCAGCGAGGCGGATGATCGCGCGTTGCTCGAACGTCACCGCATCGACGTCATCGTCGCCAAGAACAGCGGCGGCGATGCCTCCTACGGCAAGATCGCCGCGGCACGTGCCATGCGCCTGCCTGTCGTGATGCTGAGGAGGCCTTCTCTGTCCGAAGCCCCGTCCGTCGAGACCGTCGACGCTGTTGTGGCTTGGCTCGATCATGCGCTCACCGCTGCCGCGGTGCGCGGCGTGTAGACGAGCGGCGCGTGGCCCTGGCGCGCAATGACGCGCGTCTCAGGTGATCCGACAATCACCAGCGTGGCCATGTCGGCTTTGACATCGTGAGCCTGGTCCAGCGTCGTGATGGTCATGGCTTCATCGTCGCGGCCTGCCGCGCGCCCGAACACAACAGGCGTCGTCGGCGCAAGATGTCGGGCAAGGCGCGTGAAAGCCTCGCCGAGCTGCCAGGGCCGTGCCTTGGAGATGGGATTATAGAGCGCGATGACGAAGCCGGCCGAGGCCGCCGCATCGAGCCGCCGTTCAATGAGGTCCCAAGGCTTCAGATTGTCCGACAGCGACATGGCGCAGAAATCATGACCGAGTGGTGCGCCGGCCCGCGCCGCCACCATAAGCATCGCCGTGATGCCGGGCACCACGACCACATCCAACGTGCGCCAGCTCTCCGGCCCGGCTTCGATCTCGCCGCACACGGCCGACGCCATGGCGAATACGCCAGGATCGCCGCCGGAGACCATGGCGACTTGCGCGCCGGACGCGGCGTCGCGCAAGGCAGCTTCGGCCCGCGCGCCTTCGACGCGGTTCCCGGACTCATGCCGCGCCTGGCCGCAGCGCTCAGGCACGCGATCGAGATAAGGCCCATAGCCATAGAGCGCATCGGCGCCATCGAGCGCCTCGCGTGCCTCAGGCGTCAGGTAACGGTCGTCGCCCGGCCCGAGCCCGACAATGGCGAGCCGCCCGGTCATCTGCGCTGCTCCCAGCCGGGCACCAGCACGATGGCGAAATAGGGTGCCGCCGTATCGAGCTTGTCGGTCAGCTTCATGACTGCCGCGTTCGCCATCGTGCCGCGTTCCACATAGATGGCGCGGTCGAGGCAACCGGCGCGCTCGCAGGCGCGGCGAATCTTCGGCAGATGCCGTCCGATCTTCATCACCACCGCAGCGTTGGTATCCGCCAGCCGCCGCTCCAGCTCGTATTCGGGCAGCGTCCCCGGCAGGACGGTGAAGATGTCGTCGCCTTGGGTCATGGGGGCGTCGGTCATGGACCAGCACCCGGACATCCCCGTGACGCCCGCGACAACTTCGGTGGGGTAGCGCTCGCTCAGCCGCACATGAATATGCATGTAGGAGCCGTAGAACATCGGGTCGCCTTCGGAGAGCACGGCGACGTCACGCCCGTCATCGAGGTGCGACGCCACGGCGGCGGCCGAGACATCGTAGAAGTCACGGATCGCATCACGATAGGCTGCTGTCTCTTTCGGCACTTCGGTGGTCACGGGATAGAGCAGCGGCAGCTCCTCGGCGCCATTCAGATGCGCAGCGACGACGGCGCGCGCGTTGCTCTCGTTTCCCGCCTTGGCGAAATACGCCACCACGTCCGCTGACTTCAACGCATCGAGCGCCTTGAGGGTGAGAAGCTCTGGATCGCCGGGCCCGACGCCGACGCCGATCAATCGTCCGGTCATATCCCCTCCTTGGCGAGCGCGTTGATCGCCGCCGCCGTCATGGCGCTGCCGCCCATGCGTCCGCGTACCACGAGATAGGGTACGCCATGTGTGTTGTCGGCGAGCGCGTCTTTGGACTCCGCCGCGCCCACGAAGCCCACGGGAACGCCGAGGATCGCTGCGGGCTTCGGCGCACCGGCCGCCAGCATCTCCAGCAAATGAAACAGCGCGGTGGGCGCATTGCCGATGGCGACGACGCTGCCTTCGAGCCTATCGCGCCACAACTCGAGCGCAGCGGCGGAACGGGTTGTGCCAAGTTCAGCGGCAAGCGCAGGCACGCGTTCGTCACGCAAGCTGCAAACCACATCGTTGTCGGACGGCAGCCGCGCCCGGGTCACACCATGCGCCACCATCTGCGCGTCGCAGAAGATCGGCGCACCTTGTTGAAGCGCGCGCCTTGCCGCCGGCACCAGTTCCGGTGAGAAGTCGATCACCTCCGCCGCATCGACGCGCCCGCAAGCATGAATCATGCGGACCGCCACTTCCGCCTGCTCCGGCGTGAAGCGCGACAGATCCGCCTCGTCGCGAATGATGGCGAATGACCGCTCATAGATCGCCGTGCCGTCGCGGATATAGTCCAGCTCACGCATCACTGCTCTCCCCGGCAGACAACGCCATGCCCAACAGCTCATGCGGTTCGACGTAACCTTCCGGCTCGCCGCGCGCCGTGCCGTTATGCACGAAGCCGTAGCCTCGGCCGGTGCCGACGGCAGTGAGCGGCGCATGCGCGGGATGCGCGCAGCCCTTTGCACAGCCGGACACATGCACGGCGATACCGCCTTCCGAGGCCGGCAAGCTCTCCGCGATCTCGGCGGCGAGCTTGCGCGCCGGGATGAGCCCCGAGTTGCAGGCCGGCGCGCCGGGGCACGCCACCACGCGCCGCCGCGAATCTCGTGCATCAACGACAAAGCCGAGCGTGTCGGCTGCGGTTGCGAGCGCAAAGCCCGTCATTTCACCGATCGGCCCGATCAGCAATGTGCGTTCCGGCGCAGTTGCGAGCCATGCCGCCCCGTTGGCGCGCGCGATCTGAGTTAGCGCGATCAAGTCGAGCGCACGGGCCTGGCCAAACGGCAAAGCAATGCCGACGGCGCAGCGTCCATCTTTCAATCCGTGAAGCCCGATAGTCTGCGCGCGCTTGCGCGAAGACACCGCGACGGACGACTCCAACCAGTCACGCACTGCCGAAGCGAAAGCGTTGACGTCGGAGACATCGCGCGCACGCGTCAAAGCTCCGTGCGCGGCAATCACGGCCAACAAATCCGCCACGACGGCGGGCGCATCGCCAAGCCTCACCAGACCAAGCGGTATCGACGTGGCCGCATCGCCGCCAAGCGAGACGAGAAGCTTCGGCCCATCGGATAATGCAACGGCGCGGAGCCGGATATCGGCGGGCAGTGCATCGAGATGGATGCGGCCGCCCCCATCGACGATCACGGAGACCTTCGGCGCCAAATTAAGATCGCGAGCGCCGATGCTGTGCCGGATCTCGGCGGCCAGTCCATGCGCATCGATCAGCGCTGCGGGATCGTCGGGAAGCGGCGTGGCGAGTACCGGCGTGCCGTCGCCTGCATCGAGCCCGAGCCGCGCGGCAGCGTCGGCGAATAGGGGCGCCGACTTCTGTGTGAGCCCGCGCACCTGCAAGCTGCCCCGCGCACTTATCTCCATGAGGCCGTTGCCGCAAGTCTGTGCGGCGGCGCAGAGCGCGGCGAACCCATCGATCCCGATCGGCCCAATAGGCACGATGCGTGCCAGGAGACCATCACCCGTCTCCATCGGCGCGGCAAGGCGCGGACAATCGCCGCGTGCGAGAGCAACGGTCATAACGCAGCCTCGCTCGCACGCGCGATCATCTCAGTGTTCAAGTCGTTGCGCCTTGGATGCCACAGGCCTTTGGCGCGCGCTGCCTCCAACCGTTCGGCAATGGCGCGCGCCGCCTCCGGATTTTCGGAGACGAGAAACTCGCGCACAGCCTTGTCTCCGAGATAAGCGCGATGCACTTCGTCGAACAGCGCGCTTGAGACGGCACCCGTCGTCTCGGCGAAGTCCACCAGCCGGTCCACGGTCTCGGCGAGCTCAGCGGCACCGCGCGCCCCATGGCGCATCATCCCATTGATGAATTTCGGGCTCGTGGCGCGGCCGCGAACGATGCGGGCCAGGGCCTGGGGAAGCGGCCGCGCGCGTGGGCGCTCCGGATTGGTCACGTCCAACATGACCAGATCGGGTGTGGCGCCCAGCGACCGGGCCGCCGCCGCGAACCCACCGATATGCGCCACGTCCTCCGCGCCCTCGAGGATATCGCGGCTCGGATCGTCCGAGGTGTGCAGCAGCAGGTCGGCATCCGTCACGCGGGTCGCAAACGCTCCAGGCCGGGCGAGGCCTTCCGCCTCCGCGCCGCCATAAGCATGCGAGGTGGCCGCCAGGTAAGCCGCGCCGAGAACGTCGTCCGGCGCATCGCGGCCCAGCAGGTCCTCGACGCCGGCCCCGTAGGCGCCCGGCGCATTGCCGAAGATCCGGGCCGGCGCCGCATCGTCGTCGCCCGCGCGCCGTGCCGCCGCCAGCGGATTGTCGTGATCGTCTTCGTCGCGGGCCGCGACCAGCTTCACGGCCGCATCGATCAGTGCGATCTGCGCCGGAAAGAGATCGCGGAACAGCCCCGAAATGCGCCAGGTAACGTCGACGCGCGGCCGGCCCATGACCGCAGGGGGCAAGACTTCCATGCCGGTGACGCGGCCCGTGGCCGGATCCCAAGTGGGACGGCAGCCCATCAGGACAAGCCCTTGGGCGATTTCCTCACCGCCGGTGCGCAAGGTCGCGCTGCCCCACAGATCGATGACGAGTGCGCGTGGGCTTTCGCCATGGGTTTGCATATAGCCGCGGATGACCTCATCGGCGGCGGCTGCGCCAAGTTCCATGGCCGTGCGGGTCGGCAACACGCGCGGGTCGGCGGTGAAAAGATTGCGCCCCGTGGGCAGAACGTCGCGGCGCCCGCGCGACGGCGCGCCTGCCGGCCCCGGCTCCACGCGTTTGCCGTCGAGCGCCGTAAGCAGCGCATCGCGTTCGGCATCTGCGCAAGCCAGCCACGCCGCGTCGTCGGTGTGCGGCGCGCGGCCGTAAGTGTGCAAGCCGTCCTTGACGGCGAGATCTTTGAGATCGCAAAGCCAAGCATCGATCTTGCGCAGCGCATCGTCGTCGCCTTCGTCGCGTGCAACGCCGGCTTCGCGCGCCAGCCCCGAGCCTTGCGCCTTGTCGACGATGAGCCGCGCCAAGCGCTCGCGCCGACGCCGGTCGAGCCCGTCGGCAATGGCGTACTCGTCGACGAGCTGCTCCAGTTCCAACGCCGCGCCGGACATTTCAGTGCCCGTCAGCGGCGGCGGCAAATGCCCGATGGTGACGCCAGCCACGCGGCGCTTGGCTTGCGCCGCCTCGCCCGGATTGGAAACGATGAAGGGATAGATCACCGGCAGCGCGCCGACGACGCTCTGCGGAAAGCATGCCGCCGACAGCGCGACCGCTTTGCCCGGAAGCCATTCCAGCGTGCCGTGCGCGCCGAGATGAAGCAACGCATGCGCGGCGACCTCGTGCTGCAGCCAAAGGCCAAAGGCGAGCAGCGCATGGCGCGGCGGCAAGGTCGGATCGTGATAGTCGGCGCGGCGATCATGTGTGTTGCCCCGATCGGGCGGTAGCGCCACGGTGATATTGCCGAAGCGCGCGGCACGGAACCGGAAGGCGCCATCGCGAAAATCGGGATCGTCCTCCGGCGCGCCCCAGCCGGCGTTCATCTCTTCGGAAATGCCTTCAGGGAGCGCGGCGAGCAGGCGGGCGTAGTCGTCCCGTGACAGCGCGAGCGTACCGTCCTCACCCAGCGATGCGAGAAGCGCAGGCGCATCCGCAGGTACGTGATCGACCGTGTACCCCGCCTCGCGGAGATCGGCGAGAAGCGCAAGCACGCTTGCCGGCACATCAAGCCCGACCGCGTAGCCATCGCGGCCGCCCGCGCCGGGATAGTCGGGCATCACCACGGCAATGCGCCGTTCGGCGCGCGGCGCTTCCTGGAGACGGACCAGCGCGGCGATCTTGTCTGCCGCCGCCTCGATCAGCTCCGGCTCCGGCCTGCTCACATAGGCGGTGAAAGCGAGCGCATCGTCCTTGGGGAGCGCCTCCTTGAAGGCCAGCGCGCCGGTAAGTACGCGCCCATCCAGCTCCGGCAGCACGATATGCATGGCGAGATCGGAGGGCCCGAGCCCGCGGGGGTTCTCGGCCCAGGCCGCGCGCCGCGTGGTGGCGATCACCGCTTGCAGGATCGGCGCGTCGGTGCCGTCGAATGGCGAGGCTGCGCCGTCGCCCGCGGCAAACGCAGTTGTGGTGACGACGGCGGCAGGCGAGAACATTTGCAGCGTTTCGCGCACGAACGCGGCGGCTTCTTTGTCTTTCAGGCTCGGCACGAAGAGCGGGGCTGGGGTCAATCCGCGTCCGGCAAGCGCCGCGCACAACGCATCGATCGGCGCGGTATCCGTGGAAAGCAGCGCGGCCCGGTAGAACAAGATCGGCACGAGAGGATTTCCGGTGGCGATTTCATCGCGCAGCACATGAAGCGGCACGGCGCCTTTGCCAGGAACATAGCCCGCCATGCGGGGGACGCGCGCCGGCTTCGGCACATCGAGGTTGCGTCCAGCGTGGCACGCAAGGCAGCGGAGGAGACCGCGCAAATTGTCGGGCCCGCCTTCGCGGAAATAGGCAAGCAACGTCTTGAGATCGTCTGTCCGAAGCGTTCCTGCTTCGAACAGGCGCGCATCGTCACGGTCCTCGCCGGGCAGGACCGCAAGCGCAATGCCGTGTTCATGCGCAGCCGCCGCGAGCTGTTCCACGCCATAGTGCCACCAGTCGAGCCCGCCGAGCAGTCGCACGACGATGATCTTGGCGTGGCGCGCCACCGTATCGATCCACAAATCAATGGACATCGGGTGACGCAACTCGCGCAAATGCGCGAGCCGCACGCTGGGCAGGACATCGCGCTCTGCGGCATAGGCGGACGCAAGCCCAGTGAGATCGCTGTCGACAAACGACAACACAACGATGTCGCCGGGCGTCTGGCCGAGATCGACCGGCTCGACGATGTCGTCGAGTGTCGCGGCGTCTGTCTGCAGCAAATGCATGCGCGTTACCCGGCGAGCGACTTGGTGACGGCGTCGCGATCGAGGCCTTTCAAGCCGATAACGACGACGCTGCCTTGGCGATCTTCCGATGGCCCCCAAGCGCGATCGTAATAATGACTGACGCGCGGACCAACGGCTTGGACGAGGAGTCGCATGGGCTTGCCCGCAACCGAGGCGAAGCCCTTCACCCGGAGCACATTGTGCGTCTCGGCGAGCGCGGTAATGCGCGCGGCGAGGGTCGCCGGATCGCCAACTTCGCCAAGCGGCACCACGAAGCTATCGAAATCGTCGTGGTCGTGATCCGCTTCGGCGTCGTGATGGGTCATGCGGTTCTCAATATCGTTCTCGGTGCCGACGCCGAGGCCCAGCAATGCGCCGGGGTCCACTTTGCCCTCGGCTACAGTGACGATGCCGATTGTGCGCGGCAGCGCGCCCGCAACCGTCGTCATCGCGCGTTTCATGCCAGGCTCGTCCAGCAGGTCGCGTTTGTTCAGCACGACGAGATCGGCGCAGGCGATCTGATCTTCGAAGACTTCCTCGATGGGATCGTCGTGGTCGAGCGCATCGTCCGCCGCGCGCTGCGTGGCGAGCGCTTCGAGATCGGCGGAGACTTGGCCGTCGGCGAGCGCGGCGCCATCCACCACGGCGACGACCCCATCCACGGTCACGCGGCTCTTGATCGCCGGCCAATGGAAGGCCTGCACGAGAGGTTTCGGCAGTGCGAGCCCGGAGGTCTCGATGACGATGTGATCGACTTCCGGCTTGCGCGCCAAGATCTCATCGAGCGCCGGCACGAACTCGTCCGCCACGGTGCAGCACAGGCAGCCATTGGCCAGCTCGACGATGTTCTCCTCTGAGCAGTTGGAGTCGCCGCAGCCTTTGAGGATCTCGCCGTCAATGCCCTCATCGCCGAATTCGTTTACGATGACTGCGAGCCGGCGGCCATTCGCATTGGCCAGCACATGGCGAATCAGCGTCGTCTTGCCCGAGCCGAGAAAGCCGGTGACGATGGTGCAAGGAACGCGGGCGAGTGACGTCATTTAGTCTCCTTCCGTGAAGCCGAGTGGCGGCGTGCGGGCAATCAGCCCGCGCTTGAGAATGTCGGGGCGGCCGCGCCAGGGGAGCAAGCCGTCTTCCGCGCGCGCCAAGAGTTGCGCCCCCTCGATCAGGGCCTTCGCGTCGCGACCCGCCTCCAGGCCGCCGAAAATGTAGGTCCAGCTGCCGTGACAACGTAATGCGGCGCTGAGCGAGCGGCTGCAATTGGCGAGGCATTCGATTTCGCACACGGCAACACCCGTCCCGTCGGCCGCTAGCGCCGTCTCGCGGGCGAGCTTGAGCCCTGGGCGCGGACCGTCCTCGGGGTCGCCCGGCCTGCGGCAAGTCACGCAGACATAGACCGTTGTTCCAGAACGGTTTTCTGCGTCATCGTCACGGGTAATGTCGGTGAAAGTCACCCCGGAAAGCCGCTCCTCGGGCACATGCGTCTGGGGTGTGGGACCGGAGTTTAGCTCCGGCCTTCGAGCTAACCGCCGCCGAGGCACCCCGCCCGGCCGGCCATCAGATCGACGGTAGGTCTCCTGGCTTTGCGGGTCTTTGCCGTTTGCCGCCTTCCCGGGAATGACCTCCCAGTGGCTTTAGGCTCCGGCTCGCCGCTTACAGTTGCGGGGGCAG
>DGOS01000081.1 GCA_002390155.1 Hyphomicrobiaceae bacterium UBA4460 | reverse complement strand
GACAGCTTGGCGAAGTCGAAAGCCACCGCCAGCTCATCGAGACTGGCATGGGGCGCGACCGGGTCGGACGTCCCGACCGTGGCCGCGTAGCTGGTGACCGCGAGCGGCTCGATCCCGTCGGCCCGCATCCCCTCGATGGCGAGCGAACGATCGCGCTTCGACAGCGCCTGCCCGTCTGCGCCCACCAGAAGATTGTGATGGCCGAAAGCGGGAGACGTCGCCCCAAGCGCCTCAAAGAGCTGGATTTGCGGCGCCGTGTTGGCCACGTGATCTTCGCCGCGAATGACGTGGGTCACACCGAGGTCGATGTCATCGACAACGCTCGGCAGCGTGTAGAGATAGGTGCCATCGGCGCGGATCAGCACCGGGTCCGACAGCGAGCCCGCGTCTACGTGCTGCTTGCCGCGCACCAGGTCATCCCAGGTGACATCGCCCGGCTCCAATTTGAACCGCCAATGTTGCTTGCGGCCTTCCGCCTCAAGCTTCGCCTTGTCCTCATCCGAGAGCTTCAACGCGGCGCGGTCGTAGACCGGCGGCTTGCCGCGCGCGAGCTGCCGCTTGCGCTTTAGCTCCAATTCCTCCGGCGTTTCGTAGGCCGGATAGAGTCGTCCCATGTCTTTGAGCTTTTCGACGGCTGCTTCGTAACGCGCCAGACGATCCGACTGGCGGACGAGCTGCGCCCATTCGATGCCGAGCCAAGACACGTCCTCCTCGATGCCGCGTGCGAACGCTTCCGTCGAGCGCTCCTTATCGGTGTCGTCCAAGCGCAAGATGAAGTTGCCGCCTGCTTTGCGGGCGAACAGATAGTTGATTAGCGCCGTGCGGATATTTCCTGCATGGAGCCGCCCCGTCGGGCTCGGCGCAAAACGGACGGTCACGGTCATCTCAAGTCCGCTCGCGGAATTTGTTGGTGATGGGATAGCGCCGGTCGCGGCCGAAGTTTCTTTCGGTGATCTTCACGCCGGGCGCGGCCTGGCGCCGTTTGTACTCGGCGAGATAGAGCATCTTCTCGACCTTCTTCACGATCTCCGGCGCATGCCCGCGCGCGATGATCTCAGGCACCGGCATCTCCTGCTCAACCAAGCAATTGAGGATGTCGTCGAGAACAGGATATGGCGGCAAACTATCCACATCGCGCTGCCCCGGCTTTAGCTCGGCGGACGGATCCTTGGTCAGCACGCTTTCCGGAATGATCAAGCCGTCCGGCCCAAGACACCCTTTGGGCCGATGCACGTTGCGATAGCGCGACAGCGCGTAGACTTGCCCCTTGTAGAGATCCTTCAGCGGGTTGAAGCCGCCATTCATGTCGCCATAGAGCGTTGCGTATCCCACGGACACTTCCGATTTGTTGCCTGTGGTCAGCACGAGTGGACCGAGCTTGTTGGAGATCGCCATGAGCAGCGTGCCACGCGTACGCGACTGAAGATTCTCCAACGTGAAGTCGCCCGGCGCGCCCTGCAGCACGTCTTCCAGGCATTTGCTCAAACCATCCACACCCTCATGGATCGGCAAGATGTCGTAGCGTACGTGGAGCGCCTTCGCGATGGTCTCCGCATCACTCAAGCTTTCCTGGCTGGTGTATTCATACGGCAGCATCACGCAGTGCACGCGGTCCGCGCCCAGCGCATCCACCGCCATCACCGCGACAAGCGCAGAATCAATGCCACCCGAAAGGCCGAGCACAACGCCCGGAAAACCGTTCTTGTCGATATAGTCGCGAAGCCCCACGACGCAGGCGAGATAGTTGGCAGCCTCGCCTTCCTCCACGGCCGCGACCGGTTCGGTCAGACAGTGCCAGCCGCTATCCTCGCGGCGCCATTCGGTGACGACAAGCGCCTCCTCCCAAGCCGGAAGCTGCACGGCCAGCTCCCCATCGGCATTGAGCACGAACGAGCCGCCGTCGAAGACAAGCTCATCCTGTCCGCCGACCTG
Organism: Hyphomicrobiaceae bacterium UBA4460; assembly: GCA_002390155.1. The sequence continues at coordinate 4,407 of DGOS01000081.1, read as the reverse complement.
ATTGAGATAAGCGAGCGGCCGGCGCGTTTCCGCCACGCGGGTTTCAGCTACCTCATAACGAGTCGCCTGCTTGCCCATCCAATAGGGTGACCCGTTCGGCACGACGAGTATTTCGGCGCCGGCCTCGACCAGCGCCTGGCAAATCTCATCGGTCCAGATGTCCTCGCAGATCGGCACGCCGAGAGACAGGCCACGGAATTCGATCGGTGCCGGGATTGGCCCCGACGCGAAGACACGCTTTTCGTCGAATACGCCGTAGTTCGGCAGGATCACCTTGTAACGGACCGCCTCGATGCGGCCCTCGGCAAGAAGCGCCACGGCGTTGTAGACCGCATCGCCCTCGCCCCAAGGAAGCCCCATGAGCAGCGCCGGGCCACCGTCCGCGGTTTCGCGCGCCAACGCCTGGCACGCCTCCCGCGCTGCAAGCTGCAGAGCCGGCTTCAACACGAGGTCCTCGAGCGGATAGCCCGTGAGGTAGAGCTCGGTGAACACGATCAGGTCGGCGTCCGCCTTGCCCAAGGACGCGCGCGCCTTGCGGGCCATATCGAGATTGCCCTCAATATCGCCCACGACCGGGTTGAGCTGCGCAAACGCAAGCTTGAATGAGGTCCTGGTGTCGCCGGTCATGGATCGAACCTAGCGGTGGGCGCGCAAGCCCGCCAGACGGACATCCACCTTATTCGCCAGCCGCGATGGATATTTCGGGCTGCGGATGCTCTTCCCGCTCCCGCCGCAGGCGCTCGGCTACGATAAAGGCAAGCTCGATCGACTGATCGGCGTTCAACCGGGGATCGCAATGGGTGTGGTAGCGGTCCGACAAATCCGCATCGGTCAGCGCCTTGGCGCCACCCACGCATTCGGTGACGTTGCTTCCGGTCATTTCAACGTGCAGGCCGCCCGCATGCGTGCCTTCGCTCCGGTGAATGTCGAAGAAGGCCTCGACCTCTTTCAGGATCAGATCGAAGGGCCGCGTCTTGTAGCCGCTGGCCGCCTTGATCGTGTTGCCGTGCATTGGATCGCAAGCCCACACCACGGATTTGCCCTCGCGTTCCACTGCGCGGATCAGCGCCGGCAGGTGATCGCCGACCTTGTCGGCGCCGAAGCGGCAAATCAGCGTCAGCCGACCCGGCTCGTTCTGCGGGCTCAAAAGGTCGATCATCTTTATCAACTCATCCGGCGTCATGCTCGGGCCGATCTTCACGCCAATCGGATTCTTGACGCCGCGCAGATAATCCAGATGCGCGTGGTCGAGCTGGCGCGTGCGATCGCCCGCCCATAAAAAGTGGCCCGACGTAGCGTACCAATCGCCTGACGTGGAATCGACGCGCGTCAACGCCTGCTCGTAGCCGAGCAGCAACGCCTCGTGGCTCGTATAAAGGCTCGTCGAGCGAAGCTGCGACGTGTTCTCCGGCGTCAGCCCGATCGCACGCATGAAGCGCAGCGTCTCCGCGATATGATCGGAGAGCTCCTGGTAGCGGTGACCGGCGGGGCTATCGGCGACGAAGCCGAGATTCCACTGATGCACGTGCTCCAGGTTGGCGTAGCCGCCTTGGGCGAACGCGCGCAGCAGGTTCAGCGTCGCCGCCGCCTGGCGATAGCCCATGTGCATGCGCTGCGGATCCGGCGAGCGGGACTCCTCGGTGAAATCAATGCCGTTGATGATGTCGCCGCGATAGCTCGGCAGCTCGATGCCGTCTTGCGTCTCGGTCGGCGCCGAACGCGGCTTAGCGAACTGACCGGCGATGCGGCCGACCTTCACCACCGGCGATCCGCCGGCATAGGTCAGCACCACCGCCATCTGCAGGAATACGCGGAAGAAGTCGCGGATTGTGTCCGGCCCGTGCTCGGCAAAGCTCTCGGCGCAATCTCCGCCCTGGAGCAAAAAGCCCTCCCCTTGCGCGACGCGGGCAAGCTTGGCCTTCAGCTCCCGCGCCTCGCCTGCAAAAACGAGCGGCGGGAACGAGGCAAGCTGGTCCTCGACCTCGGCGAGCGCGGCCGGGTCCATGTAAACCGGAACCTGCTCAATGGGTTTCGTCCGCCAGCTATCAGGGGTCCAACGCGATGACATTCTTCAACTCTCCACTTAAGTCCCCGCTATATAAGCGATTGAAATGACTGTGGCTAGGCGGCCTTGCGGCCTTTGCCGACCCAAGCCAAGCTTGCCCCATAATCCTTAAGGCCGTTGGAAGGAAAAAGATTTTGCCTCGGCTGGAGCACAGTCACACGCCCGGCGCGATCGCCAAACGGCTCCGCCACGGGCCCCGCGTCAGCTATTTGCGCGACTGGGTCTATGGCGGCATCGACGGCACCGTCACCACCTTCGCCATCATGGCGGGCGTCGTTGGCGCCGAGCTGTCGGCCACGGTCGTGATCGTTCTTGGGTTGGCCAATCTCTTGGCGGACGGCTTCTCCATGGCGGCCGGTAACTACACGGGCACCAAGGCGGAATACGACGAGTATCAGCAACTCCGCCACATGGAGGAACGCCATATCGAGCTCGCGCCCGAAGGCGAGCGCGAGGAGATCCGCCAGATCTTCCAGGCCAAGGGATTTAAGGGCGAGGCGCTGGAGTCCGCCGTCGACGTCATCACCAAGCATCGCGACCAGTGGATCGACATGATGATGGCGGAGGAGCACGGCATGCCCGCCGTGACCCGCTCACCCGTCCACGCGGCGCTCTATACCTTCGGCGCATTCGTGCTGTGCGGCAGCGTCCCTCTTCTTCCCTATGTGGCCGGAATGACCGCGCCGGAATTGCCGTCTGCCGTCATGGCCGGCGTCACCTTTTTCGCGATCGGCTCGGTGCGTAGCCGCTGGTCCCCCAAGTCATGGTGGCTCGCCGGTCTTGAGACACTCGCCATCGGCATGCTTGCGGCGAGCGTCGCCTATTTCATCGGCCATCTGCTGAGAGGGATTGTCTGACGCCTTAGGCTCTCCCGCAGCCACATCGATTGTGCAACAGTGTGACCCATGGCGATTCCGGAACCGACATTCACGATCGGCATCGAGGAGGAATATCTCCTTGTCGACAAGGAGACGCGCGACCTCGCACCGGAGCAGCCGCCGGCGCTTCTTGCCAAGGCAGAAGAGGCGCTGCGCGGCCAGGTGAGCCCTGAGTTCCTGCGCTCGCAGATTGAAGTCGGAACGCATGTGTGCAGGTCCGTGCAAGAGGCGCGCGATCAGCTTGTCGAACTTCGCTCCACCATCGGTGCCATCTCCGGCGAATTCGGGTTAGCGCCGATCGCCGCATCGACCCACCCGTTCGCTTCCTGGGAAAGCCAGCACCACACCGACAAAGAGCGCTACAACGTCATCGCCAGGGACTTGCAGCATGTGGGCCGCCGTCTCCTGATTTGCGGCATGCACGTGCATGTGGGGATCGAGGACGATGATCTGCGGATCGACCTTCTTGGTCAGGCCCCCTACTTCCTGCCGCACCTCTTGGCACTTTCGACGTCGTCACCTTTTTGGCAGGGCGTGCAGACTGGTCTTAAGTCCTACCGCCTCTCGATCTTCGACGAGTTGCCGCGTACCGGCCTGCCCCACAAGTTTTCGAGCTACAGCGAGTACGAACGCACTATCGAGCTTCTGGTCAGCGCGGGCCTTATAGAGGACGCATCGAAGCTATGGTGGGACATGCGCCCGTCGGCGCGCTTCCCCACGCTCGAGATGCGCATCACCGACGTCTGCCCGCGGATCGATGACGCGGTCGCCATCGCCGCGTTATATCTGTGCATCCTGCGGCTTCTCTATCGCTTGCGCCGCGAGAACAAGCGCTGGCGCCACTACCCGCCCTTTCTCATCCGCGAGAACCGTTGGCGCGCGCAGCGCTACGGTATCGAGAAAGGCATGGTGGACTTCGGCAAGGGCGCCGTGGTTCCATTCTCCGATCTCATGGAAGAGCTCTTCGAGCTCGTGGCCGAGGACGCGGCTCATTTCGACTGCTCTGCCGAAATCGCCCATGTGCGCACGATACTCCAACGTGGCACGAGTGCGGACCGCCAGCTGGCCCGCTACGAGGAGGCGAAGGCACTGGGCGGCACCGAGCATGCGGCGCTCATTGCCGTGGTCGACGAACTCGTCGAGGAAACCCAGATGTCACCTGCGGAGAAAGCCTAAAGCGTCGTCTGCATGCCGCCGTCGACGTTGAGCGCGGCGCCGGTAATATAGGCCGCCTCGTCGGAGGCGAGGAACAGCGCCGCGTTGGCGATGTCCTCAGGTTTTCCGAAACGCCGCAGCGGCGTTTGCGTAAGCAGCGCCTTGGCGATCATCGGATTGGACAGAAACCGCCCGATCAAGGCCGTCTCCACATAACCTGGCAGCAGCGTGTTCACGCGGATGCCGTAGGCCGCATACTCCACCGCCAGACTGCGAGACAGAGCAGACACCGCCCCCTTGGTCGCCGAG
>DGOS01000039.1 GCA_002390155.1 Hyphomicrobiaceae bacterium UBA4460 | reverse complement strand
CCACTCGGGCACCCCTCCTTGGAAGCAAAGATGGATTAAACGGTGATTTGACCAAGCAAAAACACCCCGCCGTCGGCCGGCAGGGTCCGCAATTTCAGCGTTTATGAGTAGCCATGGGGCCTCTGTCAACTGTAAATCAGGACGAGCGGACTGGAATTCCTTGGTTTTCGGTGCCTTCCGCACCTTGTCGCAGTCCCCCACGCCTTGAGGTCGACATCCGATGCCTGATCAAAAATATAAGCATTCCAAACAGTTCTCCCAAGGCGGGAAAGGCAAGAAGGGCAAGCGGCGCGGATCGCCCCGAAACGCCGGCGGCGAGCCCATACAGCTCTTCGGCCTCCACGCGGTCGAAGCCGCTCTCGCGAATCCCGATAGACCCCTGATCGGCCTTCGAGCCACCGAGAACGCTGCCCATCGGCTGGGTACCCTCATCGCCGAGCGCGGTGTCCAGGTGGACACCATGCTGCCCAAGGATCTCGACCGGCTGCTCGGCCCCGACACGGTGCATCAGGGCGTGCTCCTCGAGGCCGGGCCGCTGCCGCTCCGGACCCTCGACGATGTGGACCCGAACGGCATTCTCCTGGTGCTCGATCAGGTCACCGACCCGCACAATGTGGGCGCGGCGCTGCGGTCGGCCGCCGCCTTCGGTGCATCGGGTCTGGTCCTGACCGAGCGTCACAGCCCGCCGCTCTCAGGCGTTCTGGCCAAGGCGGCGAGCGGCGCGCTCGACCTCATTCCCGTCGTTGCGGTCAAGAACCTGGCGCAAGCGCTGACCGAACTCGGGACACGCGGCGTGATGCGCATCGGCTTGGCGGAGGACGCAGAGACCACGCTCGAAGACGCAAGCCTCAGCCGCCCCTTGGCGCTGGTGCTCGGCGCGGAAGGCAAGGGCTTGCGTCAGTTGACGCGCGAGCGCTGCGATCGTTTGTGCCGCATCTCGACGGTGAACGCGCTGGCGAGCCTCAACGTGTCGAACGCCGCGGCCATCGCCATGCATTGGGCGAGTCGCCAAACCTAAAGACGCGTGAGGCTTAAACGAACGCGAGGGAGAAAGTGCTCGCGCACCCTCCCCCTCGCATCCGGGAATCAACCAGCTCGCGCTGGAAGCTCTAACGTCAGTTACAGAAGCGGCGGCCGAACGAGTCGTACCAGCAGTTCCTGCGCCAATAGGTGTTGCAGGTGCTGAGGCCGCACTCGCCCGCATAGGCCGGCTGCTTGTAATAGGCATAGTAGTTCGGCGCCCGATAACGGTATGCGGTCGGGCCCGGCGGCAGGCCGCACGGCGCGACACATGGCGCGGGCGCAACAGCCACCGGAGCCGCGCAAGGCGCAACGCCGCATGGCACGACAACCCGTGGGCGCCGCATGCGGCGCAGCGGAATGGGATTTGGCGCCGGAACGAGGACGGCGGCACTGCAGCCCCAACCCACCCGGCAACGCGCGTCGGCATCAGCCGCGGAGATCAGGCTAAAGCCGACCGCAACCGCCACAACGGCGACAAGACTCAACAGGATTCTCATTTGTAACTCCACTCGGAACTAGGGGGCGCCCCCTGTTGGCGCCGGCCAGTGGTAGGCTGCCTAAAGAGTAAGGAGCGCAAGTATCAGCAAGGTTGACAGAGGCCTGCCCGGCCCAAGAAAAGGATTACAGACACACTAACGACTGGCGCAAAATGATACACTTGCGCTGAATATCAGTAATTCTAAGATCAGTTAGAGAAGGTGTCGCGTAAGACTACTTGGAGTAGCGCGACGGCGCGGCGCGGCGTCCCGATGCCGGCTCCAGGTAGTGGAAGTACGGCTCGCAGCGGGGGAAGTCTTCTTGCTTGGTGGTGTAGGGCCGGTAGAACCACCAGTAATTCCGGCGGAGGCAATAGGCACTCTGGGCGCGCTTGCCGTGATGGAAGGCCGGCCCGCCATCGCGGGCCTGCGCGGGGCTCTGCGGGAGGACGGCCAACAGACCGACGGCGGCAATCGCAGCCAGACCCAGCCTCACGTCGAACATTGCCGAATTCCCCCTGCGGCACCCCTCTTAAGCAATCGGACTCTAAACGATGAAAGTCCCTGCGGCAACGCAAGGCTCCAGCAAGAGGTGCTGTGCAAGACATGCTCGTGTATGGTTCGTTAAGAAGCCTGACCTAACCGTTTTCAGGGAGACCCCCATGGCAACCGCCAAACAGACCGAAGAGCTGGCCGCACAGATCGACGCGATCCGGGCGGATATGCAGAACCTGACCTCGACCGTCAGCCGCATCGCCAACACGCAAATGGGCCGCGCCCAGGACAAGGCCGTGGAGACCGCGCAAGAGGCTGAAGAAGCCATCAAGCGGAACCCACTCCAGGCCGTGGCCATTGCCGCCGGCCTTGGCTTCCTGTTCGGCGTCTTCACCCGGCGCTAGTCGAGGACGATCTCCATGCTTCGTCTCGTGTTGTCGCTGATCTCGTCTTTGCAGATCGGCGCGCGCATACAAGATGTCGTCGAGCGCTCGGTCCGGCGGACCGTGACCATCGTCATCGCCATCGTCGTTCTGCTGTTCGCGCTCGGCTTCGGTCTGGTCGCGGCCTACCAGGCGCTTCTCCTCTACGACTTCTCGCCGCTCGAGGCGTCGGGGATCGTGGCAGCCGTGCTCGCCTTTCTCGGCGTGCTCCTCCTGCTCCTCAGCCCGGTCCTCGCCAAGCCGAAACGCAAAGAACCGGACCTGGTCAACGCACCGGCCGAAGGCCTGGCCATGATCGATCAGGGCCTCGGCAAGTCCATGCAGCAGGTGGGTCCGCTGACCCTGCTCGCCCTCGCCTTCGCCGCCGGCCTTCTGGCCAGCCGCCGCCGCTAACCCTCAAGTTTTCCGTGCGATAGAGGGCCTC
>DGOS01000070.1:8200-15575 GCA_002390155.1 Hyphomicrobiaceae bacterium UBA4460 | reverse complement strand
GGCGAAAAAGTCGCCATGAACCAGCCGGCAGCGCGCGTCCTCTGTCAGCACGGCCCCAAGCGGCAGCAGCCCTTTTTCGTGCCACTCGATCACGGGTTGGAGCGCATCGACGACAATCAGCGAACCGGCATCCGCGCTCTCCAAAACGGCATTGGCCGTGTAACCGAGACCAAGCCCGCCGACCACGACGTCGAACGGCGCGTCTCCATCGAGCGCCGCGAGCCCCAGCCGCGCCAGCGCGATCTCCGACGCAGTGAACAGGCTCGTCATCAAGGACTCATCGCCCAGCCTGACCTCGAACACATCCACATCGAGCTTGAGGTCCCGGCGCCGGCGCAAGCTCAAGGCCCCGATCGGCGTCGGGCAGTAGTCAAGTTCTTCAAAAGAAACGCTCATCCAAGGACCCTATTGAACATCTCCGCTCAAGGCCAATCCGCCCCCAAGGGGCGCCGGAGCGCTTGATCGAACGCCCCAAGGCGCGCAACGTGACGGGTATGATCCGTGGCGTGCTCCTCGATCTTGCGGGCGTCGTCTACGAGGGCGACCATGTGTTGCCCGGCGCCATCGACGCCATTGCGCGCCTGCACGAGGCGGGCCTGCCGCTCCGCTTCGTCACCAACACCACGACCAAGACAAAGGCGGCCCTCTTGGCGCGCCTAAAGAAGCTCGGCCTCGAGATCACCGGCGATGAGCTGTTCACGCCGGGCCAAGCCGCGCGGGCCTGGCTGACCGCGCACGATGCCTCTCCCGTCCTGTTGGTCCATCCGAATTTGGAAGGCGAATTCGCCGATCTGCCTCATGGCGCAACCCGGGCCGTGGTGATCGGCGATGCGGGCGAAGCCTTCACCTACGCCAACCTGAACCACGCCTTCCGCGCGCTCGTCGATGGCGCCACGCTTCTGGCGCTGGCCAAGAACCGTACCTTCAAGGGCGACGACGGACTGCTCACCCTCGACGCCGGCGCCTTTGTCGCCGCGCTGGAATATTCATCCGGCCTAGAGGCGATCGTCCTCGGCAAGCCGTCGCCGGACTTCTATGCCGGCGCTCTGGCCAGCATGGACTGCAGCCCTCAGGACGCGGTGATGGTGGGCGACGACGCGGAGGCCGACGTGGCGGGGGCTTTGCGTGCAAGGCTAGCAAAAGCGCTCCTGGTGCGCACAGGCAAATACCGCGACGGCGACGAGAGCCGGTTCGAGCCACGCCCCACGGCGACGATCGCAGACCTCACCGCAGCCGCGGCGTGGATTCTCGAACACCGCTAGCCTCCCCGTTAGTCCCGTATCCGCAGCCCCTAGGGACACTTGCGAAACCGGATCGGGGCGCTCGTCTCCGGCTCCGCGGGGAGGCGCTCCGGGCAAATGAACCGGGTCCCGGCGAGGGGTACTTCCAGAAAATCGAAGATTTACCCCCGGAGGGGCAAGAGTTTTGCACCGCTGTCACGGAACAGTCGAATTTTGGGTGAAGATGGGGCACTAAGAACCGCGGGGCGGGGGTGCCCTCAAAATCTCGGGTTCGGACAGCCATTCGGGACGGATGGCGGCAAGTCCGGCTCTCAGACCAACAAACGCTGAGTTCGAGCGAGGGAAGAAATTCATGCTGAGGCGCGCTTTTCTGAGCTTTCTCGCCGGAGCGGCCATGCTTGTGCCGTCGGCCGCCACGGCAAGCCCCGCCCTTGTTTTCGAGCCTTACAACGGCACGGTTTTCTATTCAGAGGATCCCGACGCGCTGTGGTTCCCGGCTTCGCTGACCAAGCTGATGACCGCGTATGTCACCTTCCATGCGCTGCGCAATGGCGAGGTCAAATTCTCGACCCCGGTCGTCTGCTCGAAGAACGCCGCGGCGGAGCCCCCCACCAAGCTCGGCCTGCCGGTCGGCAAGTCCATCACGCTGGAGACGGCGATCCGGGTGATCATCGTCAAGTCCGCCAATGACGTATCGGTCATGATCGCGGAGACGGTGGGCGGCAGCGAGGAAGCATTCATCGACCGCATGAACGCCGCCGCCAAGAAACTCGGCATGACCAAGACGCAATTCGCCAATCCGCACGGCCTTCCCAACGAGCAGCAATATACGACCGCGCGCGATCTCGCCCGCCTCGCCCGCGCGCTGATCATCGAATTCCCCGAGCACTCCGACATCTTCGCCATGAAGTCCGTGCAAGTCGGTCAGAAGCAGCTGCGCACGCATAACGGCCTGCTGCGCACCTTCAACGGTGCAGACGGCATGAAGACTGGCTTCATTTGCGATTCCGGATTCAACATCGTCGTCAGCGCGACCCGCCAAGGGCGCAAGCTCGTGGCCGTGGTTCTGGGCGAGCCGTCCACGCGGGTGCGTAACGCCCGCGCCGCGCGGCTTCTGGAGAACGGCTTCAAACGCTATTTCTGGAAATCGCTGTTCGGCACGAGCCTGGATGGGCTCGCCATTCAAGCCAAACTCGACGAGCAGCCTGCACACTTGCGCCAAGTCATTTGCGGACCGAGGCCGAAGAAGAGGCGCAAACGCCGGTCCGTCCGCAGATCGAGCGTGAGCCCTGAGCTGATTGGGCTCCACTACACGCCGGTCGCGCAAGCCTCCGGTATTCCCACCGCGGCCACCCTGACCGCCATCAACTGAGCCTCCTCCTGTTGTCTTTCGTCTTGCGTTGTCGCCTCGCTCTTTTGGCGTCCCTTGCGTGCGCCGCGATGCTTGTCCCGGCCCACGCAGAAGACACGCCCGAGGACATCGCCGAGATTATCGCCGAGGCCGCGCAAGTTTGCCGCAAGGCGGGCGGCAATCCCGTGACCGCACCCATCCTGCGCGGCGACGATCTAAACGGCGACGGGCACAACGATTGGATCGCCGACTTCGCCAAGTTCAAATGCACGGGCGCTGAAAACCCCACCTGCAATCCGCACGGCTGCACGCTTCAGATCTATCTCGGATATGGCGACGGCTGGGAACTCGTCTTCGAGGACTTCGTTAAAGCGTACAAGTTCTCCTTGAGCGGCGACACACGCACCATGCATGTCACCACCTCCGGCATCCCGTGTAACAAGGAGGCCTCGCAGACGTGCCAATACAACTACCGTATCGAGAAGGACGCGGTGCGGCCGGTGCAGTAGACGCCTAGCCCGCGTTCTTGATCGCCGTTTCGATGAGCTTCTTCGCCTCCGGCGAGGCCCAGTCCGCCGGCCCCACCAGCCGGCCGATCTCTTGACCTTGGGCATTGAGCAAAAGCGTCGTCGGCATGCCGACGGCTTTGAGCTTGGCGAACAATTTGGCGCTGGGATCGGCGTAGAACGCGAGATCCGTGGCGCCGGTCTCCTCCAGGAAGGCCTTGGCCTTGTCCACACCGCCCTTGTCGATATTGATCGCCACCACCTCGAAGTCGCCGCCCCCGAGCCCGGCCTGAAGCGCGTTGAGCTGAGGCATCTCCTCCCGGCAGGGCACGCACCACGTCGCCCAGATGTTGAGGAGCACGACCTTGCCCTTGAGGTCGGCGAGGCTCATCGGCGCCCCGTCCGGCCCCTCGAAAGCAACGTCGGGAAGATCGAGCGGCGCCTTCCGCGCCACGAAAGCGGCCATGGGGCCCTTGTTCAGGCCCGCAAGCGGCCCGCTTCCGGCCCCTTTGGCGGCCTCGTCCTTTACCGAAGCAGACGTCCGCCCATTGTCAGACGGGGCTAGACTCAAATATACCGTGGCGAACCCGGCAATCACCGCAAGGCAGGCGGCGATTACGTACTTGGCCGGTAAGCCGGCGTGCTTACGTTTATTAGAAGCGTCCACGTCATCCTCTTTGAACTTTGCCCGCTAAGGCCTGGACGATCATGACCAACACCATGTGGGGCGGCCGCTTTGCCGCAAGCCCGTCGGAGATCATGGAGGAGATAAATGCCTCCATCGATTTCGACAAGCGGCTGTGGCGGCACGACATCGAGGCCTCCAAGGCCCACGTCGCCATGCTTGCGGCGACCGGTATCGTCTCAGAGCCGGAGGCGGACGAGATCGCAAAAGGTCTCGACCGGATCCTAGCCGAGATGGAGGCCGGCGATTTCAAATTTGCGCGAGAACTTGAGGACATCCACCTCAACGTGGAGCACCGGCTCACCGAGCTGATCGGCCCCGTGGCAGGCAAGCTGCACACCGCCCGCTCGCGCAACGACCAGGTGGCCACCGACTTCAAGCTCTATGTGCGGGACGAGATCGTCACCATCGAGGCGGGTCTCGCCGCGCTTCAGCTCGCGCTCGCGACCACGGCATTAGAGACCGCCGATGCGGTAATGCCCGGCTTCACGCATTTGCAGACCGCGCAGCCGGTCACCTTCGGCCATCATTGCCTGGCCTATGTGGAGATGTTCGGCCGCGACCGGGGACGGTTCGCCGATGCCGCCACGCGGCTCAACGAATGCCCGCTTGGCTCCGCGGCGCTGGCCGGTACGAGTTTTCCCATCGACCGCAAAATGACGGCGCAGGCGCTCGGCTTTACGCGGCCGACGGCGAACTCGCTGGACGCGGTGTCCGACCGGGATTTCGCGCTGGAGACGCTTGCCGCAGCTTCGATCGCGGCCATGCATCTGTCGAGGCTGGCGGACGAGATCGTGCTGTGGACCTCGCCGCAATTCGGCTTCGCCAAGTTGTCGGATGCCTTCTCCACCGGCTCGTCCATCATGCCGCAAAAGCGCAACCCGGACGCCGCCGAGCTGGTGCGCGCCAAGACCGGGCGCATTGCCGGCGCCTTCCAAGCGCTGCTCCTGGTCATGAAGGGGCTGCCGCTGGCCTACGCCAAGGACATGCAGGAGGACAAGGAGCCGGTGTTCGATGCGCTGGATGCGCTGAAGCTCGGCCTCGCCGCCATGGCCGGCATGGTGGGCGATCTGACGATCGACGCCAAGGCGATGAAGAAGGCGGCGGGCCGCGAATACGCCACCGCCACCGACCTTGCCGATTGGCTGGTGCAAGCTCTGGATATGCCCTTTCGGGAGGCCCACCACGCAACGGGCAAGATTGTGGCCCTCGCCGAGGCCAAGGGCGCCGATCTGAAGAAGCTGACCCTGCCGGATCTCCGGTCGGTCGAGCCCAGAATCACCGAGGACGTCTATACGGTCCTGGACCCCGCCCGGTCGGCAAAAAGCCGCAAAAGCCAAGGCGGAACGGCCCCCACCAATGTTCGGCGGGAGGCGAGAGCGTGGATAAAGCGTTTGGAGAAGGGCGGCCTCTCGCGATAAAAGAGAGGGGCAAAGAGGCCCGGCAAGAGGCCCTGATTCTTAAGGGGCACGACACCACAGGGATCAAACCCATGGGAAGCGCATTGCGCATCCTGTTAGCGCTTATGCTGATATCGGCTGTCGGGCTTTCCGCCTGCGGGCGCCGTGGCTCGCTTGAGCGGCCGCAGTCGGCCTATCCCCAGACCGATGCCGACCCGTCTGCCAAAATGTCTCGTGCCCCGGACCGGCGCTTGCCGATCCTCGACGCCCTGATCGAATAGAATTTCCCCATGCACCATTTCGCCTACCGGCGTGGCGTGTCTGAGGCCAATGTGCTGCACGCCGAGGAGGTCGATCTATGCGATCTGGCCTCCTCTGTCGGGACCCCGTTCTACTGCTATTCCACCGCGACGCTTGAGCGACACTACCGCGTGTTTGCCGAGGCCTTCGCCGCGCGCCCCGACACGCTGGTCTGCTATTCGATCAAGGCCAACTCCAACCTCGGCGTGCTGTCGACGCTGGCCAAGCTCGGCGCGGGCATGGACGTCGTCTCCGAAGGCGAGCTGCGCCGGGCGCTCAAGGTGGGCGTGCCGGGGGATCGCATCGCCTTCTCGGGCGTCGGCAAGACGCAAGCAGAAATGGCGCATGCGCTGGAGGCCGGGATTTATGCCTTTAACGTGGAGTCCGAGCCGGAGCTTCACGCGCTGAACGAAGTGGCCGAGGCGAAGGGCACGACGGCCCGCATCGCCTTCCGGGTCAACCCGGATGTCGACGCTGGGACCCATCACAAGATCTCCACCGGCAAGGCGGAGGACAAGTTCGGCGTGCCGTTCGAGCAGGCGCTGTCGCTGTACCAAAAAGCCGTAGCGCTGCCGGGCGTCGTGCCGGCCGGCGTGCACATGCATATCGGCAGCCAGATCACCGAGCTGGCGCCGTTCCAGAACGCGTTCGCGCTGCTGACGGAACTTGTCAGCACGCTGCGTGGCGCAGGGCTCACCATCGACTTTGTGAACTTGGGCGGCGGCCTCGGCATTCCCTATCGCAGCGATGCGCCCGCACCGCCTCTGCCGACGGACTACGCTCGGCTGGTAAACGAAGCGCTTGGGCACCTCGATGCGCGCCTGCTGTTCGAGCCGGGCCGCATGATCGCCGGCAATGCCGGCATCCTCGTCGCCCGCGTCCTTTATGTGAAGACATCGCCGCATAAGAATTTCACCATCGTCGATGCGGCGATGAACGATCTCATCCGCCCGACGCTGTACGATGCGTATCACCAGGTCCTGCCGGTCACAGAGGCCGCGCCTGAATCCTTCACGCGCGTGACCGACGTGGTGGGCCCGGTGTGCGAGACCGGCGATTATCTGGCGCTGGCCCGGCCGCTTCCCGAACTGGAGGCAGGCGACCTCATCGCCGTGATGACCGCAGGCGCTTATGGCGCGGTTCAGGCCTCCCAGTACAACAGCCGTCTCTTGGTACCCGAAGTGTTGGTGTCGGGGGCCGAATATTGCGTCACCCGGCCCCGGCCGGACTATGACGACATGCTCAAGGCCGAGCGCCTGCCCGATTGGCAGTGAACCTGTCATCGGCCCTGAAAAGCGCCTGTATTTTGCCCGGTTCTCCCCCCAAATTACCGTGATGTAACCTTCGGCCAGGCGCTGCCTGTGCTACCAATTCCGGACCATGGCCCAACGCAACCGCCAAAAATCCAGCCCCGGCGACCCCAAGGACGATCCCGAGGCCGCCTCACTCAAGAGGCGCTTCGAGAGCCGCGTCCGCCTGAGCTGGCTGGCGCTGTTCGCCGAGCGCGCCTGGGAGGCGCTGCTCTGGCCGTTCGTCGTGGTCTGCGCGTTCTTAGTGTTCACGCTGCTCGGCGGCTGGAGCCTGCTGCCGCCGCTCGTCCATCGCATCGTTCTGCTCGGCTTCGGTACCGGGCTCATCGCCGCTTGCCTGCCGCTCATCCGGATTGCCTTGCCGACGCGCGCCGAGGCGCTGCGGCGCCTTGAGCGCAACGCCGAGGTCCCGCACCGCCCGGCCTCGTCCTATGAAGATACGCTGAGCGCCGAACCGCCCACCGAGACGGTGACGCTGTGGACGCTCCATCGTCAGCGCCTGTCGCAACTCATCGCCAAGCTGAAGCCCTCCTGGCCCGCCCCGCGCGCGGACCGGAAGGATCCTTTTGCGATCCGAGCGGC
>DGOS01000070.1:3755-8090 GCA_002390155.1 Hyphomicrobiaceae bacterium UBA4460 | reverse complement strand
ACGCCGCCGGTCTATACCGGCATGGCGCCGCTCGTTCTGGCCGACGGCAGCGAAGCGATCGGCCGGGGCGCCGAATCCTTCCGCGCACTGGAAGTGCCCGAGCGCAGCCAGCTCATCGTCCGCACGCACGCGCCCGAAGGCGAGACCGTGACGCTGACCATCTACAACGAGGACGGCAGCGAGGCGAAAACCATCGAGCCGAAGACCGGCGGCAGCACCGGACTGGTCGAGTTCAATGTCGGCTTGAGGAAGCCCTCCACCGCCGATGTGCGCATTAGCGGATCGACCGTCGCTCAATGGCAATTTGCCCTGACCGAAGACGCCGCGCCGCAGATTGCCTTGCGGGGCGAGCCGACCGCGACGCCCCGTGGCGCGCTTCGCTTGGAGTATAGCGCCCTCGACGATTACGGCGTGGCCAGCGCCGAAGCCAACTTCACGCTTGCGCCGGACCAAGAGGACGCACTTGGCGCCGCCTTCCCCGTCGAAGGCATCGAGGAAGAAGAAGATCTCGTTGAGTCGGAGCCGTTGTTCGGCCCGCCGGTGATGAAGCTGCAACTGCCGCGCTCGAACGCCAAGAAGGTCGAGGGCCGCGGCACCCAGGACCTCACGGCGCATCCTTGGGCTGGGCTCAAGGTGCGCATGACACTTGCCGCAAAAGATCAGGCCGAACAGACCGGCAAGAGCGAGGTGAGCGAGTTCGTTCTGCCGGCGCGCATCTTCACCAAGCCGCTCGCGCGCGCCGTGATCGAGCAGCGCCGCAAGCTCGTGCAGGAACCGGATTCGTCCGCGATGGTCGCCCGCGCACTGGACGGACTGACCATCGGCGATGAGAAAGCGATCGACGATCGCGTCGTCTATCTGTCTTTGCGCAATACGTTCTGGCGTCTCAGGAACGACGACTCGCGTGACGCGGTCTCAAGCGTCGTTGCCCAGCTGTGGTCCACCGCGCTGCGCATCGAGGAAGGCGATCTGCCGGAAGCCGAGCGCGAACTGAAGAGTGCGCAGGACGCATTGTTGCGCGCGCTTCAGGAGAACGCACCGGCCGAGGAGATCAAGAAGCGCATCGAAGAGCTTCGCGCCGCGCTGTCGCGCTACCTACAAGCGCTCGCCGCCCAGCAGCAAGAAAAGGGCAACATGGCCGCCGAGAGCCAGCAGGACGGTGACCAGCTCGTCTCGGAGCAGGATCTCGACAAGATGCTCGAGAACATCCAGGACCTGGCCGAAGCCGGGTCGAAGGACATGGCCGAGCGCATGCTGTCAGAGCTGAACGACATTCTCGATCGTCTGCAGACCGGCAACTTCCCGGAGAACGCCCAGCAGCAGCGCGCCCAGAAGATGATGAAAGACCTGGACGACGTGGTCTCCGATCAGCAGGAGCTGTTGGACGACACGTTCGCTGAGAAGCGTGAGCAGCGGCAAGGTCAAGGCGGCGGCCAGAGCGAGCAGTTCGACGTGAGCCCGCCCGGCCAGCCCATGGAGTTCGGCCCCGGCATGAGCATGGCCCCCTTCTCTGAAGGGATGCCGCAAGGCGGCGAGGGCGGCCCGAGGGCGCAAGGCCAATCAGGCCGGCAGGGCGATGCGCCGGGCGGCGGCCAACCCCAGATCGGGCAGCAACAAGGGCAGCCGCAAGGCCCGCTTGGCGATCTCAAGAAACGCCAGGAAGCGCTGCGCAACAAACTGGAGCAGCTCATCGAGCGCATGGGCATGGCGGGGAACGACTCGCCGGGCGAGTTCGAAGGCGCCAGTGAGGCCATGGAAGAGGCCGAGCAGGCGATCAGTGAGCGCAACCTCGACCGCGCGACCCAGAGCCAAAGCCTTGCGCTCGACCGCATGCGCCAGGGCGCGGAATCCATGGCGCAGCAGATGACGCAGGACGGCCAAGAGCAGGCGGGCGGCCAAGGCCCAGGCTCCAATGGCCGCGACCCGCTCGGCCGCCCGGACCGTTCGAACCGGCCCGACCAAGGCTTGAGCGTCCAAGTCCCCGACGAGATCGACATCCAGCGGGCGCGCGAGATTCTTGACGAACTGCGCGCGCGGATCGGCGACCCGACACGTCCCATGCTCGAGCTCGACTATTTGGAGCGGCTTATCCGCTCCTTCTAGGCGCCATTCTCGCTTTTCGAAAAAAGTGCGTGCGGCCACAGCAACGCCGTCGTCGATGCCCTATATGTCGCCCTACTATGGTGTGGAACCGTCGAAAGGGCTTTGAGGCGCGATGCTGAACTCCATCGTCAATTTCTTCACAGCGACTTTTCGGGCTATCGGCCGCGGGATCGGGCTCGGCATCGCCTTCGTGCTGAGGCCATTCGTTTGGCTCGGCCGCTGGTTCGCCCAGCGCGGTATCCTCCTCAAAGTGCTGCTCGGGCTGATCCTTTTCGGCTTCCTCGCCCTTTACGGCTACTTCTTCTGGAACACGCAAGTCTGGAGCGGCTTCGATACGAACTATGCGGACCGCTATGAGCACACAAGCGACACCGGCTTAAGCAACGCAAAGCCGAGCGGCGGCATCATCACCGGAGAGAACGAAACCCAAGACGCCGAGACCGCCACGCAAACATGCCGTAAGTCCATGGTGGTGGAGTCCACGGCCGACCTGGTCGACTTCAACGTGAACGAGAACGCGTGGATCTCGTCCATGCTGCTCTACAAGCTCGGCCTGTTCGGGCTTCCCTGGGAGAGCACGCCCTTCTTCGACAACAAGGCCGCCTTCCAGCGCGGCGTGCACCAAGCCGTCCGCCGGACCGCGATCGAACTCGTCGACACGCTGGGGCGCGTACGCGGAACGTCGCAAATCGACAAGGATTTGCAGAGCGCGCGCGGCGCGCTCCAATTCGACGAAACCACCTGGTATTTTTCGTTCAGTCCCTTCGGACCCAAGACGCCCACGCCGAGCTTCTACCGCTCCGCGATCAAGGACCTGCACAAGTTCAACGACAGACTTAAGAAGTGCGAGGCCGTGTTCGACGTGCGCGCCGACAATCTGCTGCAATTCGTCGACCGCATCGCCAAGGACATCGGCGCCACCTCGGCGATCCTGCGTGAGCGTTCGGAGAACTACAGCAGCGGCTGGTTCGACCCCCGCGCCGACGACCGCTTCTGGTTCGCCTACGGCCAGCTCTACGCCTATTACGGCATTCTCACCGCCGCGCGCACCGACTTTGCCGATGTCATCGAGGAACGCCGCCTGACGGCCCTATGGGACGAGCTCGAGGAGCAACTGCGGGCCTCGCTTCGTATTCAGCCCGCGATCATCTCCAACGGCGCGGAGGATGGCTGGCTCATGCCCTCGCATTTGGCGACGCTTGGCTTCTATGTTCTGCGTGTGCGCTCCAACCTCGTGGAGGTACGGCTGGTCTTGGACCGTTAAACGCGCGGCTCCACCACGCCGATGAACGGCAACTCGCGATAGCAGTGCGCGAGGTCCATGCCGTAGCCCACCACGAACAGGTCGGGACATTCGAACCCGGTAAAGTCGGGCGTGACGTCGACACCGCGCGGCACTTGCTTGTTCAGAAGGATGCAGGTCTTCACGCCGCGCGCACCGCGGCCTGCAAGATGCGCAGTGGCAAAGGAAAGCGTGCGGCCAGAATCGAGAATGTCGTCGACGATCACCACGTCGCGGTCTTCGATCGTGCTCTCCACGTCACGCAGAATCTTGACCTCTCCGCCCGTGGTGCCGCTGCCGTAGCTGGCCAGAAAGATGAAGTCGATCTCCGGGTGCAGTCCTTGGCGTGAGAGCGCGCGGATCAGATCGGCGGCGAAGATGAAGCTGCCCTTCAGCACCGCAACGATGATCGGATCGTGGAGATCGCAGGCGGCAATGTCGCGCGCCATCGCATCAATACGGGTTGCGATCGTCTCGGCCGTGAATAGGGGCCTGACCGTTTCCCCCACGGGCTGCTCCGCCATGCTGATTTGGCCCTGCTAACTTGGCCTTCTCGATCGGCCGTCCTATTTGGCGTCGGCGAAACGGACCTTGAGGCTTCGGACATTGCTCGGCGGCGAAGGGATCTGCTTCAAAAACGGCGCCTCCTCACCGGCGGAAAGCTCGGCAGCACCAACCTCCGTCGTCCACTCGGAGATTTCCTCTCCCTTCTCGTCGCGCAGCGCAATGACCACAGTCGGGACGGCCATGACGGACGAGCCCGTATTGCGCACATTGCCTTGGACTTCGAGCACGGTCTGTCCGGCATTGGTGGTCCAGCCATAGCGAACGCCTTCGAAGGCGAGGCCCTCGGCGCCCACCGGCATGCCGAGCATCGCGTAGATGCGCGAGGCGCCCGGCAGGATCGATACGGTGGTGGCCGGCGCGAACACGAACAAGCCGAGCACGGT
>DGOS01000070.1:2454-3630 GCA_002390155.1 Hyphomicrobiaceae bacterium UBA4460 | reverse complement strand
CCCTCCTCCGGGAAGCCCGCATCGAACGATGCGTCCAGGGAACTGTCTTGGGGCGCGCCGAAGGACACTTCCTCCTGCTCTTGGGGCGGAGGCGCCATGTCGGCGGGTGGAGGCGGCGGCGCCATGTCGGCCGGCGGTGGAGGCGGCGGCGGGGCAGGCTCGTCGCGCTTGCGCATGAGCTTCCCAAACAGCCCGCCCTTCTTCTCCGGTTCCTCGGCCTCAGGCTCAGGCGCCGGCGGCACGCCTTCAGCACCCGGTACGCCGGCCTCGGCATTGATGCGCGCGACCTGATCGGCGAGCGCCTCGTCGGTGCCGAACTCGACATCGCCTTGAGGCGGCACCGGCGGAGCGGCCTGAGGTGGCGGCGGCGGCGGGGGCAGCGGAGCAGCCTGTGGAGGAGGAGGCGGTGGCGCAGGCTCAGGCGGTGCCGGCGGCTCGGGCGGCGGTGCCGGTGGGGCAGCCTGCGGCGGAGGCGGAGCCGCCTGTGGCGGCGAGGGCGGTGCAGACTGTGGCGCGGCCGGTTGAGCCGGGGCCTCGGGTGCTGGGGGCGTGGGGGCCGCCGGTTGTGGCTCGGCGCCCTCGGGCGCTGCCGCCTGCGCTTGCCAGACATGCCCACATTTGGCGCAGCGGACCTTGCGACCCTCAGGCGGAAAAGCCGCCTTGATCTGGTAGCGGGTGTCGCAAGCCGGACAGATAATCAGTGTTGCCATTTGTGAAGCCGAAATCGTCTCACTACGCAGCGAAAATGCGGACGCCCCATGCAGTTGCCCAAATCCATTGATACCGGACCGGGAGTTCAGCATAAAGTGCCAGTGGTCGGCAATCTCAAGAAAAGCAAGGAAGACGGGTGATTCGCTTCGACAATGTCGGACTACGCTATGGCTCCGGCCCGGAAATCTTGCGCGATGTCACTTTTCACGTGCTTCCCGGGTCCTTTCACTTCCTGACAGGACCCTCCGGCGCTGGAAAGACCTCGCTCTTGCGCCTTCTGTTTATGTCTTTACGGCCGACACGAGGCCTAATCTTCGTCTTTGGCGAGAATATCGCAGATTTGCCTTCGGCCGGCCGGGCGGCCTTGCGCCGCCGGATCGGAATCGTGTTCCAGGATTTCCGCCTGCTCGACCATCTGACCACCTGGGAGAATGTGGCGCTGCCCCTACGGGTCATGGGCAAGAA
>DGOS01000070.1:542-2359 GCA_002390155.1 Hyphomicrobiaceae bacterium UBA4460 | reverse complement strand
TCGGGAGGTGAAAAACAGCGCGCGGCGATCGCCCGGGCCGTGATCGGCCGTCCCGAACTGCTCCTCGCTGACGAGCCCACGGGCAATGTCGACCCCGCCATCGGCAACCGCCTGCTCCGGCTGTTCGTCGAACTCAACCGGCTCGGCACCTCGGTCATCATCGCCACCCACGACTACGCCCTCATGGAACAATTGGAAGCGCCCCGGCTGATGCTCTCCGAGGGCCAATTGCAAACGAGCGCCGCGTGACCTTCCTCGATGACATCCGGGACTATCCGTGGACGAGCCTGCTTTCGGGCATCCTGCCCGCGCCGTTGAGCGCGCGGCTGCCCCGGCAATTTCAGCCGACAACCACGCAGATCGTGCCGTCGGCCTCGATTGCCGGCAACGCACTAACCGCGGTGATCGGGATCATGACCTTCCTCGCCTGCCTGACCGCGGGCGGCGTCTACATGATCAACCAGTCGGCGAATGCTTGGGTGGACGACATCGCCAGCGAAATCACCATCGAGCTCGATCCGATCGATACCGCCAACATCGAGAAGAAGATGACGCTCGTTTCGCTTTTCCTCGCCAAGCAGAAAGGCGTAACGCGGGTGCGGCCGCTGACGGCCGAGGATTCCGCCAAGCTGCTGGAGCCATGGCTTGGCTCCACCGCGGCATTGTCCGCCCTGCCCATTCCTCGTCTGATTGCCGTGGAGATCGACCGGTCCAGCCCGCCCGACATCGATCTCATCAAGTCAGCGCTGTCGCGGAACTTCGAGGGCGTGACCTTGGACGATCATCGCCGCTGGCAGGCGGAGATCCGTTTGATCACGCGATCGACCGCGCTGGGGGGCCTCGCCGTGCTGGCCCTCGTGGCCGCGGCGACCATTGCCATCATTGTCTCGGCCACGCGCAGCGCCATGGCGTCCAACCGCGAAGTCATCGAGGTTCTGCATTTCGTCGGCGCCAACGAGCGATTCATTTCAAGCGAATTCTCGCGCCACTTTCTCGGACTTGGAGTCCGCGCTAGCCTTGCCGGCGCCTTCGCTGCGGTCATTGCCTTTTTGCTGCTGCCCTTCTTAATGCAGTTGCTCGGCGGCGGCGCGGTAACCGAGGCGGAGACAAGGCGCCTCGTCGGCTCCGGCGTACTCGATTTCGGCGGCTATATCCTTCTGCTCCTCGTCGTCGTCGTCGTAGCTGCTTTGTGCATGGTCACGTCGCGGTTCGGCGTGATCCGCGTCCTCAGGACCTACGCGTGACCCCATTGACGGCGCCGTAAAGCCGATTTCTTGTGCGGTCAAATTTGCCTATTCTGCGCCGCGACAGGACCAATCGAGGTAGGAAAGCCCCTCGAAACCAAGCTCAGGACACGTGGTGAACGAAGACGTCGAAGTCCAAACGCAAGCGCCAAGTCGCCCGCAGCATTTCAGGCGGTTCCGCGGCTTCACGGGCAGCATGCGCCTGCTCTTCGACGCGATCATCTTGCTGCTCGTCATGCTCATCATCGGCTTCATCGTATTCGCCAACGGCGTCGCCCGGGAGCGGCAGGAGCCCGTCCACGCCGCAGACGGCATTACGGTTCTGACCGGCGGTGTCTCCCGCATCGACGAGGCCATGAAGCTGCTGGCGCAGCGCAAGGCCAAGCGTGTGCTCATTACCGGTGTCAACCGAGGCACGACGAGAGACCAGCTGAAGCGGCTCGCATCCGAAGGCGATCAATACTTCGCCTGTTGCGTCGATATCGACAAACAGGCCCGCAACACGATCGACAATGCCACCGAGACCGCGCAATGGGTTACGCTCAACCGGTATGGCTCGTTGATCGTGGTCAC
>DGOS01000070.1:0-480 GCA_002390155.1 Hyphomicrobiaceae bacterium UBA4460 | reverse complement strand
CTCGCGCCCTACCCCGTGATCGACAACAATGTGCATGTCGACCGCTGGTGGAAGTATCCCGGCACCACGCGGCTGCTTCTCTCGGAATATCTGAAATACCTGCCGGCACTCGCCCGTCTCGGCGCCACCAATCTGGCGCGCATGACCTTGACGGGCACCTCGGTGCCACCTGAAGACCAACCGGAGCCCTAAAGAACCACCCGATGTTCCGCTCCATCGTCTTCGGTCTTCTCTTCTACATCACCACGGTGCTGTTCGTGGTGTTGGGCAGCCCGCTCCTGCTCGGCCCAAGAAGCTGGGCCATGGCGGCACTGAAGGTCCACGCCAAGACCGAGCTCTGGCTCCTGAGACATATCGTCGGCCTCGATTTCGAGGTGCGCGGGCTGGATAAGCTTCCCGAGCCGCCCTTCCTCGTCGCCTCCAAACACCAGTCGGCATGGGAGACCTTCGCGCTAGTTCCCCTGTTTCGCGATCCGGCGC
>DGOS01000072.1:9913-12343 GCA_002390155.1 Hyphomicrobiaceae bacterium UBA4460 | reverse complement strand
AATAGAGATTATCTTTTCCATATTTGCCTTCTATATATTACAGGTGTTTTAGTATCGCTAAACTGTATTTTTATGGCGGAGAGAGAGGGATTCGAACCCTCGGAACGCTTGCGCGCTCAACGGTTTTCGAGACCGCCCCGTTCAACCACTCCGGCACCTCTCCGAGGTGGGTCATGTAGCTTGCCGGGAGGCCCGCCGCAAGCCGGGCAAGACGCCGAAATGCCGCGTCCGCCGGGCTTTTTTGAGGGGGTCCGGCAATTGACTTATGGGCTTTCGCCTCTATATTGCGCCGCTTATCGCTCCTTTAGAGGCGTGCCGGCCCCACGAAATTGTGCTGGCAGATCAAGCCCCAAGAGACGGATTGGAAAAGATGTTCGCGGTCATTCGCACGGGCGGCAAGCAATATCGCGTGGCGCCGGAAGACATTATCGAGATTGAGAAGATCGCCGGCCAGCCCGGCGATATCGTCCAGCTGGGCGAGGTTCTGCTGCTGGGCGGCGACGGTTCGCCCAAATCGGGCAGCCCGACCATCTCCGGCGCATCCGTGGCCGCCGAGGTGCTGGAGCAGAAGCGCGACGACAAGATCATCGTCTTCAAGAAGAAGCGGCGCCAAGGCTACCGCCGGACCAAGGGCCACCGCCAGGCTCTGACCGCGCTCCGCATCACCGAGATTCTGACCGACGGCAAGAAGCCGTCGAAGGCCGCCGCCAAGCCGGCCCCGAAGAAGGCCGAGACCAAGCCGGCTCCGAAGGCAGAGGCGAAGCCCGCTGCCAAGGCTCCGGCGAAGAAGGCGGCTCCGGCCAAGAAGGCTGAGACTAAGGCCCCGGCCAAGAAGGCCGCGACCAAGGCGCCAGCCAAGAAGGCAGCCGCCAAAAAGGCCCCGGCCAAAAAGGCCGCGCCTAAGAAGAAGAGCTAAAGGAACACCACCATGGCACATAAAAAAGCAGGCGGCTCCTCGCGCAACGGGCGCGACTCAGCTGGACGGCGCCTTGGCGTCAAAAAGTCGGGTGGGCAGCAGGTCATCGCCGGCAACATCATCATCCGCCAGCGTGGCACCAAGTGGCACCAGGGTGACAATGTCGGCATGGGCAAGGACCACACCCTGTTCGCGCTCAGGGACGGTGTCGTCGAATTCGCGACCAAGCAGAAGGGCCGGGTCTACGTCTCGGTGAAGCCAAGCGAGGCGTCTTAAAGCCCTCGTTTCCCTTCGTGCTAACCGTTTGCCGCGCGCCATTGGGCGCGTATAGCCTTTTGTCCCGTGCAGATCAAAACGCAAAGACTCATCTTGCGGCCGCCGGCGCTCGCCGATGCGGCGCGTATCGCCATGCTTGCGGGCGACTACGACGTTGCGTGCATGACGGGCACCATTCCGCATCCCTATAGCGAGCAGATGGCGGCCGAGTGGCTTGCCGGCGCGCTGAACGGGGAAGAGGGCGTGGTGTTCATGATCGAGCGCGACGGCACACTCGTCGGCTGCACAGGCTACCGGGCCTTCGGTGCCGATCACGCCGAGCTCGGCTACTGGATCGGCAAGCCCTATTGGGGGCATGGCTATGCGACGGAGGCAGCCCGGGCGCTTATCGCGCACGCGTTCGATGCCGATGGGTTCGCCTATCTCAAAGCGGGCTACCTCGCGGATAATCTGAGATCCGAGCGGGTCCTGCAGAAGCTTGGTTTCGTGGCCGATGGCGAGGAAATGCGCGATTGCGCGGCACGAGGCGACACCGTCCACTGCACCACCTACCGGCTGAGCCGGGCCGATGCGCAAGCCAGCCTTCGTCAGCCATAGGCCGGCAGGCTCAAGGCCGGTCCCCATAAGTGCCCACGGCTAGTGCAACGGTAAGACCTCTAATGCTAAGCCCTTCTGATGCAGTTTCTTGATTCCGCAAAGGTCTTTGTCCGCTCCGGCGATGGCGGCAACGGGTGCGTGAGCTTCCGGCGGGAGAAGTTTGTCGAGTACGGCGGCCCCAACGGCGGAGACGGCGGCAAGGGCGGCGACGTGATCGTGGAATGCGTGGCCAATCTCAACACGCTGCTCGACTTCCGCTACCAGCAGCACTTCAAAGCCAAGAAGGGCGGCAATGGCATGGGCCAGAACCGCACCGGGGCGAAGGGCGCGGACATCGTGCTGAAATTGCCGCCGGGGACGCAAATTCTCGATGAGGACGGCGAGACGCTGATCGCTGATCTCACTGAGCCTGGCCAGCGCCTTGTCTTGCTGACAGGCGGCAATGGCGGCTTCGGCAACGCGCATTTCAAGACGTCCACCAATCAGGCGCCGCGCCGGGCCAATCCAGGCCTGCCGGGCGAGGAGATGTATATCTGGCTGCGGCTCAAGCTGATCGGCGATGCAGGCATCGTTGGTCTGCCGAACGCGGGCAAGTCGACATTCCTTGCCGCGGTCAGCGCCGCGAAGCCGAAGATTGCCGA
>DGOS01000072.1:0-9795 GCA_002390155.1 Hyphomicrobiaceae bacterium UBA4460 | reverse complement strand
TGCTGCATCTCGTCGATGCGACGGCCGACGACCCTGTTGCGGCGTATGAGGTCGTGCGCGGCGAGATCGAGGCCTATGGCGCGGGGCTCGAAGTCAAGCCCGAAGTGTTGGCCTTGTCGAAAGTGGATGCCGTGGCTGACGACGAACTAAAGAAGAAATCGCGCGCGTTGAAAAAAGCCGCGGGCGTTACGCCGCTTCTCGTCTCCGCCGTCACGGGCGAAGGCGTGCAGGACGTGCTGCATGCGCTTGCGCACGAGGTCGAGACGATGCGGGAACGCGAGACGGCCGACCTGTCGCGCAAGACGAGCCAAGGATGGCGGCCATGAGATCCGAATGGACAGGGGCGCGGCGCATCGTCGTCAAGATCGGCTCTGCCCTTCTGGTCGACAGCGCCGCCGGCAAGCTCCGCACCGAGTGGTTCGACGCCTTTGCCGACGACATCGCGGCGCTGCGTGCCGAAGGCAAAGAAGTGATCGTGGTGTCTTCCGGCGCCATTGCGCTGGGCCGCAATGCGCTGGGTTTGCCGAAAGGTGCGCTGAAGCTCGACGATAGTCAGGCGGCCGCTTCGGTCGGGCAGATCTCGTTAGCGCATGCGTTTGAGGACAGGTTCCGCGCGCGGGGAATGGTAGCCGCACAGATTCTGGTCACGCTTGGCGACACCGAAGAGCGCCGCCGCTATCTCAACGCGCGCAGTACCATGTCGACACTGCTTAAGCTCGGCGCGGTGCCGGTCGTAAACGAGAACGACACCGTGGCGACGAATGAAATCCGCTACGGGGACAACGACCGGCTGGCGGCGCGCATTGCCTCGATGATGAGTGCGGACTGCCTTGTGCTTCTATCCGACGTGGACGGGTTCTATACCGCGCCGCCCGGCATGGACGAGAACGCGCGGCGTCTCGACGAGGTGCCTGATATCACGGCTGAGATCGAGGCCATGGCCGGAGACGTCGGTTCGGAACTGTCGCGCGGCGGCATGGTCACCAAGATCGAGGCGGCAAAGATCGCGGTGCAAGCCGGTACGCACATGGTCATCGCCAGCGGCAAGGTGATAAAGCCTCTCCAGACGCTCGCCACCACTGGCGTTTGCACCTGGTTCCTGGCGCATTCCGATCCCGTTACCGCGCGCAAGCGCTGGATCGGCGGCTCTCTTGAGCCGCGGGGCGCCTATGTGGTCGATGCAGGCGCCGCGGCGGCCTTGGTCTCTGGAAACAGTCTCTTGCCCGCGGGCGTCACGCAGGTGGAGGGCGTGTTCGAGCGCGGCGATGCCGTGATCATCAGGACCGGCGATGGCGCTGAGGTCGGCCGTGGCCTCACGGCTTACGGGGCTGACGACGCCAGTGCCATTATCGGCCGCAAGAGCAGTGAAATCGCGGACATTCTCGGCTACCTTGGCCGCCCTGAGCTGATCCATCGCGATGATATGACCTTGAAGCGCAAAGGCTCTTAAGACATGCCACTGCCTGCCCAAGACCCGACTGTCAGCATTGAGCCCATGATGCTCTATATGGGACGGCTCGCGCGCGAGGCGTCGACCGAGCTTGCGGCCGCCTCGACGGACGCGAAGAACGCGGCGCTCGGCCGCATGGCCGCGCGTCTTGATGCGGAGTCCGAGAAGATCATCGACGCCAACCACCAGGACCTGGAAGCCGCCGAGAAGAAGGGCCGCGACTCTGCATTTCTCGACCGCTTGCGGCTCGACCCTTTGCGCGTGGCGGCCATGGCCAAGGGCCTGCACGAGGTTGCCGCGCTGCCCGATCCGGTAGGCGCTACCATGGCCTCGTGGACGCGGCCCAACGGGCTTGAGATTTCCCGCGTGCGCGTGCCGCTCGGCGTCATTGGCATGATCTACGAGAGCCGGCCCAATGTGACGGCCGATGCGTCCGGTCTTTGCTTGAAGTCTGGCAACGCAGTGATTTTGCGCTCAGGCTCCGACAGTTTTCTGACCTCGCTCGTCATCGCCAATGTGCTGACCGAAGCGATCACGGCGTCCGGATTGCCGGCCGCATCAATCCAGATGGTTCCGTCCGTCGACCGCTCGGCGGTTGGCTTTATGCTCGGCGGTCTCGACGGCGCCATTGACGTCATCGTGCCGCGCGGCGGCAGGAGTCTCGTCGAGCGCGTGCAAGAAGAAGCGCGCGTACCGGTGTTCGCGCATTTGGAAGGCGTGTGTCACGTCTATGTGGACGAGAACGCCGATCTCGACATGGCGAAGGAGATTGTCGTCAACGCGAAGATGCGGCGTACCGGCATTTGTGGCGCGGCGGAGACGCTACTCGTTTCGCATGCGGCGGTTCCCACGCATCTGACGCCCATCGTCGATGCGCTGATCGAAGCGGGCTGCGAAGTGCGCGGCGATCCGGACACGCAGCGCACGGACAGCCGCGTCAAGCCGGCCACCGACGAGGATTGGGGTGCGGAGTATCTGGCGCCGATCATCGCGGTGAAAGTCGTCGACAGCCTCGACGACGCCATCGCTCATATTGCCGAATACGGGTCGCATCACACCGATGCCATCGTTACGAACGACCAAGACGCGGCAAGCACGTTTCTGTCGCGCGTCGACAGCGCCATCGTGCTGCATAACGCCTCGACCCAGTTTGCCGACGGTGGCGAGTTCGGCATGGGCGCGGAGATCGGCATCGCCACGGGGCGCTTTCATGCGCGTGGCCCGGTTGGCGTCGAGCAACTCACCACGTTCAAATATGTGGTGCGCGGACAAGGCCAGACGCGGTCTTGAGCGTGAGCGGCCTCGCGCATCTCAAGGCGCCCGCCGCCGCATCCGGCATGCGGATCGGTCTCCTCGGCGGCTCATTCGATCCGGCACATGAGGCGCACCGGGAGATCAGTCTCGCGGCGTTGAAGCGCCTCGGGCTCGATCAAGTGTGGTGGCTGGTGACGCCGGGAAATCCCCTGAAGAACGTCTCTAAACTGCCGGATCTCAAGACACGTGTGGCGGCGGGGGCGCGTGTGGCGAACCATCCGCGGATCGTGGTGACCGGCTATGACGGCTGCACCGGCAGCGGTTACACGATCGACCTCCTCAAGGCCCTGCGGCGGCGCTTTTCCGACGTCTATTTCGTGTGGCTGATGGGTGCGGACAGTCTGGTGGACTTCCATCGCTGGAAGTCTTGGCCCGAAATCTTCTCGATGCTGCCGATCGCGGTGCTGGACCGCCCCGGCTACCGGCTGAAGGCAAAAGCGAGCCAGGCGGCCCAGCGCTTTGCGCCCTACTATGTGGACGAGACCGACGCAGGCGGCCTGGCGCTCCTCGAGCCGCCTGCCTGGACAATCCTCAGCCACAGACTGTCCGGCCTCTCGTCGACGGCCATTCGCGAAAATGTCTTGGAATCAGGGTAGATCGCTAGATAAGAGCAAGAAAAACCCCGGCAATACTAGCTATTGAAAGGCCCCAACCCGGCATACTATGTTTTAGGGGTGAAGCGGCAATCTAGGGGCTCCTCAAGCATTGTGCGCGAGACACGGCCAAGGCCGCTTCCAGGAGCAATGGTAGAAGGATACCCACGCACACATGCGCACACCTAGAGAGGGTGCCACGCATGGCACGCCTCCAGCCGGACTTGCGTCATTCCGCGCCGATCCGGATAGACTGCTCAAGGTCGTGCTCGACACGCTCGACGGCTCGAAGGCCGAAGACATTGTCGTGGTCGACCTGAAAGGAAAGACCTCAATCGGCGATCACATGGTGATTGCCTCGGGTCGTTCGCAGCGGCATGTCGGCGCTCTCGCCGACCACCTCATCAAAAAGCTGAAGGATGAAGGCTATGGCCGCGCCCGCGTCGAAGGGCAGCCCCAAGGCGACTGGGTGCTGATCGATGCTGGCGATGTCATCGTCCATCTCTTCCGGCCCGAGGTTCGAGATTTCTACAATCTCGAAAAGATGTGGTCCGCTGACCGGCCCATGGAGCGGATGGTGGTCTGAGGAAAGACCGCCAGCGGCGGCATGTTCGCGAGGTGAGCCATGCGGCTCTTGATCGCCGCCGTCGGAAAGCTNNGAGCTCAGCACCCATTATCTCGGCCGCGCCGAGGCGCTGGGCCGGAGCCTCTCTTTGTCACCCCTCACATCGATCGAACTGGCGGAGTCCAGAGCCGCGAGCGCGAACGCGCGCCGTGACGCCGAAGCCAAGGCGCTGCTCGCCAAGGTGCCGGACGGCTCCAAGCGCATCTGTCTGGATCCCGGCGGCAAGGCACTGTCGAGCGAGGACTTCGCTCAGGTGCTTGGCAGGCTCAGGGACGGAGGGGCCTCAGGTGCGGCCTTTCTCATCGGCGGCCCTGACGGCTTGGGGGCGGCGGTGCGGGACGGGGCCGAACTTTCCCTCTCCCTAGGTCCGATGATCTTGCCGCACGGGCTTGCCCGGATCGTGCTGGCGGAGCAGCTCTACCGGGCCATGACGATTTTGGCCGGGCACCCCTACCACCGCGGTTGATCTCCTAAGGTTAAGGATTCGTAAGCGTTTTGCCTTGATTCTGCCGCTTCCCTCCGGTGCCATCGACGGAACGGCCAGGGCGTATGGCGCATTCCGATCTATTGGCTTTCACCAGACAAAAAACTCGGGTCGTCCTGCTCCTCGCCGGGCTGCTTTGCGTCTTGCCGTGGCCCTCTTTCGCGCAAGAAGATCTTTCGCGCGACGAGGCGAAGAAGCGTCTCGACGAGACCGAGCAGGAACTGCAGTCGAGCCGCGTCAAGGCGAAGGGGCTCACCAAGGACCTCACCGCCCTCGCAGAAGAACGCGCGCGGCTCAATAGTGCGCTGATCGAGGCCGGTACGCGTGTGCAGGCCAGCGAAGCGAAGCTGTCCGAGACCGAGGGCAAGCTGACCGAGCTGACCGAACAGGTCACGGTCATGCGGACCTCAATCGACGAACGAAAGGTCGCCATCGTTAAGATGCTGAGCGCGATGCAAAGGATTGGGCGAACGCCGCCGCCGGCCATCGTCACCCGCCGCGACAATGCGCTGGCCGTGGTGCGTGGCGCCATGTTGCTCGCCGAGGTGTTCCCCGAGCTGAAATATCAGGCGGACAATCTCTCCCAGGAACTGGAGGGATTGGTCAGGCTGGAGAACGGCATCCGCACGCAGCGCGACGAGCAGAAGCGGGAGGCCGGCCGGCTCGCCGCTGAGCGTAAGCGGCTCGACGCGTTGCTCGAGGAGAGGAAGTCGAAGCAGGCGCAAGGCGAGATCGAGCTGACCCGGCTGGAGCAGTCCGCCGAGCAGCTGGCGACCGAGGTCACGACCCTGAACGAGCTCATTGAAAATCTCGACGTTCGAATTGCCAAGGCCGAAGTGGCGCAATACGACGCCGAGATCGCGGCTGAGAAGGCCTTGCGCGAGCGGTTGCAGCAGGAAGTCATGGCAACTCCGGCGAATGAGAATGTGATCGAGATCAAACCCGAATCGACAAAAGTGGCCTTTGCCAGTCCCGATCGGCTGAAGCCGTCCATGCCGTTCGAGCGGGCCAAAGGCACGCTGAGGCTGCCCGCCAAGGGGCGCCAGACGCATCAGTTTGGCGACCCGGATGTCGCAGGTGCGGCCCTCCAGGGCCTATCTCTCCAGACCCGCAAGGAAGCGCGGATTATTGCGCCCTCGGACGGTTGGGTGGTCTATGCCGGGCCATTCCGCTCCTATGGCCAACTCTTGATCATCAATGCGGGCGGGGGCTATCATATTTTGCTTGCGGGGATGAGCCGCATAGATGTGAGCCTTGGCCAATTCGTTCTAGCCGGCGAGCCCATCGCTATAATGGGCAATTCAGCGGAGCCAGGCAGCAGCGGCGACACTAGTTCACGCCCCGTCCTCTATGTCGAATTCAGGAAGGACGGTCGGCCAATAGACCCCGGCCCATGGTGGGCTGGGGAATCCGGGAAGGTGCAAGGATGATGCGGAAAACCGAATACGCGCTTTTGGCGCTTCTGGTGCTGGCTGTGCTCGCCGCTGGGTCGACCATGGTGAGCTTTGCCCGAAGCCAGGCGGCATCCGCCACCAACTCCGAGATCTATAAGCAGCTCGACCTTTTCGGCGAGGTGCTGGAGCGCGTGCGTGCCGATTATGTCGAGTCGCCTGAAGACGCCAAGCTCATCGAGTCTGCGATCAACGGAATGCTGACCGCGCTCGATCCGCACTCCGCCTATCTCAATCCGAAGCACTTCCGCGACATGCAGGTACAGACCCGCGGCGAGTTCGGCGGGCTCGGGATCGAAGTCACAATGGAGAATGGTGTCGTGAAGGTCGTGGCGCCGATCGAAGATACGCCGGCTGCGCGTGCCGGCTTGCTGAGCGGCGATCTCGTTACGCATCTCGACAAGGAGCAGATCCACGGTCTGACGCTGCAACAGGCGGTGGAGAAGATGCGCGGGCCGGTCAACTCGCCGATCACGCTGACGGTCGTTCGCAAGGGCGTCGAGGACCCCTTCGAGGTGAAGGTCGTCCGCGACATCATTCATATCAACCCGGTGAAGTACAACGTCGAGGGCGACGATGTGGGCTATGTCCGGCTCACCACCTTCAACGAGCAGACCACCGAGAACTTGCAGAAGGCCGTTGCGGACCTGAAGAAGAAGCTCGGTCCCAAGCTCAAGGGCTACATTGTCGACCTGCGCAACAATCCGGGCGGCTTGCTCGACCAGGCTATCTCGGTCTCGGATTCGTTTCTCGACCAAGGGGCCATCGTGCTTACGCGTGGGCGCAATCTCGAAGAGACGCAGCGCTCGAACGCGCGGCAAGGCGATATCACGGGCGGTGAGAAGATCGTCGTGTTGATCAATGGCGGCTCCGCGTCCGCATCGGAGATCGTCGCCGGCGCGCTGCAGGACCATCACCGCGCCACCGTCATCGGGACGCGCTCGTTCGGTAAGGGCTCGGTGCAGACAATTATCCCGCTTGGCTCCAACGGCGCCTTGCGGCTGACCACCGCTCGCTACTACACGCCGTCAGGCCGTTCGATCCAGGCCAAGGGTATCGACCCGGAGATCGTGGTCGAAGAGGAGCTTCCCGAGGACATCAAGAAGAAGGAAAAGGTCCAAGGTACGCGCGGTGAGTCCAATCTGCGTGGCCACCTGAAGGGCGAGGTCGGCGAAGACAAGGAAGAGGAGCAGTCCGGAAGTTCGTCATACGTGCCCGAGGACAAGGAGAAGGACACGCAGCTACAATACGCCCTAGATATCTTGAGGGGCATCAAGTCGGTCGACACGGAAGTCAAAAAGCAAAAGGCGGAGGCCAAGCAGAAGGCAGAAGCCAAAGCGGAAGCCAATTAGTCTTTCGGTGATCGAATTGCCCCGGAACGTAGGCGTGAGCCCCATAAGACGGCCGGGCATTGGGGGAGGACGAAGACGATGAAAGCCCTGGCCGTTGCTTCGGGGATTGTGTTTTGGACGTTGGTGCTGGGCGCCATCATTCTCATCTTTTTTCCCAGCGGCGATGAGGGCGAGCCCGTCGCCGTCCTGAACATCGAGACGGTTCCGAGCGCTGCGGCTCCCGTGACGACCGACGGTGTCGATCTTCCGCCCGGCTTTGCCGTCGCGCCGGCGGCACCTCAGCGCCCGGCAGCGCCGATGCTCGCGCCACCCGGCCAGGGCACGACGATGATGCCAACCACGCCTGGTCCTGGCACCACCATGACACCGCCACCACCACCACCACCGCCGCCAGGTCCGAGCGGAGCGCTGGAGACGCCTGAGCGGCAAGGCGCACTGCCTGCGGCCAGCGTCGCAACAGCCAATCTCGCCGCTGGGATCGATCAGACCGGCGGTACGGCACTGGATGCCGTGGTCCCGGCGTTGATCGAGGAGTCGGACTACGGACCGCTTCCAAGGGTCGCGGCCGACGGCCGGCGGCCTGCGGATGTCTACGCCCGGCCGTCGCATTACGGTCGCGGCGCGGGCGGACCGCCGCGGGTGGCGGTACTGGTCAGCGGCCTGGCTGTTCCCGGTGCGCCGGACGCCGATATCATCAAGGGCCTGCCGCCGCCGGTGAGCGTCGCCTATGGCGCCTACGGGCGCGGCGTCCAGGAGTGGGTAGACAAAGCCCGCGCAGATGGCCACGAGGTCCTCCTCGCGCTTCCCCTGGAACCCAACAACTACCCGGCCGTCGATCCCGGCCCCCACACTCTGCTTACCACCCTCCCCACAGACGAAAACCTCAAGCGGCTGCAATGGCTGATGTCGCGCTACACAGGCTATGCCGGCGTGACCAACCATATGGGCTCGAAGTTCGTGACCACGCAGGCTGCGCTCCGGCCGGTGCTCAAAGAGATGAAACGCCGCGGCCTGATCTATTTCGACGACGGTAGCGTCGAAGGCTCCGCCGTCGGCGAGACCGCTGCGAGCCTGGGGGTCGACTATTCGACCGCTCATGTTCAGTTAGAGCCCGGCAAGATGGCGGAATCGCTCGCCGCGCTCGAAGCCGAGGCGAAGGCGCAAGGCGCCGCGATCGGCGTTGCCAAGGCCGAACCGTCTGCCGTGAAGCAGATCGCCAAGTGGGCCGGATCGCTCGAAGGCAAGGGTCTCGTGCTCGTGCCGGTAAGCACGGCCATGCGCTCCCGGCGGCAGGGCTAGTCGGCAAGGCTAATTGAACAAGGCAGATCTCCAACCATGACCGATCCGGCTACGCTGCCTTACCGTCCTTGCGTCGGCGTCATGCTTTTGAACGCACAAGGTCTGATCTTTGTCGGCCGCCGCGCCGAACGCAAAGGTGCATCTGAAGGCGAGGGCCAGTGGTGGCAGATGCCCCAAGGCGGCGTCGACGATGGTGAGGCGCCGGAGGACGCGGCCCGTCGCGAGCTTTGGGAAGAGACCGGCGTCCGCAGCGCTGTTTTCATCGCGCAAACCGAAGACTGGCTGCTCTACGACCTGCCGCCTGAACTGGTCGGCGTCGCATGGAAGGGGCGCTATCGGGGGCAGAAGCAGATGTGGTTCGCGGCGCGCTTCGAAGGCGAAGAGAGTGACATAGACTTGCGGCCCCGCCCCGATCACAAGGCAGAGTTCGACGCCTGGCGCTGGGTGCCCATGGCGGAACTGCCCGCGCTCGTGGTGCCATTCAAGCGCGACGTCTATGAGTCGGTGGTCGCGGCATTCGCGCCGCTGATAAGGGGGTGAAACGTCAGCCTAGAGGTTCAGCGTCGCCTGAACTTGGCGAAGGTGCTCCAGCTTGGTCTGGGCCCGATCCTTGGCGTCGTTCTCCAAGTCGGCCACATCCTCCTCGGCATTCTTGATCGCTTGGGCCAGATCGTCGGCCTTCAGCTCATCGAGGTCGACGGCCGTCTCGGCGAGCACCGTCAGGCCCGCCGGGTTCACTTCGGCAAAGCCGCCACGGATGAAGAAGCGCTGGCTCTTCCCGCCGGGAAGCCCGATATCGAGCAGGCCGGGCCGGAGTGTGGTCAGCACGGGCGCGTGTCTGGCGAGCACGGTCATGTCGCCCTCGGCGCCCGGAACCAGAACCTGCTCCACCTCGCCGGAGATCAAGAGCTTCTCCGGCGACACGAGCTCGAATGTGAACGCATCGGGCATTAAGCGGCCTCGGCAGCAAGCTGCTCTGCTTTGGCGACGGCCTCTTCGATGGTGCCGACCATGTAGAACGCCGCTTCCGGAAGGTGGTCGTAGTCACCGTCGCAAAGACCCTTGAAACCCTTGATGGTGTCGGCCAGATCGACCAGCACGCCAGGCGAGCCGGTGAACACCTCGGCCACGTGGAAGGGCTGAGACAGGAAACGCTCGATCTTACGGGCGCGCGACACGGCAAGCTTGTCGTCTTCGGACAGTTCGTCCATGCCGAGAATGGCGATG
>DGOS01000017.1 GCA_002390155.1 Hyphomicrobiaceae bacterium UBA4460 | reverse complement strand
GTGGTGTGGCTGTCGGTGCCGACCAGCGTGTCCGGGAAGGCGAGCCTCGTGCCGTTCTCTTTCTTGGTCCACACGGTTTGCGCCAAGTACTCCAAATTGACCTGGTGGCAGATGCCCGTGCCCGGCGGCACCACGCGGAAATTGTCGAAGGCGCCCGCGCCCCAGCGCAAGAACGCGTAGCGCTCGCTATTGCGCAAATATTCCTTGTCGACGTTGAACTGGAACGCCGCGCCCGTGCCGAACGCATCCACCATCACCGAGTGGTCGATAACGAGATCGACCGGCGCCAGCGGATTGATCTTGTGCGGATCGCCGCCGAGTTTGGTGACGGCGTCGCGCATCGCGGCGAGGTCGACCACGGCGGGCACGCCCGTGAAGTCCTGCATCAGCACGCGTGCCGGCCGAAAGGCGATCTCGCGATCGCTTCGCTTGTCCTTCAGCCAATCGGCCACGGCCCGAATGTCGTCGTCGGTGACGCTGCGCCCGTCCTCGTGCCGCAGGAGATTCTCCAGCAGCACTTTGAGCGAGAACGGCAGGCGGCCGATACCGTCGAGACCGGCGGCCTCCGCCTTCTTCAAATCGAAATAGTCGTATTCGCGCTTGCCGACTTTGAGCGTGCGCCGGCACTTAAAGCTGTCAAGCGAGGTCGAAACCGCCGATGTCAATGAAATCTCCTTCGAGAGCCCGCGAAAAGCGGGCTTGTCCCAGCTAATTATTATGCAAAGACGCAGCCGATCTTGCGCGAAAAGCTGCCTGTTCCCGCGCCCGGGCGTCCTGGCCTTTTGGTTACGTGCTCTTGGCCCACTATAAAAGCCCTTGCGGCAACGAGACAATGACGCGAAGAGACGCGTCTGAACCCCTGAACGAGGCCAATCGCCTCTACTTTAAGCGAAAAGATCCCATGCCATCGCCCTCCTCTGTCAGCCTGGAAGCCAGTGCCATCGCCTGCGAGCGCGGGCAGCGGATGCTGTTCGAGGGGTTGAGCTTCGCGCTTGCCCCCGGCGAGGCGCTGCTGGTGCGTGGCCCCAACGGCGCCGGGAAAACGAGCCTCTTGCGCCAGTTGGCCGGCCTGCTGCCGCTAGCGGCGGGGACACTTTCGGCGCCCGGGGCGGATGACGACACGCCCCTCTCCGAGCTTTGCCACTATGTGGGCCACCTCAATGCGGCCAAGAGCGCCCTCACGGTTGAGGAGAACCTCGCCTTCTGGGTGGACTTCTTGGGCGACGGTGCGGTCGATCTCGACGGCGCGCTTGGCTCATTCGGCCTTGAAGACCTCGCCAACCTCCCCGCCGGCCTGCTCTCGGCAGGGCAGAAACGAAAGCTCGCCCTGTCACGGCTGTTCGCCGCATCCCGCCCCATCTGGCTGCTCGACGAGCCGTCCGTCTCGCTCGACACCGCCGCGGTGAAGCACCTCGACGCCGCCATCCGCGCTCATCTCAAAGGGGGCGGCATCGCCGTCGTCTCCACCCATGTGCCGCTGAAAACGAAATTCGCGCACCAACTCACCCTCGGGCTCGAGGAGGCAGCGTGAACGCAAGCCTCGCCCTTCTCGTCCGCGATGTGCGGCTAGCCTGGCGCGAAGGCGGCGCAATCAGCGTTGCGCTCGGCTTCTATCTCGTGGTCGTCGCCATCACCCCGTTCGGGCTCGGCCCCGATCTCAATCTGCTGGCCCGCATCGCGCCCGGCATGTTGTGGGTGGCGCTGCTCCTGGCCGCGCTGCTGTCCGCCGACCGCATCTTTCACAACGACTATGAGGACGGCACCTTAGATGTGCTCACAAGCGGCCCCCTGCCATTGCCGCTTGTCGCAGGCATCAAGGCCCTCGCACATTGGATCACGACGGGTGTGCCGCTCGCTTTGCTCGCCCCCGTGCTCGGGCTTCTTCTGAACTTGCCGCTCGACGCCATGCCGCTGCTGGTGCTGGCGATGCTCGCAGGCACCCCCGCCGTCAGCTTCATTGCCGGCATCGGCGCCAGCCTAACGCTCGGCTTACGGCGCAGCGGCCTGCTTCTTGCGCTTCTGGTGTTACCACTTTACGTGCCGATCCTGATCTTCGGCGTGTCCACCGTCTCGGCGGCGGTTGTCGGGCCCGGTTCCCCCTGGCCGCCCTTCCTCATGCTCTGCGCGCTGAGCCTTGCCAGCATCGTGCTCGCACCGTTTGCGGCCGCGGCGGCGTTACGCACCGCGCTTCGATAGGCCCCATTTGCGCATGGCAGCCAAAGCCTCTAGATGAGCCCCATGATCAGCCTCGCCAACCCAACGCGCTTTCTGCAACTCGTCGATGCGGTCGTGCCCTGGCTCTCGGCCCTTGTCATCGGCCTTCTCGGAATTGGGCTCTACCTCGCGTTCTTCGCGGCGCCGCCCGACTATCAGCAGGGCGAAACGGTGCGCATCATGTTCATCCACGTGCCCGCCGCGTGGGTCGCCATGGGCTGCTACGCAGTGATCGCCATCGCGGCGCTCGGCACGCTGATCTGGCGCCACCCGCTGGCCGACGTTGCCGCCAAGGCCGCGGCACCCATCGGCGCCACCTTCACCTTTATCGTGCTCGTTACCGGGTCGCTGTGGGGCAAGCCGATGTGGGGCACCTACTGGGTGTGGGATGCGCGGCTCACCTCGCTACTCGTGTTGTTTCTCCTCTACCTCGGACTGATCGCCCTATGGCAGGCCATCGAGGAGCCGGGACGCGCCGGGCGCGCCACGGCCATACTGGCACTCGTGGGAGCCATCAACCTGCCCATCATCAAGTTCTCGGTGGACTGGTGGAACACGTTGCATCAGCCGGCGAGCGTGTTCCGCGCCGACGGGCCGACAATTGACCCCGCGCTGCTCACGCCACTCTTCGTGATGGCCGCTGCATTCCTCGCGCTGTTCGTGCTGCTGCATCTCATCGCCATGCGCGCGGAGATCTTGCGCCGTCGCGTACGCGCGCTACAGCAAACGCAAGTTGCGCGCGCTGCCGTGGCTGGGGCTTAAAGACATGATCGATCTCGGGCCGCACGCAAACTTCATTATTGCCGCCTATGGCGTCACGGCACTCGCGCTCGGCGCGCTGGTAGTGGCGACGTTCGCCGACGACCGTGAACAGCGGCGTAACCTCGCCGATCTGGAGCGCAAAGGCATCCGACGCCGCTCAGCCGCAAAACCCGCCAAACCGAAAGTGACATCACCGAAAGTCACATCGAAGAAGGTCGCATCAAAGACCGCTAAGAAGCGCACCACGAAGCGCAAGTCGTCTGCGCCTGCAAAGCGCAAGCCTGCGCGCAAGCGCACCCGAAAGACGCGGTCGTGACGACGCCCGCGAAGCCGGCCGCAGCACGGCGCCGCTGGGGAACGATTCTTCCGTTCGTCGTCTTCGCCGGCCTCGCCGGACTTTTTTGGTACGCACTTCAAACGGGCGATCCATCGCGCTTGCCGTCCGCGCTCATCGGCAAGCCCGTACCGGACTTTACGTTGCCGCCGCTCGACGGCCTCAAAGCCACTGACGGGTCCACCATGAAGAGCTTCGACGCGGCCGACCTCGCAGCAGGCAAGCCCACAATCGTCAACGTGTTCGCGTCGTGGTGCGTGCCGTGCCTAGAGGAACATCCGATGTTGATGGCCCTCGCAAAGCGAGGAGATTTGCGCATCTACGGCATCAACTACAAAGACGCCCCGGCATCCGCCCGGCGCTTTCTGGGCCGCTACGGAAATCCCTATTCGCGCGTGGGTGCCGATGCGTCGGGACGCACGGCGATCGACTTCGGTGTGTACGGTGTGCCGGAGACCTTCGTGATCTCGGCGGACGGAAAGATCGCGCACCGCCATGTGGGGCCCCTCACCGAGGAAGCCATCGCGGCAAAAATCCTGCCGCTCATGGACACGCAACCGTCCGCGCGGCCGGAGTGATTACTCCTCGCCGTCGCCGACAATCTTGTTGAGAGATTCCAGAAAATCCTGCCGCTTGGCGGGCGGCAGACTGCCAAGGAGCCGCACGTCCGCGGCAGCGGCGGCGGGCTGCGCCTCGCGCAGTGCCTTGTCGCCTTGCGCGCTGATCTTGATGGCATAGGCGCGGCCGTCGTCTTTGGCCCGGCGGCGCTGAATCATGCCGCGGCTAAGAAGGCGCGCCACGATGTCCGCCAATGTCGAACGATCAATTCCTGTTCGCGCGACCAAGTCACTCTGCGTGAGGCCTTGGTTCTGTGCGACCACAGTCAGAACCGCAAATTGGCGCGGCGTCAGGCGACCGGTACGCGCCTCAGCTGCGAAGATATCCGCGGCGCGCTGACCAGCCCGGTGCAGCAAGTGCGTTGCTGAACGGTCCAGAGTATTGCCAGTTTTTCCCATATCAAATGTCGATCTCTCGGCAGCTTCGCCGTTTCCGGCCGCTGCGAGGCCCCTTTCTACAACTCCAAATCGGTATCAGCAAACGCATGGTTGCAGGAGTTTCCTGTCATGAAAACACCATCACTCACAGCAAACACCGACACACTCTCCGGTATATCGGGGGCGGACGCCGCGCTCACAAGGCGGATGCAACAAGAAAGGCATGAAGTTTTCGAGCACGGCTCCTAGTCGGAGCCGTTCTCCTCCGGCACGCCGTAGCGCTGCATCAGAGGGACTTGTGCCATGGCGAAGATCAGCGTGATCGGCAGGAAGCCGAATGCCTTGAAGCTCACCCAAATATCGGTGGAGAAATTGCGCCAGACGAATTCGTTCAGCACGGCCATCAGCACGAAGAACACAGCCCAGCGCACCGTCAGCTTCCGCCAACCCTCGTCGGTGAGATTGAGCACCGGACCGAACAGGAACGCCAGCAAATGCTTGCCGGTCGCGAGTCCGGCCAGCAGCAGCGCGGCGAACATTCCGTAGACAATGGTCGGCTTGAGCTTGATGAAGGTCTCATCCTGCAAATAGAGGGTGAGCCCGCCGAAGATCATGACGATGACGGCGCTGACCAGCGGCATCACCGGCACCTTGTGATACAGCCACCACGCCAAACTCAGAGACACCACCGTCGCCACCATGAAGGCGCCGGTGCCGGCGAAGATGCCATAGGCGGCGTTCACACCGAAAAAGACGAGCAGCGGCCCGATCTCGATGAGGAGCTTGGCAGCGACGGACTGCTCTGAGTCCTTCTTAGGTGTTTTTTGTTCAGGCCGCGGCGTCATTCTCGCGTCCTGCTCCGGCGATGGCACGAGCGAAGTCGTGCGCGTCGAACGGCTCGAAGTCCTCGATTCCCTCGCCTACGCCAATGGCATTGATGGGCAGCCCGAAGCGTTCGGCAATCGCCACCAAGATGCCGCCACGCGCGCTGCCGTCGAGCTTGGTGACGACAAGATTGGTCACGCCGGCGATCTCCTGAAATGTCTGCACCTGGCTGATCGCGTTCTGGCCAGTGGTGGCGTCGAGCACGAGCATCACCGTGTGCGGTGCGTTCTCGTCGAGCTTCTTCAAGACGCGCACGATCTTGGCGAGTTCCGCCATGAGGTCGCCCTTGTTCTGCAAGCGCCCGGCGGTGTCGATGAGCAGCACGTCTGCGCCTTCGGTCTTCGCGAGCTCCAAGGCCTCGTAGCCAACGCCCGCCGGGTCGGATCCGACGTCCTGCGCGACCACTTCGGCACCGACGCGCTCGCCCCAGATCTTCAGCTGATCGATGGCGGCCGCACGAAATGTATCCGCCGCGGCTAGCATCACACGCTTGCCCTCTCGCGCGAATAGATGCGCAAGCTTGCCGATTGTCGTGGTCTTGCCGGTGCCGTTGACGCCGACCACCAGGATCACATGCGGCTTGGCGGTCTCATCCAGCTTCAAAGGTTCCGCGACCGGCTCCAGCACGCGCGTTACCTCGTCCGCCAGCACTGCGTGCACGTCGTTATCGGTAAGCCCCTTGTCGTAGCGGCCGCGCGACAGCGCCTCGCGAATCCGATCGGCCATGGCGACGCCGAGGTCGGCCTTGATGAGCACCTCTTCGAGCTCATCCAGCGTCTCGTCGTCCAGCTTACGCTTGGTGACGACACTCGAGAGATTTTCGGTCAGCGAGTTCGAGGTGCGCGAAAGCCCCGCCTTAAGCTGGGTGAACCAGCCCGTTTTAGGCTCCGGCTGCGCCGGGGTGTCATTCACTGGGCA
This sequence comes from Hyphomicrobiaceae bacterium UBA4460, assembly GCA_002390155.1. Next base: position 9,492 of record DGOS01000017.1, on the reverse strand, counting down.
GCCTCCGCAAGCAGCGCCCCGCCGTCATCGCCCGAGACGACCGCATCGACGAGCGCGCCGGCGCTTGCAGCACAAGGATCGAGCCGCACGGGCGTGAAGTCCGGCGAGCGCCCCTGTTGCTCCGTCTCCATAAGCACCTGGATGTGCCGGCCCTTGGCGCTTGCAAGATGCGACTTCAGGGCCGCAACGCCCTTTTGACGAAGTGCGCGGGCACGTTCGGCGACGACAGTGCCGTTCACCTGCGGCATGCGCGCGGCGGGCGTACCCTCCCGCGCGGAGAACGGAAACACGTGGAGGAAGGTCAGTCCGCAATCGTCCACGAGGCGAAGCGAGTTGGCGAACATCTCGTCCGTCTCAGTGGGAAAACCGGCGATGATGTCCGCACCGAACACAATGTCGGGCCGCACACGGCGCATGGCCTCGCAGAACGACACGGAGTCGGCGCGCGCGTGACGCCGCTTCATGCGCTTCAAGGTGAGGTCGTCGCCTGCCTGCAGCGACAAATGCAGATGCGGCATCAGCCGCTCTTCTTCGGCGATAGCCTTGATGAGATCGGGATCGGCCTCGACGGAATCGATGGACGACAGGCGCAAGCGCGGCAGCTCCGGCACAAGCTTCAACACCGTGCGCGTGAGTTTGCCGAGCGTCATGGCGCCGGGAAGGTCCGCGCCATAGGCCGTGATGTCGACGCCCGTCAGCACGATTTCCGCGTAGCCGTTTTCGACGAGGCGCCGCACTTGCGCGACAACTTCACCCGCCGGCACAGAGCGCGAGGGTCCGCGCCCGAAGGGAATGATGCAAAACGTGCAGCGATGATCGCAGCCATTCTGAATCTGCACATAGGCCCGCGCGCGATTGCCGAAGCCCTCGATGAGATGACCGGCAGTCTCCGTCACGGACATTATGTCGTTGACGGCGATCCTTTGGGTGTCGCCGGTTCCGAGACCGCGGAACGTCTCCGCCTCGAGCTTCTCCTGATTGCCGACGACGCGGTCCACCTCGTCCATTTGCGCGAACTGATCCGGATCGATCTGCGCCGCGCATCCCGTAACGACAATCTTGGCGCCGGGACGCGTGCGTCGCGCCTTTCGGATCGCTTGCCGCGCTTGTCGCACGGCCTCGCCCGTCACCGCGCAAGTGTTGACGATCACCGCGTCGGTGACCCCTGCGGCGTTCGCATGCTCGCGGATGACTTCGGACTCATAGGCGTTCAGCCGGCAACCGAAGGTGATGATGTCGACATCAGACATGAGCGGCTTCTAACACGAAATCCAAGATGCGTCAGACCCCGGCAGGCGCGACCAAGCGCTCCGGCAGGGTCCCCTCGAAGTCGAGGGCGTAGGGCCCGGTCATCAACACATGGCCGTCCGCCTCGCGCCATTCGATCACGAGATCGCCGCCCGGGAGCGAGACCTTGACGTTTCGGTCCGTCAGCTCGCGGCGGACCGCCGCAACCGCAGAGGCGCAGGCGGCCGTGCCGCAGGCGCGCGTGAGCCCCACACCCCGTTCCCAGGTTCGCAGTTTCACGTGGCCCGGGCTCAGCACCTGGGCCACGGAGATGTTCGCGCGCTCCGGGAATAGCGGGTGATGCTCCAGCATCGGCCCGACCCGGGCGAGATCGATGGCCTCAACGTCGTCGACGAAGAAGATGGCGTGCGGATTGCCGACATTGACCACGGCGGGAGAATGCAGCACCGGCGCATCGATCGGCCCGGCCTGAAGCTCGATGCGGCGTGTGTCGTGGAACTCCTCGGCGAGCGGGATCTCGTCCCAGCGAAGACGTGGCGCCCCCATATCGATGGTCACCTGGCCGTCGCCTGGGACCGCAGCGCCGAGCACCTGGTCTTCCGTCTCGATGGTGACCTGCGGCTTGCCCTGCTCCTCGGCGATCACCGCCGCCACGCAGCGCGCGGCGTTCCCGCAGGCCGCCACTTCGCCGCCATCGGCGTTCCAGATCCGCATGAACACGTCGGCTTGGCTGGACGGCTCCAGCGCGATGAGCTGATCGCAGCCAATGCCCTCCTTGCGGTCCGCAATGGCCTGGACGGCCTCCGGCGAAAGCGCGAGCGCGCCTGACCGCGCGTCGACCACGACGAAGTCGTTGCCGAGCCCGTTCATCTTGCGAAAGCCGCGCGTGTTCGTATCCATGACCAAATCCAATTCCTGCCGCCTCTATAGCACCGGCGCGGCGGGAGCGCCTCCACGCCTCATGCGGCGGCCTTGCGTCCCGCGCCAAGGACTGCAAAGGCGATCAGCGCGGCGGCCGCAAATCCTGCGCCCACCAGAAACGTCGCCGTTGGCGATACCACTGCCCATAGGATTCCGGCGGCGATGCTGGCCACCAGCGCGGCCAGCCCCGTGATCAGGCCGAAAATTCCAAACGCCGTACCGCGTAGCCGCGCCGGGGCGGCTTCAGCGACGAGGGCGGAGAGCACGCCTTGCGTGAGCCCCATATGGAGACCCCACAAGCCGATGCCAAGGAAGATCGCCGGCAGTCCCTGCCCAAAGGCGAGCACAAGGTCCGCAGCGATCAGCGCGGCAAGGCCGGCGATCAGCACAGGCTTTGCCCCGAACTGGTCCTGGAGACGCCCCGCCGGATAGGCACTCACCGCAAAGACGAGGCTCATCACCGCAATGACCGCAGGCGCCAGCGCCAGCGCCAGCCCGGCGTCATGGGCGCGGATGATGAGAAAGGCTTCCGAGAACCGCGCCAGGGTGAACACCGCGCCCGCCGCCACCACGAACCAATAGAAGCGGCCGAGCTTCCAGATCTCGTCCCGTCTGATGGGAACGCGCGCGCTCCGTTCGGCCGGCGCCGGCTCTCTGACGAAGAAGACCAGGATGGCGACGGCGAGCGCAGCCGGGATCACCGCGAACCACAGCACCGTGCGGATATCGTCGTTGAAGAGGAGCATCAGTCCGATGGCGAGCAGCGGGCCGATGGTTGCGCCCACCGTATCGAGCGACTGGCGCAGGCCGAATGCCGCACCGCGCTGCGCAGGCGCCGTCACGTCGGCCACCAGCGCATCGCGCGGCGCCCCGCGAATGCCTTTGCCGATGCGGTCGAGGAACCGCGCCAGCGCCACGAGCCAGACCGCATGGGCGATCGGGAACAGCGGCTTGGTGATGGCGGCGAGCCCGTAGCCGGCGACGGCGAGGGCCTTCCTCCGCTGCAGCGTGTCGGACAGCCAGCCGGAGAACACCCGCGCGATATAGGCGGTCGCCTCGGCAATGCCCTCCACCACGCCGAGCACGATGGGGCTCGCGCCCAAGGTCACCACCAGAAATAGCGGCAGCAGTCCATGGATCAGCTCCGAGGAGATATCCATGAACAGCGAGGTGAAGCCGAGCGCCCAGACCGTTCCCGGCAAGCGCCTGCGCGATGTGGCCTTGGCACTCAATGAAGGGCCTGCTCCGAAGCGTTGCGAAGTGCTCACTTATATGGCGTTCTGTCCCTTAGAACAGTTCCGTAAAAGGAGAGGCCCATGGTCTCCGTTCCAGGCAACGACCCGGTCCACGCTCTCGTCCCCCATACGCTGGAAGAACCGCTTATGGGCGCGAACGAGGGCCCGCTCATAGGGCTCACCTTCATGGTGAAAGACCTGTTTGCCATCAAGGGACGGAAGGTTTCCAACGGCAACCCGGACTTCTACGAGCATGCCAGCCCGGCGAGCGAAACGGCGCCGGCGATCACGCGGCTGCTTCAGGCCGGCGCGTCGTGCACGGGCATCACCATTTGCGATGAGTTCTTCTACAGCGTGCTCGGCACCAACGCCCATTACGGCCAGCCGGTGAACGCGCGCGCGGGCCGCTATGTGACCGGCGGGTCGTCCTGCGGGTCCGCGGCCGCTGTCGCCGCCTCCATGTGCGACTTCGCGCTCGGCTCCGACACGGGCGGATCGATCCGCGTGCCCGCCTCGTTCAGCGGCTTGTTTGGCTTGCGTCCAACACATGGGCGCATCGCCATGGGAGGTGTGACGCCCATGGCGCCGAGCTATGACACGGTTGGCGTTCTCGCCCGTGACGCGGAGCTGTTTCGAAATCTCGGCCACGTCCTGCTGGAAGGTGACCGCGTCGATGCACCCATCGAGCGGCTGATCCTTGCCCGGGATATCGTCGATTACTCCGAGGCCAGCACCGACCAGCTCCTGTGGCGGACACTCGATAAGCTTGGAGACGTGATCCCCAAACCCGTCCACGCGGACATTGCGGACGAGACCATCGAGGCCTGGCGCAAGGCCTTCGCCACGATTCAAGGCTTCGAGATCCAGTCGACGCTGCTCCCCTTCGTGCAGTCGCACAATGTCGAGCTCGGGCCCGGCATTAACGAGCGCTTCGAAATCGCCGCGAACGTCACCTTCGAGGAGGCGGAGGCGGCGCGCGGCGTTCGGACCCAAGTGGCCGAGCATTTACGCTCCATCGTGACGCCCGGCACGGCCATCGTGCTGCCCACAACGCCAACGCTTCCGCCCGAAAGGGACATCCCCGACGGCGCCTCCTTCGCCGAGTTCCGCACGGTGACCCTGCGAAGCACCTGCTCGGCCGGCCACGCCGGCCTGCCCCAGGTCTCGGTGCCCATGGGCGAGGCCTCGGGCTGCCCCGTGGGACTGTCGTTCATCGGCTGGCAAGGAGGCGACGAGGCCCTGCTCGACCTTGCCGCCAAGCTCTCCCCGCACTTGACTTAAGCGCGCCTAAGGACGACAGTCCGGCCGAAATTCAGGCAGCTCCTTAACCGAGCCGCCACCCTGATCGGGGTCCTCTCAAATGCGCTCAAGTAGCGCGAAGCGCGGTAGCGCACCGAGAAGACTAGGCAGGGGGGTCAACACCCGTCAGCGCGATGCGCCCACGGGTGCGTTTTTGCTTTGCGCTACCGGCCTTTGGCCTACTTGAGCGCAGTTTTCGTTGCGCTACCGGCCTCTGGCCTACCTGAGCGCAGAATTGCTTTGCACGTCCTCTTGGGAGGCGAAGACATGGATGGAACACGCAAATTGCGCCTCGCTGGCATCCTCGCCACGCTGGCATGTCTCTGCCTGCCTTTGGCTGCGGTGGGCCAGCAATCGCACATCCCCGTCATCGCCGGGCAAGACGGCCCGGACTACGACGCCTGTGGCTCCCAAGGCGTAGTGCGCGGGCTCGATCCGAAGGGCGACGGCTTTCTCGCCGTGCGCGCCGGGCCGAGTTCCAAATACGCCATGGTGGACAAGCTCAATAACGGCACCGTCCTCAACATCTGCGATCAGAGCGGCAAAGGCGGCAATTGGCTCGGCGTCGTCTATTCCCACGAGACCATGGACTGCGCCGTCGGCACGCCTTGGCCGCGTGCGGGCGCCTATAACGGTCCATGCCTGTCCGGCTGGGTCTATCGCAAATTCGTCGCGGACCTCGCCGGCTGATGTTCGAGACCCTTTCAGACCGCCTCTCCGGCATTCTCGACAAGCTCACGCGCCGCGGCGCGCTGAGCGAGGATGACGTCTCGGAGGCCATGCGCGAGGTGCGCCGCGCCCTGATCGAGGCGGACGTGGCCCTCGACGTGGTGCGCTCCTTCACCGACCGGGTGAAGCAGAAAGCCATCGGCCAGGATGTCGTTAAATCGGTGACGCCCGGCCAGATGGTCATCAAGATCGTCAATGACGAGCTGGTGCGCATGCTGGGCTCGGACGCACAAGGCATCGACCTCGCCGCCACGCCGCCCGTCACGATGATGCTGGTCGGCCTGCAAGGCTCCGGTAAGACCACCACCACCGCCAAACTCGCACACCGGCTGACCACGCGAGACAAGCAAAAGGTCATGATGGCCTCGCTCGATACGCGCCGTCCGGCCGCGCAGGAGCAGCTTCGCGTGCTTGGCGAACAAGCCGATGTCGCCACGCTCCCCATCGTCGAAGGCCAGAGCCCGACGGAGATCGCGACGCGCGCAATCAAAGCCGCAAAGCTCGGCGGCTTCGACGTGCTGCTGCTCGATACGGCCGGCCGCACGCATATCGACGAAGAGCTGATGGCCGAGACGGCCGCCATCGAAAAGATCGCGCAGCCGCACGAGACGCTGCTCGTCGCCGATGCGCTGACCGGTCAGGACGCGGCGAACCTCGCCAAGAACTTCGGCGAGCGCGTGGACCTCACCGGCATCGTGCTGACCCGCGTCGACGGCGATGCGCGCGGCGGCGCTGCGCTGTCCATGCGCGCGGTCTCGGGCAAGCCCATCAAGCTGATTGGCATCGGCGAGAAGATCGACGCGCTCGATGAGTTTCATCCCGACCGCATCGCGGGCCGCATTCTCGGCATGGGCGACGTGGTCGGCCTTGTCGAGAAGGCCATCGAGACTGTCGAGATCGACAAGGCCGAGGCCATCGCCAAGAAGGTCAAGAAGGGCGCCTTCGACCTGGAAGACCTCGCCGAGCAGTTGAAGCAGATGCAGAAGATGGGCGGCATGGGCGGCGTGCTCTCAATGCTGCCCGGCATCGGCAAAGTTAAGAAGCAGCTCGACGCCGCGAACCTTGATGAAAGTATATTCAACCGCCAGCAGGCGATCATCAGCTCGATGACGCGCGCCGAACGCAAGACGCCAAAACTGCTGAACGCCTCGCGCAAGAAACGCATCGCCGCGGGCTCCGGTACGAGCGTGCAGGACATCAACAAGCTGGTGAAGATGCATCGCCAGATGGCCGACATGATGAAGGCCATGGGCAAGAAGCGCGGCGCCCTTTCCGCACTGTTCGGCGGTGGTGGCGCACCCGAGATGCCGGCCGACATGCCCCAGGGCGGAGAGCTGCCGGCGAATTTTCCAGGCCTTCCATCTGGAGGTCTGCCCGGCGGACTGCCGCCAGGGCTACCGGGCCTTCCGGGCAATTTGCCGCCCGGCCTTCCGGGCCTGCCGAAGAAAAAGAAACGTTGAACCCTTTTGTTTGAGATCACCTAGGAGAAAGAAACTATGTCCCTGAAGATCAGACTGTCGCGGGCCGGCGCCAAGAAGCGCCCGTTCTACCGCATCGTCATTGCCGACTCGCGCAGCCCGCGCGATGGCCGCTACATCGAGAGGATCGGCACGTTCAATCCGCTGCTGCCGAAGGACTCCGACGAGCGCGTCAACCTGGACACCGATCGCGTGAAGCATTGGCTGTCGCACGGCGCGCTGCCGACCGACCGCGTGCTCCGCTTCCTCGACGCCGAAGGCATCATGAAGCGTGAGCCGCGCAACAACCCGCAAAAGGCCAAGCCGGGCCAGAAGCGCCTCGATCGCGAGGAGGAAAAGGCCAAGGCAGTTGAGGCTGCGAAGGCCGCGAAGGAAGAAGAGAAGGCCGCCGCTGCAGAGGCTGAGAAGGCTGCTGCCGAAACCGCGGCAGATGACGCCGCTGCTGCCGAGGAAGAAGCCTCGGTCGAGGCCGTAGACAAGACCGCCGCGGAAGAGTCTGCCGAGGCTGAAGCGCCTGCGAAGGACGCTCCTGCCGAGGACGAGGCCGAGAAGTCCGAGTAGCCTTCAAAAGAGGTCACGACCTTGGGCGACAATTCGGAGCGGGTGCTACTTGGCGAAATCGGCGCGGCCCAAGGGCTGAAGGGCGAGGTTCGCCTGCGTTCCTATACGGCAACGCCGGCCGACATCGCCGCCTACGGTCCGCTCCAGGACGAGTCGGGTGCGACGTCGATCGAGATCGAGCGCGCCCGCGTTACGCCCAAAGCGCTCATCGTCCGCATCAAAGGCGTGAGTACGCGAGAGGCCGCCGAGGCGCTGACCGGTACGAAGCTCTATGTGCCACGTACGCGGTTGCCTGAGCACGGGACGGATGAATGGTACGTCGCCGACTTGATCGGCCTCGAAGCAGTGGGCAAGGACGGCACGGTGCTCGGCAGCGTGGTGGCGGTGCATAACTTCGGCGCGAGCGACATCGTCGAGGTCGCGCCCGCAAGCGGAGGCGAAAACCTCCTCGTCGCTTTCACCGACGAGACCGTGCCGGAGGTAGACATTGAGAATGGGCGGTTGACGCTGGTGCCGCCAAGGGTCCTTGAGGATGAGCCGGAGAACGGCGGCGAGGAATGATCCGATGACCTGGCGCGCCACGGTCCTCACGCTCTTCCCCGAAATGTTTCCGGGGCCGCTGGGCTTGAGCCTCGCCGGCAAGGCACTTGGCGACGGGAAATGGGCGCTTCAGACCAGCGATATTCGCGACTTCGCCACCGACAAGCACCGCTCCGTGGACGACACGCCGGCGGGCGGCGGGGCCGGCATGGTGATGCGGGCCGACATCGCTGCGGCCGCCATCGATGCGGGCCGGGCCGATGCCGCGCCCGGCACGCCTGCGATCTACCTGTCGCCGCGCGGCGCGCCGCTCACGCAAGCCCGCGCGCACGAACTCGCGCAGGGCCCTGGCGTGCTGCTGCTCTGCGGCCGCTTCGAGGGCGTCGATCAGCGCGTCTTAGAGGCGCGCGACATCGAGGAGATCTCCATCGGCGACTATGTGCTCTCCGGTGGCGAGCTCGCGGCCCAAGTCCTGATCGACGCGGTCGTGCGGCTGCTGCCTGGCGTCGCCGGCAACGAAGGCTCGCTCACCGAGGAGAGCTTCGCGGCAGGGCTTTTGGAGTACCCGCACTACACCAAGCCCCGGGAGTGGGAAGGCCGGGCCATCCCCGAGGTGCTGCTCTCCGGCGACCACGAAAAAATCGCAGAATGGCGACGAAAACAGGCCGAAGCCCTGACCAAGGCCCGAAGGCCGGATCTTTGGGCCAAGCGCGGCAAATCCCAATCTTGATCGAAGTCAGGGCGGCGGCGCCTGCAACGCCCAAGCTCGTTGCAAAAGAAGGAGTTGGGCATGAAAGCGATGACGCTGCTCGCTGCCGCCATGGCGGCCGGGCTCCACCAGGGCGCGGCGGCTCAGGACGCCGATATCGCCGCCGGGAAGGCCTATGCCGAGACGATCTGCGCCGCCTGCCACGCAATTCTGCCGGACGAGGAGGTCTCGCCGCTTCTCGCAGCGACGCCCTTCCAGGAGGTCGCCAACACAAGGGGCATGACCGAATTGGCGCTCACCGTCTGGCTGCAGAGCTCCCACCCCACCATGCCCAATATCATTTTGGAGCAGGACGACATGCGAAACGTGGTCGCCTATATCCGCAGCCTCAAGGGCGGGTGAGCGTCCAGCCTGCCTCCCCTTGCGAGGGGAGCGATTCTGCTAGGAAAATCCATCGACAAGGGCGAGAAGCTGGGCTAGGAAAGCCCCGCTGGTTGCTGGATTTTGCCACGCACCCGGTACTTTCGATCAATCAAAAAGAATGGCGTACGTGAGGGGCCAAAGGCCTCGGCAGGCGCCCGTGAAAGGCATAAAAGATGGATATTATCGCCCAGCTCGAGAAAGAGCAGGTCGCCGAGCGCCTTGATAAGCGCTCCGTGCCGGAGTTCGGACCCGGCGACACCGTCCGCGTCAACGTGAAAGTCGTAGAAGGCGAGCGCTCGCGCATTCAGGCCTATGAAGGCGTATGCATTGGCCGCGCCGGCGGCGGCAT
>DGOS01000029.1:42184-49408 GCA_002390155.1 Hyphomicrobiaceae bacterium UBA4460 | reverse complement strand
TCGGCCGTGGTCATCATGGTCGGCACTTTCTTCGACGGATCGTCGGCGCGCGGTGCGAGGTCTTTCTCGGCCGCATTCTTCGGCGCCCATTGATGTCCGCCGCCGGGGCCTTTCACCAGTTCCCACTCGTGACCGAACAGCATGTCGAAATAGCTCATGTCCCACTGCGTTGGCGTCGGGGTCCAGGCGCCTTCGAGGCCGCTGGTGATGGCGTCGACACCTTTGCCGCTCTTGTAGGTGCTGTGCCAGCCGAGGCCTTGCATCTCGATGCCGGCCGCTTCCGGTTCGCGCTCCACATAAGAGTCGGGCGCGGCGCCATGGCACTTCCCGAATGTGTGCCCGCCAGCGGTGAGCGCGACGGTTTCCTCGTCGTTCATCGCCATGCGGGCGAAGGTCTCGCGGATGTCGCGGCCCGAGGCGATCGGGTCGGGATTGCCGTCCGGCCCTTCCGGGTTCACATAGATGAGACCCATTTGCACGGCGGCGAGCGGCCGTTCGAGCTCGCGGTCGCCCGAATAGCGCCGGTCGCCGAGCCACTCGGCCTCCGAGCCCCAGTAGATGTCTTCTTCCGGCTCCCAGATATCCGCGCGGCCACCCGCAAAGCCGAACGTCTTGAGACCCATCGACTCCAGCGCGCAGTTGCCGGCCAGGATTAGCAGATCGGCCCAGGAGAGCTTCTTGCCGTATTTCTGTTTGATCGGCCAAAGCAGGCGGCGCGCCTTGTCCAGGCTCGCATTGTCCGGCCAGCTGTTTACCGGCGAGAAGCGTTGGTTGCCGGTGCCGCCGCCGCCGCGTCCGTCAGCGGTGCGGTAGGTGCCCGCGCTGTGCCAGGCCATGCGGATGAANNCCGTAGTGACCGTAATCGGCCGGCCACCAGTCTTGGCTATCCGTCATTAGCGCGACAAGGTCTGCTTTCACTGCATCGAGGTCGAGCGTCTTGAACGCTTCGGCATAGTCGAAGGCCTCGCCCATGGGATCGACCTTGGACGAGTGCTGGCTCAGAATCTTGAGGTTCAGTTGGTTGGGCCACCAGTCCCGGTTGGTGGTGGCTCGGTTGTGGCTAACGGGGCAGCCGCCCTCGACTTTCGCATCCATGTCTCATCTCCGATCATTGGCCTTGATTTGGCTCTTGGTACTCAGAGCGGAGATTGCGCGCGGTTCACCATAAGGGCAAATCGTATTTCCCTATTGGTGCGATAAGCAAAACTTATCTCAGATGTCGGAGAGAGTGGTGCCGGGCGTCAGCCGTCGAGAAAGTCTTCGATCAGCTCAAGCGTCGCTTCGGGCTGCTCTTCGTGGGGCATGTGCCCGCAGCTGTCGATGATCTCGAGCGTCGCGTTCGGCAGTGTCCGCCGCAGCTTCAGCCCCACGTCCAACGGGACGACGCGGTCGTAGTCGCACCAGGCGATGAGGGTCGGCAGTTCGATCGACGCGTAGCGCTTCGATATCTCTTCCAGGTCTTCCGGCATGATCTGCCGTGCGCTGTGAATGATCGCGTGCTTGCCGGCGGCGGTCCTGAGCGGCGCGGCGTACATCTCGACCTCGTCGTCGTCGATCTTGCTGTTGTCCAGATAGGCGATGCGCAGCGCCAGGCGCGCCTGAACGGCTGGGGGCAGCATGCGCACCCCGACATGGGAGACGACCGGCATGTCGAGCATTTTGAAGGCCACCGGAATGTCCTGGGGATAGGCAATTGTGTCGAGCAGCACGAGCTTCTTGATGCGGCCCTTGAGCTGCGGGTCCTCGTCGAGAGCGAGCACGAGCGCCACGCCTCCACCGAAAGAGTGACCGATCAGCGTGAGGTCGCGCAGATCCTTGTCGATGATGAGTTGCTTGAGCAGCTCGGCCTGGTCGAAGACGGAATAGCGCTCGTCGAAGGGCTTGTCGGACTGGCCGAAGCCCTTGAGGTCGACGGCGATCACCCGGTGCTGGCGTGCGAGCGCGGGCGCGATCTCCCGCCAGGTGAACGTGCTTGCGCCGAAGCCGTGGATCAGGAGCAGGGGCGAGCCTTCGCCCTTTTCCTCAACGAACAGCTTCACCGGTGCGTCGGGCGGTCCGAGCCGCGCGAACCCGGGCGTTTCTTCCGTGCCGTGGGCCGTGGGGCAAACGACGAGGACAGCGAGCAGCATGGCGACTGGGCCAAATGCGCGTCTTAAACTTCTGTTTGCCATATTTCGCCAGTCCCGCCGCAAAAGGCCCTTGGCCACCTGTCCCAGGCACAGCAGACGCCTCGAATGCGCAAATCCTAAGGCCGTCTCTAGCGTTCCGGATCACGAGGTCCGACGCATTAACGTTCCGCGCCTTTCTACGTGCTTCGCGCTCAAGCGGCAATTGAGCCTTGCGGACATTGGGTCGTCGAGCGAGACGCGCTTTCCCACAGAATTGAGGGTGCAACCCGGTCGATTCCATTGACGCCCATGTTATCCCATGCTATCCCATTAATGCCCGTTCGGTGAGTAGGGGTGGGGGAAGCTGGCAGCGCTTCCCATGAGGCCACGGGGGGATTTCGCGCCGTTTCCTCCACCCCATTTTTCTCAAAGTCCGGGTGCCAAGCGCCGAAGTGCCGTTTGTCCTTGTTCAGTTCCGTCGACTTCGAAGCGCAAGAGGGGGGAGATGGACCAGTTTGTCTCGACATTCACAAATAGGATCGACACCAAGGGCCGCGTTTCGGTCCCTGCGTCCTTCCGAAACGTCCTCGCCAAGGACGGGCTCGACGGCATCTACTGCTATCCGTCTCTTGACGCCCCCGCGCTCGACGCCGGCGGGCAGCGCCTCGTCGATAAAATCAATCATCTGGTCGAAGATCTCGCGCCTTACTCCGATGAGCGCGATCAGCTCGCGACTGCGCTCTTCGGCACCAGCGAAGTGCTCTCCATCGATCAAGACGGCCGTACGATTCTCCCGGAACGCTTGCGCGAACACGCGGGGATTACGAGCCACGTCACTTTTGTCGGGCTGGGAGAAAAGTTTCAGCTCTGGGAGCCCAAGAGCTTCGAAAATCATCTCGCGGAGGCGCGCAACAAGGTACGCGACCTTCGCAGGTTACTCGGCGCGGGGCGCCGCGGAAGCGGCGAGCCAGAGGGAGAACGGGAATGATGGCGGGTCGCGGCAGCAATATGGCTGCCGTTGGCGGACCGGCCCGCCACATTCCCGTGATGCTCGAAGAGGTTCTGGCCGCGCTTCAGCCTAAGGACGGCGATATCGTCGTCGACGGCACCTTCGGCGCCGGAGGCTATACAAAAGCCATTCTCGACGCCGCCGACTGCAAGGTCATCGCCATAGATCGCGATGCGGAGGCCTTCCGCCTTGGCGGCCAGCTTGCCGAGGCCTATCCCGGCCGGCTCATCGCCATGCTGGGCCGCTACGCTGAGATGGAAGCGCTTGCCGCCAGCGAGGGGTTCGAGAGCGTCGACGGGGTGGCCCTCGATCTCGGCGTGTCCTCGATGCAGCTCGATCAGGCCGAGCGCGGCTTTTCCTTTGCCAAGGACGGCCCCCTCGACATGCGCATGGGACCCGACGGCCCCACGGCGGCGGATCTCGTGAATAGCCTGTCTGAACGAGAACTCTCTGATATCATTTACATTTATGGCGAGGAGCGGCGCTCGCGCGCCATCGCCAAGGCCATCGTCGCGGCCCGCACGGAGGCCCCGATCACGCGTACAGGCGAGCTTGCGGACCTCGTCGTGGGCGTTCTGGGCCGTAAGGGGGACGAGCCCAAGCATCCCGCCACGCGCACGTTTCAGGCTTTGCGGCTCTATCTCAACGCCGAGCTGGATGAGCTGGCCAAGGGCCTGTCCGCCGCCGAAAACCTGCTGAAAACAGGTGGCCGGCTGGTCGTGGTGACCTTTCATTCGCTGGAAGACCGCATCGCCAAGCGGTTCTTCGCCAGCCGCAGCGTCGCAGGCCCCAAGGGCTCCCGGCACCTGCCCGAGGCCGAAACGCAAGAATTTGCGCCAAGCTTCCAGCTTCTTAACCGTCGTCCTTTAGAACCCGGTAACGATGAGATTCAGGGGAATCCGCGGGCCCGTTCGGCCCGGCTGAGAGCCGGGGAGCGTACGGCGGCGCCAGCCCACCCGTTGGATCTGGCGAAAATTGGGGTGCCGCAAGTGCCGAGTTAGGGGGAGCGCGTGAGCCTCACGCGTTTTGAGTACCATGTTGCGTTTGGTGAATGTCTGCCTCGTCCTCGGCCTCGCCGCGCTGGCCTATGGAATCTATCAGGTGAAGTACGAGGCCCGCGCGCTCGATGAGCGCATTGCCGCCCTGCACACGGAAATCGAGGACGAGAGGGACGCGCTCGCGGTGGCACGCGCCGAATGGAGCCTGCTCAACAGGCCCGAGCGCATCGAACGGCTCGCCAAGAAATATCTCGAGCTTGCACCCACCCAGCCGCGGCAACTCGTGGTTATGGACGAAGTCACCGAGCGCGATCTTCAGAGTATCGGTACGCCGGCGGAACCCACCAAGGCCGCCGCGCTCAAGGCCCAACCCGTCAACTAACTTTACGGACCAGCAGAACTTTGCGCGAGACCGACAAATCCGATCCCGCCGAAGCGCGCTCCGCGCGCGCCTACCACACACGCTGCCGGTATCGTTTCCGGCTGGCGTGCCTTGGCTTCGCGGTCGCTTTCGTGCTGATCGGCGGACGGCTGGTCTCGCTCGGCTTTGCCGGAACGGAGAAAGGCCGCGGCGGGGCTCTCGACATCTCGACCACCGTACACCGTCCCGACATTCTGGACCGCAACGGGCAATTGCTCGCGACCGACATTCGTGGCGCGACTCTTTATGCCGATCCGAGACGCGTTATCGATCGCGACGAACTCGTCGAGAAGATTTCAAGCGTCTTTCCGGACGTCAACAAGCCGAAGCTGCGCAAGCGCCTAGCGGGCCGTAGTCGCTTCGTTCGCATCAAGCGCGAGCTGACCCCAAGGCAACAGTCCGACGTTCACGAGCTTGGCCTGCCGGGTCTCGGTTTCATTGAGGAGTACCGGCGCGTCTATCCCGTCGGCGCCACGGCCAATCACGTTGTGGGACTGGTCGACGTCGACAATCGCGGCCTGGCCGGCATCGAGAAGTTCGTCGACAACAATCCGCAGCTCACCATGATGAGCCCCCGCACAGAGTCGGGCGATGAGACCGTCACGACGTCGCTGGATGTCGGTGTGCAGCACGTGCTGCGCGAGGAACTGAAGAACGCCATGGCCACCTACGAGGCCAAGGCGGCCTCCGGCATCGTCATGGACGTGCACACCGGAGAGGTGGTGGGGCTGGCTTCACTTCCCGATTTCGATCCCAATCACCGCGAGCAGGCGCTCGACAAGGACAGGATCAATCGCATCGGCTTTGGCGTCTACGAGATGGGCTCCGTGTTCAAGGTGTTCACCGTGGCGGGCGTGCTCGATCTGGGGCTCGCCAATCTGAACACGACATATGATGCCACCAGTCCCATCAAGTTCGGCCGCTTCTCGATCAGCGACTTTCACGGCAAGAAGCGCCCGCTCAGCGTCACGGAATCGTTTATCTACTCGTCCAACATCGCCACGGCGAAGATGGCGCTGCATATGGGCGTGAACCGTCACAAGGCGTTTCTGAAGAAGCTCGGTCTCCTGAACTCCGTGACCACGGAACTTGGGCCGAGCGCGGCGCCGATTGTTCCGAAGCATTGGAAGAAGCTGAACACGATGACCATCGCGTTCGGTCATGGGCTGTCGGTGACGCCGCTTCAACTGGCCACGGCAACAGTGCCGCTCGTCAACGGCGGTCTTTCCGTACCGCCGACATTTCTGCCGCGCACGCGCGAGGAGGCGATGCAGGTCGCAACGCGCGTGCTGAAGTCCGGCACCAGTGAAGCAATCAACAAGCTGATGCGCATGAACGTGGTCAAGGGCACAGGCAAGCGCGCCGACGCGGAAGGCTATCGTGTCGGCGGCAAGACGGGTACGGCGGAAAAAGTCGTCAATGGCCGCTATGCACGGTCGGCGTTGCTCAACAGTTTCCTGGCGACCTTTCCGACCGACGATCCGCAATATGTTGTCCTCGTCACGCTGGACGAACCGCAGCGCGTCGCCGCGACGAACAATGCCTATACGGCCGGCGTGAATGCGGCCCCGACCGTCGGTAAGGTCGTGGCCCGCATCGCGCCCATCCTCGGGGTGCCGCCTAAGCTCGAAGCCGGTCAAGACCGGTTTGACGCCAAGGTTTCCGCCACCTATTAGAAGACTCCCCCTTGTCCTGAGGCGTGCGCGCCTTTGGAATTATTCTTAGATAACAGCCGGTTGCCGGCAATCGAACCATGACCTTGGGTGAGTTGATCGGACCGGAGGCGAAGCTGCCGGCATCGCTGGCTGCAACGCCGATCAAGGGGCTTGCCGCGGACAGCCGGCAGGTCGCGCCCGGCTATCTCTTCGCGGCGCTTCCCGGTGTGAATGCGGATGGGACACGGTTTGTCGCCGACGCCGTGTCGCGCGGCGCGGCCGCTATTCTCGTGCCCGAAGGTGTGCATCCGGAAACGAGCGCGCCGGTGATTGCGGACGCCGATCCGCGCCGGCGGCTCGCGCTGATCGCCGCGCGTTTTTTCGGAGCGCAGCCCGAGACCGCCGTGGCGGTCACTGGCACCAACGGCAAGACATCCGTTGCGTCGTTCGTGCGTCAGCTCTGGGCGGCGCGCGGTTTCGAAGCGGCAAGCCTTGGCACGATCGGTGTCGTCACACCGCGCGGCACGAAAGTGTTGCGCCACACGACGCCCGAACCCATCGAGCTTCAGGGGCTTCTTGCGGAGCTCGCTAAAGGCGGGGTCACACATCTCGCTCTCGAAGCGTCAAGCCATGGTCTGCAGCAACGGCGCATCGATGGCGTGACGTTAGCGGCGGGCGCCTTCACCAACATTTCGCGCGACCATCTAGATTATCACGCGACGTTCGAAGACTACTTCACGCAGAAGCTCCGCCTGTTCACGACGCTGCTCGCGCCGGGCGCCGCCGCTGTCATCGACATGGATGGCGATGGAAGTGTGCGTGTGGCCGATGTCGCGAACGCGCACGGGCTCGATGTCATGACTGTCGGGCGTGCCGGGGAGACCTTGCGTCTCGTCTCCGACGACATTGACGGCTTCGCTCAAGTGCTCGGCATCGAACACGGCGGCAAGCGTCATGACGTGCGTCTGCCATTGGTGGGCGGCTTCCAAGCGGCCAACGCGCTTGTCGCGGCGGGTCTCGTCATGGCCACGGG
>DGOS01000029.1:34905-42168 GCA_002390155.1 Hyphomicrobiaceae bacterium UBA4460 | reverse complement strand
CGAACGCCGCCGACGTGCTGCCGCATCTTGAGAACCTACAAGGCGCGCGCGGCCGGCTCGATCTGGCCGGCACCGCGCCGGCCGGTGCGCCCATTTTCGTAGATTACGCTCACACGCCCGATGCACTGGCCAAGGCGCTCGATGCGTTGCGGCCCTATGTCAGGAACAGGCTCCTTGTTGTGTTTGGTTGCGGCGGCGACCGCGACAAAGGCAAGCGTCCCGAGATGGGTGCCGCCTCAGTCGCCAAGGCCAACATTGCCATCGTCACCGACGACAATCCGCGCAACGAGGACCCAGGCGATATCCGCCGCGAGATTCTTGCCGCGGCCCCCGGCGCCATCGAGATCGGCGACCGCGCTGAGGCCATTGTTGAAGCCGTTGCCATGCTAGAGAAGGGCGACGTGCTGCTCGTGGCCGGCAAGGGACATGAGACCGGTCAAACTGTCGGCACGACGGTCATTCCGTTCTCCGACCACGAGGCGGTGTCCGCCGCGCTAAACGATGAGGCGAAACTTGGCTGATCCGCTCTGGACCTTAGGAGAGATCTTGGTTGCCACCGGCGGTCGCAGCGAAGGCAATCCCGCCAGCAGGGTTTCCGGTTTCTCCATCGACAGCCGCAGCCTGAAGTCGGGTGAGGGGTTCATCGCCATTCGCGGTCTCAATCGGGATGGTCATGAGTTCATACCGGCCGCGCTCGATGCAGGCGCTGCCTGCGCCGTGGTGGAAGAGACCTATCACCCGAGCGATGAACAACGCCTGGTGCGGGTGACTGACACGTTCGACGCGCTCAACGATCTCGGCCGCGCGGGCCGAGATCGGGCAGAAGCCGCCGTCGTGATTGCCGTGACCGGCAGTGTCGGCAAGACGGGCACCAAGGAGGCTTTGCGCCGCGCGCTTGAGCCCAGCGGCACGGTGCATGCCTCCTCCAAGTCCTACAACAATCACTGGGGCGTGCCGCTCACGCTCGCCAACATGCGAAGAGACATTGCTTATGGCGTGTTCGAGGTCGGTATGAACCACGCCGGCGAGATTGACGCGCTGACGAAGCTGGTCCGGCCGCACATCGCCATCGTCACCACCGTGGCGCCGGTGCATTTGGGCTTCTTCGACTCCGTGGAAGAGATTGCCGATGCCAAGGCCGAGATCTTTCACGGGCTCGAGCCGGGCGGCGCGGCGATCATCAATCGTGACAATTCGCATTATGAGCGGCTGGCGGCCCGTGCGCGCAAGAACGGGGCTGAGATTGTTTCGTTCGGCGAGGACGAAGGCGCAAACGCAAGGTTGATCTCGGCGGATCTCACCCCCGAAAGCTCGCAAGTGCGCGCCGATATCATGGGCGAGATGGTGGACTACCGTCTCGGCGCGCCAGGACGCCATCTCGTCCAGAACTCGCTTGCCGTGCTCGCGGCGGTAAAGCTGGCGGGTGCCGACCTTGCAAAGGCGGCCGAGGCGTTTGGCGTCATGCAGCCCCAAGCCGGCCGGGGGGAGCGCCGCGTCATCCAGACGAAATCGGGGCCGGTGGCCATCGTCGATGAGTCCTATAACGCCAACCCGGCCTCCATGCGGGCGGCCCTGGCCACGCTCGGACTTGCGCCGCGCGATGCCTATAAGAGGCGGGTCGCGGTTCTGGGGGATATGCTGGAGCTGGGCGCGGAGGGACCAAAGCTGCATGCCGGGCTCGCGGAAGCCGTTGACGAGGCGGGGGTAGATGTTGTCTTTGCCTGCGGCGAGCTTATGGATTCACTGTTCCAGGCGCTCCCCGCGGGGCGCCAGGGCGGCTATGCTAAGTCCTCGGAGGAGCTTTCTCCGAAATTGCTCGAAGCGGTGGGGCCAGGGGACGTCATCATGGTCAAGGGGTCTTTAGGCAGCCGCATGGCCCCGCTCGTCGAGGCGTTGACGCGCCATTTCGAGGCGGAAAGCGTTTCGGCGTAAGGCGCCGAAGAAGGGGGAAAGGCGATGCTCTATTGGTTGGCCGAGCTGGCGCCGGACTCCTCTGTCTTTAATGTCTTCCGCTACATAACCTTCCGGACGGGAGGCGCGGTCCTCACCGCGCTTCTGTTCGTCTTCTTGTTTGGGCCGCGGGTAATCCGGTCCTTGCGTGTCCGTCAGGGCAAAGGCCAGCCGATCCGCAAAGAAGGACCCGAGCGGCACATCCTGCAGAAGCAGGGAACGCCAACCATGGGCGGGTTGATGATCTTGTCCGGCGTCGCGGCCTCGGTGCTGCTATGGGGCAATCTGGGCAACCCTTATGTGTGGGTCGTGCTGCTGCTAACGCTTGTCTACGGCGCCGTCGGCCTCTTCGATGATTTCCTGAAAGTCACCAGGCAGTCGGCGGACGGCTTCCGCGGACGGATCAAGATCGTCATCGAAACCGCCGCCGCGCTCGTCGCCACCTATGTCATTGCGTCTTTTGGCGAGGAACCGTTTTCCACTTCGATCGCCATTCCGTTCTTCAAGGACTTCATGATCCCGCTGGGCAAATGGCTGTTCATTATCTTCGGGACGTTCATCATCGTCGGCGCGGGCAACGCAGTGAACCTGACCGATGGTCTCGACGGGCTCGCGATCGTGCCGGTGATGATCGCCGCAGCGACGTTCGGCTTCATTGCCTATGTAGTCGGCAACGCGCTCTTCGCCGACTACCTTCAGATCCACTTCGTGGCCGGGACGGGTGAGCTTGCCATTGTCTGCGGGGCGCTCGTCGGCGCAGGACTCGGATTCTTATGGTTCAACGCGCCACCTGCGCTGATCTTCATGGGCGATACCGGCTCGCTGGCGCTCGGCGGGGCGCTCGGCACCATCGCCGTCGCCACCAAGCATGAGCTGGTGCTGGCCATTGTCGGCGGTCTGTTCGTTCTAGAGGCCGCCTCGGTGATCGTGCAGGTCTTCTCCTTCAAGATGTTCGGCAAACGCGTGTTCCGCATGGCGCCGCTGCACCACCATTTCGAACAGAAGGGATGGCCCGAATCCACGGTCGTTATCCGCTTCTGGATTATCTCTGTGGTGCTGGCTCTGGCCGGTCTCGCGACGCTGAAATTGCGCTAAGTTCAGGCCATCATGATTCCCGTAACGATCTTCGCCGGCAGCGAGGTTGCGGTCGTTGGAGCAGGGCTAAGCGGCCTTGCGACCGCCCGCGCGCTGGACGTCGGCGGCGCCAACGTCGTGGTCTGGGACGACAAGCTGAAGGCGCGCGATGAGGCGGAAGCCGCAGGTTTCGCCGTGCGCGACCTGCCGGCCGCCGACTTTTCGAAGTTCGACGCCCTCGTCCTTGCGCCGGGCATCCCTCTGACCCATCCCGAGCCGCATTGGAGCGTGAGGAAGGCAAAGGGCGCCGGGATCGAAGTCATCGGCGATGTGGAGCTGTTCCTCCGCGAGCGCGCCAAATCCGGCGCCGGCAGCAAAGTCATCGCCATCACCGGCACCAACGGCAAATCCACCACCACGGCGCTTGCCGCGCATCTGTTGGATACCGCCGGCAAGCAGGTGGCCCTTGGCGGTAATATCGGCAAGGCGGTGCTGGACCTTCAGTCCTTCACCCCCGACATGACCTATGTCTTGGAGCTGTCCTCGTACCAGATCGACCTGACGCCCTCGCTTGCGCCCGACGCCGCGGCGCTTCTCAACGTCACACCGGATCATCTCGACCGGCATGGCACGCTTCAGAACTACGCCGCCGTCAAGGCGCGCATCTTTGCGCAGGTTCCGCCGGACGGAACCGCCGTTATCGGCGTCGACGACGAGTCCTGCCGGGCTATCGCGGACGACTTGCGCGGGTCCTTTGCCGTGAAGCGCATTGCCGTTGGACACGCCGTCGAAGATGGCGTTTGGGCGAAGGACGGCGTGTTGCTCGAAATGGAAGGCGGGCAAGAGGTCGGCCGCGCCGATCTCGCCGGCATCGGGTCTTTGCGCGGCGCGCATAATTGGCAGAACGCCGCCGCCGCCTACGCGCTCGCTCGCGCCATGGGACTGGACGGCGCTGCCATTCAGCAAGGCTTGAAGAGTTTCGTCGGCCTTGCCCATCGCATGGAACAGGTGGCGCGCGTGGGCAATGTGCTGTTCGTCAATGACTCAAAGGCAACGAACGCGGATGCCGCCGGCAAGGCGCTGGGCAGCTTCGACGACATCTATTGGATTGTCGGTGGCCGCGCCAAGGATGGCGGGCTTGCCGGGCTTGAAGCGTTCTATCCCAAAATTACGCGCGCCTATTTGATCGGCGAGGCGGCGGAGGACTTCGCGCATCAGCTGGGCGATGCCGTACCTCATGTCGTCTGCGGTACCCTCGACCGCGCCGTGACGGACGCCGCGCGCGATGCGGGCGGCTCGGACGCGTCCGAGCCCGTCGTGCTGCTGTCGCCCGCGTCTGCCTCTTTCGATCAGTTCGATAACTTCGCCAAGCGGGGCGATGCATTCCGTGAGCTTGTCTTAGGACTCGACGGCGCGACGAGCGTGACGCAGCGAGGGAAGGCGGCATGAGGATCACGCGCGCCGATAAGAGCATCCTCTCCGACTGGTGGTTCACCGTCGACCGCCTGATGTTCTTTGGCCTTCTCTTGCTCATGGGCGCCGGGCTTGTCTTGTCCTTGGCTGCCAGCCCGCCGATTGCCGAGAAGCTCGACCTGGAGTCGTTCTACTTCGTGCGGCGTCACGCCATGATGCTCCTGCCCGCGGTCGCCGTCATGTTTGCCGCCTCAACGCTGACGCCGAAGCAGATCAGGCGCACCAGTCTCGTGATCTTCTTTATCGGCATCGCTCTGATGATCGGCATTCTCTTCTTCGGGCCCGAGGTGAAGGGCGCCAAGCGCTGGCTCCAGGTCGGCGCGTTTTCGCTGCAGCCGTCGGAGTTCGTGAAGCCGGCCTTCATCGTGCTCACCGCGTGGCTCTTCAACGAAAGCCAGAAGCGCAAGGACGTGCCCAGTCTCGAGTTTGCAATCGCGCTTTACGCCGTCTTCGCTGTGCTCTTGATGCTCCAGCCGGACTTTGGCCAGACGCTCCTCGTCAGTCTGGTGTGGGGCGCGCTTCTCTATATGGCGGGCATCAATATGCTCTGGATTGCCGCCCTGATCGCGCTCGGCGCCGCGGGCGTCGTGGCGGCATATCTCCTCCTGCCGCATGTGGCCTCGCGCATCGACCGCCATATCGATCCGGCCTCCGGCGACACCTACCAATCGGACCGATCGCTGGATTCCTTCCTCCACGGGGGCTGGCTGGGGCGGGGACCCGGCGAGGGGACCGTAAAAGACGTCCTGCCGGACTCCCATACGGACTTCATCTTTGCCGTCGCCGCCGAAGAGTATGGCTTGATTGCTTGCCTGATTTTGCTGACTCTATTCGCCTTCATTGTGCTGCGTGGTCTGTCCAAGGCATCTCAAGAGCCTGACGGGTTCATCCGGCACGCCGTGGCGGGACTCGTGATGTTGTTTGGCTTGCAGACCTTGATCAATATGGCCGTGAATGTCGGCCTTCTCCCGGCCAAGGGCATGACCTTGCCGTTCATCTCTTATGGCGGTACGTCGCTCCTCGCCATGGCGTTGACCATGGGGTTCGCGCTGGGGCTCACCCGGAAACGGCCCATGGCCGGACGGCTGAAGCATTCGGCGCGCGAACGGCACGGGGCGCAGACCGCAGGGGCGAGGGGGCAGACGGCTTGACTCAGACCATTCTTCTTGCCGCTGGCGGCACGGGAGGACATCTCTTCCCCGCCACGGCCTTGGCCCAGGAGCTGACGCGCCGCGGTTTTGCCGTGGAGCTCGCGACCGATGAGCGCGCCGAGCAGTACGGCACGGATTTTCCAGCTCGCGCCATCTACCGGGTCCCATCGGCGACCTTCACGAGCCGCGCACCGCTTGCCGTCGCGAAGACGCTCGGCCGTTTGGGCAAAGGCTTCCTACGCGCCCGGCGGCTCCTGGAAATGGTGCAGCCGCACGTGGTCGTGGGCTTCGGTGGCTATCCCACGGTCCCGCCCATCATGGCGGCGCGGTCGCTGGCCATTCCCACCGTCATCCACGAGCAGAACGCCGTCATGGGGCGCGCCAACCGCATGTTGTCCCGCTTCGCCGACGCCATCGCGCTGTCGTTCCCGTCGACAAAATATTTGCGCCGCAGCGCGCAGAAGCGCTCGATCGTCTCAGGCAATCCGGTGCGCGATGAGGTGATCTCATATCGCGACGTTCCCTACGCGCCGCCCGAACCGGCAGGGCGGCTTCTGGTCCTGGTGTTCGGCGGCAGCCAAGGCGCGCGCTTCTTTTCCGAGGTCTTGCCGCCGGCGATGGAGATGATGCCCTCAGCAGCGCGCTGGCGTCTGACGGTCGTGCAGCAGGCCCGGCCGGAGGACCTCAACGAACTCCGCGCCGCCTACAAGGAAGCCAATATTGCCGCGCACGTGGCGCCGTTCTTCCGCGATCTGCCCGAGCGCATCGCCAACGCCCATCTGGTGATCTCCCGTGCCGGGGCCTCGACCGTGGCCGAGCTGATGGCCATTGGCCGTCCGGCCCTGCTGGTGCCGCTGCCCCACGCCCTCGACAACGATCAGTTGGAGAACGCAACGCGTCTTGAGGAAAGCGGCGGCGGGTGGTGCATGCCCCAATCGGGCATCACGCCGGAGAATCTGTCGGAGGAACTCGCCCGGCTTCTCGGCGCGCCGGACATGTTGGCCAAGACGGCAGCGAGGTCCAAGGCCATGGCCAATGTCGATGCAGTCAAGAAACTCGCCAACCTCGTCGAGGAGCTGGCGGGGCCCGAAGAATAGGCGCATCGATGCATCTGCCCCCGCCACAAACGACAGGCCTGTTCCACATCGTGGGCATTGGCGGTATCGGCATGAGCGCCATCGCCGAGGTGATGCATACGCGCGGCTACCGCGTACAAGGCAGCGACCTGAAAGAGGGCGCCAACCTTCAGCGCTTGCGCGATCACGGCATCGCCTGCCTCATCGGTCATGATCCGGGCAATATTGAAGGCGCCTCGTATCTGGTGATCTCCAGTGCCGTGAAGTCGGGGAACCCGGAATTCGAAGCGGCCAAGGAGCGCGGTATTCCGATCATTCGCCGTGCGGAGATGCTCGCTGAGCTCATGCGCCCATGCACGACGGTGGCGGTGACGGGCACGCACGGCAAGACCACGACGACATCCATCATCGCGGACCTATTGCAGGGCGGCGGCTGCGATCCAACCGTCATCACGGGCGGCATTATCAATGCCTGGGGCACCAACGCGCGCATCGGACAAGGCGAATGGATGGTGGTCGAAGCCGACGAGTCCGACGGC
>DGOS01000029.1:18929-34864 GCA_002390155.1 Hyphomicrobiaceae bacterium UBA4460 | reverse complement strand
TGGGAGTCCGAAGAGGTGCTCTATGAGGCCTTCGAGCAGTTCATCGAGGCGATCCCCTTTTACGGTGTCGTTGTCGCATGCATCGACCATCCCGTCGTACGCGGTCTTATGGCTACTCTGGGCGGCGCAGAAAATGGGCGGCGCACATTGACCTATGGCGTGTCGCGCTCGGCCGACATTCGGCTGTTCAATGTGCGCCCCGACCANNGCCACCATGACATTCGATGTTCGCCTGGGCTCAGGTGTTGCAGGCGGTGCCCGCGAACTCAGCGATCTGACGCTGCCGACTCTGGGCCACTACAACGCGCTCAATGCGATTGCCGCGTTGGCGGTGGCCACGGAAGCGGGCGTGAGCGACGAGGTGATCCGCACGACGCTTGCTGGCTTCTCCGGGGTGAAGCGGCGCTTTACCCGCGTCGGCGCGTGGCAAGGCATCGCCATCTATGACGACTACGCCCATCACCCGGTGGAGATCGCCGCTGTCCTGCGCGGGGCGAGTGCGGCAGGCAATGGCCGCATCATCGCGGTCATGCAGCCGCATCGNNTGTTCAACGAGTTCTCCGCCTGCCTCGACGACGCCGACATCGTGATCCTGACGCCGGTCTACTCCGCGGGCGAGCCGCCGATCCCCGGTATCGACCGCGACGAACTGGCGGCGGGGCTCCGCCGTCACGGCCACCCCAATGTGTTCATGGTCGACGACGAAGAGTCGCTGACGGCCGCCGTCGCCTCGGTCGCTAAGGACGGCGACCTCGTCGTGGGGCTCGGCGCCGGCACTATCACCGATTGGATCAACGCACTTCCCGCCCAGCTGAAGCAGCACGGGGGTAAGGCGTGAGCTTGGTCGAGACGCTGACGGCGTCCATGCCGGACCTGCGTGGACGGCTCAGAGGCGATGCGCCGCTGAAGGACTACACTTGGTTCCGCGTGGGCGGCCCGGCCGAAGTGCTTTATTCGCCCGCCGACGAAGCGGACCTTGCCTATTTCTTGAAGACACTCCCTGCGGACACACCCATCACCATGATTGGGCTGGGCTCGAACCTGCTGGTACGCGACGGCGGGATCGAGGGCGTGGTCATGCGCCTTGGCCGCGGCTTCGGCGAGATCAAGGTCGAGGATGGCCATCGCTTGCGCGTCGGCACGGCGGTGCCCGACGTCAGGGTGGCGCGCGCGGCCGCCGATGCGGGCATTGCCGGGCTGTCGTTCTATCGCGGCATTCCGGGCGGCGTTGGCGGCGCCTTGCGCATGAATGGCGGGGCGCATGGGAGCGAGACCTGCGAGGTGCTCATCGAGGCACGCGCCGTGGACCGCGATGGCAACATCCATGTGCTGCCGGTCGAGGACTTCCACTACAGCTACCGCCATTGCGGTGTGCCCGACGACTACATCTTCACCGAGGCGCTGTTCCAAGGTGAGCCCGGCGACCCTGAGAAGATTCTTGCGGAGATGGACGACATCGCCGCCTACCGCGAAGAGGTGCAGCCCATTAAGAGCCGCACGGGCGGATCCACCTTCAAGAACCCGCCTGGCAACAAGTCGTGGCAGCTCATCGATGCCGCCGGCTGCCGGGGGCTGACAATAGGGGACGCGAAGGTCTCCGAGATGCACTGCAACTTCCTCATCAACGAGGGAGAGGCCACGGCCGCCGACATCGAAACGCTCGGCGAGACGGTGCGCGCGCGCGTCAAGGAGACGAGCGGCGTCGAGCTTGAGTGGGAAATCAAGCGCCTCGGCAAGCCCGCCTGAAGCCGCAGTTTTTCTGCCGCCTCCCTCGTGCCATTCGGCGCGAATACAGGTAACCAGGGTCTCAAGTGATTTGGTCCCAAGTGATTTGCGCGTCCGGCGCGGGGTCGGGCGCGTTTGTGCACGCCAACTAAGCAATGGGGGCTTTGGCATGACGAAGAGGCAAACCCACGTCGCCGTGCTCATGGGCGGGCTGTCGTCGGAACGGGAGATCTCCTTACGCTCTGGCGAAGCGTGCGCCGAGGCCCTGGAGGGCGAGGGCTACAAGGTCACCAAAGTCGATGTCGGCCAAGACGTGGCCGCGCGGCTTGCCGAGATCGCGCCTGACGTCTGCTTCAACGCGCTCCATGGCCGTTATGGCGAGGATGGCTGCATCCAGGGCGTCCTGGAGTATTTGGGGCTGCCCTACACGCATTCCGGCGTGCTGGCCTCAGCACTTGCCATGCACAAGGAGCGCGCCAAGGCGGCCTTGCGCGAGGCCGGCGTGCCGGTGGCCGAAAGCCGCGTGGTTGCCCGTGCCGAAGCCGCCAAAGGGCACGTCATTGCGCCGCCCTACGTGATCAAGCCCCCGGCCGAAGGCTCGTCCGTGGGCGTCTACATCGTCCGCGAGGACCAGGAGCACCCCCCGCAAGAGCTCAATTCCGCCGATTGGGCCCTCGGCGAGGAACTCATGGTCGAGCGGTTCATCCCCGGCCGCGAGCTCACCTGTGCCGTGATGGGCGAGGAGGCCTTGGGCGTCATCGAAATCCGCCCTGCGGACGGGCTCGCCTTCTACGACTATGAGTCGAAATACGCCCCAGGAGGCTCAATTCATGTGCTCCCGGCCCCGCTTAAACCAAATGTTTACCAATTGGTACAGAAGCTGTCGGTAGCGGCTCATAGGGCACTGGGCTGTCGTGGGGTTAGCCGGTCCGACTTTCGATTCGACGACCGGCCGGCCGGCACGGGGGAGCTGATCTGCCTAGAGATCAACACCCAACCTGGCATGACTTCCACGTCTCTGGTGCCCGAGCTCGCGGCCTATGGCGGCCGCTCTTTTGGAGAGTTGGTGCGCTGGATCGTGGAGGACGCGTCGTGCAATCGTTAGGCCCGGATAGGGGTCACGCCAGAGGAAGACGGTCGCAAGAGGCCCTGCTCGCGCGCGGTATCGCCGCGCCGCGGGACGCTTCACGCCGCCTTCCGGCTCTGAGCGGTACGAGAGCCCTGATCGGTCTGAAGCCCAGGAGCCTGCGCCTCGGCCGCACCGGCCGCGACCCCGTCCGCGGGAAGTGGCTGCTTCTGAGTGCCCTATTTCTTGCCAGTGCGGTCGTCTATGGCGCCATTATCGGCGGCCAGACGGGCGTGCTGTTCAACTATGCGGTGGCCGGCGTCGAACACGTTGCGGTGGCCGTGGGCTTCGGCGTCAAGCGCGTCAGCGTCGAAGGTCAGCAAAACGCCACGGACTCGGCCATTACCGCCGCACTTGGCGCCGGTCCGCAGACCCTAATGCTCGCCTTCGACACCGACGCCGCCAAGGCGCGTTTGGAGGCCGTACCGTGGATCCGGCATGCGCGGGTCATGCGCCTTCTGCCCTCCACGCTGCAAGTGATGATCGAGGAGCGCGAGCCCTACGCGGTCTGGCAGAACAAGGGGAAGACCTTTGTGGTCGACGATCAGGGCGTCGTGCTCGCGCCCGCTTTGCCGCAGGCCTATCCGGACTTACCCCTCGTCGTGGGCGAAGGCGCCAGCGAACATGCCGCCGCGCTCTACGCCACGCTCCAGTCTTATGACCAGCTGAAGCAGAAAATGCTCGCGGCCCTCCGGGTCGGCGATCGCCGTTGGACGCTGAAATTGCGCACGGGCACGGAGATCATGCTGCCCGACGACAATATCGAGGTCGCGCTTCAGTCCCTCACGGAACTTCAGCAAGAGCACGGTGTTCTCGAAAGAGATTGGTCGGTCATCGATTTGCGGCTGCTCGACCGGATTACCGTGCGCACGCGCGAAGCGGCCATCGTGCCTCCCGACGACATTGCGCCGAGTGATGTGCCCACCGCGGCAACCGGCACCACGCCTAAAGGCAAAACATAAGAGGCTTGAGGGCAGGGGGATGACATACAGCTCGACGATCAGAAGCAAGCGACAGCGCATCGTGACCGTACTCGACATCGGCACGAGCAAAGTCTGCTGCCTGATCGGCAAGACCTCGGCCGCGCCCGACTGGTTCGAAGGCGACGGTGACGCCGTGCATTTCGAGGTTCTCGGTTTCGATCATACGCGCGCCGAAGGCCTGAAGTCCGGCATGGTGACGCATCTCGATAGCGCGGAGCAGTGCATTCGCGCCGCGGTCGATGCCGCCGAGCGCATGGCCGGTGTGGTTGTCGAGGACGTCCACGTCTCTGTGACGGCCGGCCGTCTGAAGAGCGAAAGTTTCTCGGCCAGCGTGGCCTTGCAGTCCGGCGCCGTGCGCGAGGACGACGTGCATCGGCTTCTGGCCGGCGGCCGGCAATATGCCGCCCGCGACAAGCGCACCGTCCTGCATGCCTTGCCGACCGGCTATCGTCTCGATGAGAACGGTGGCATCAGCGAGCCCCACGGCATGTGCGGCGAGCGCTTATCCGTCGACCTGCATACCGTGACCGCAGACGACGTGGCCATGCGTAACCTGATCCTCTGCGTCGAGCGGTGTCATCTGGGCGTCGCCGGTCTCGTCGCAGCGCCTTACTCCAGTGCGCTGTCCGTCGTTACCCCGGAC
Organism: Hyphomicrobiaceae bacterium UBA4460; assembly: GCA_002390155.1. The sequence continues at coordinate 30,387 of DGOS01000029.1, read as the reverse complement.
GAAGCCAAGCTTGGTGTGGCCTGCATCGACTTCGGCGCGGGCACGACGACGTTGTCGGTCATCGCCGACGGACATTTCATTCACGCCGACGCCATCGCGCTTGGCGGCAACGGCATCACCACGGATATCGCCCGCACGCTGGGCGCGCCGATGGAGCATGCCGAACGGCTGAAGACGCTGCATGGTAGCGCTTTCGCCACGCTCTCCGACGAGCGCGAGATCATCACCTATCCTTGCGTCACCGGCACGGCGCAAGGAAACCTCAACCAGATCACCAAGGCACAGCTCGCCTGCATCATCCGGCCGCGCGTCGAGGAGACCCTCGACATGATGCGCCGCCGGCTCGCCGAGAGCGGACTTGCCGCCGACGTCGCCCAGCACCTGGTGCTGACCGGCGGTGGCAGCCAGCTCACCGGCCTACCGGAGCTTGCCTCGAACATGTTTGGACGCCCCGCGCGGCTTGGCCACCCGAGGGCGATGACAGGTTTGCCGCCAGCAGCCGCTGCGCCGGATTTCTCCGCCGCGATCGGTCTGTTCCTGCATTGGTCGCGCGGCGATGAAAGACTCGGTGTCCGCACCGAGCAACGGTTCTTGCGTACGGGGACAGGCTACTTCGCCAAAGTTGGCGAGTGGATCATGGAGAACTTTTAAAGGACACGAGCTCGAAGCGGGAAAAGCCAGCTTGAGCCTATAGCAAGGGACAATTCGCAAGGATTGGAAGCCGCCATGACTATCAATCTTAGAGTTCCAGATCTGACTGAACTCAAGCCGCGCATTACCGTGTTTGGTGTGGGTGGCGCTGGCGGCAACGCCGTCAACAACATGATCGAACGCGGCCTGAATGGGGTCGAGTTCGTCGTCGCCAATACCGACGCTCAGGCTCTGATGAGCTCATCCGCCGAGCGCCGCATTCAGATGGGCGCCAACGTCACCGAAGGTCTCGGTGCCGGCTCGAAGCCCGAGATTGGCGCCGCCGCGGCCGAGGAGGCCATGGCCGACATCAAGGCGCATCTTGTCGGGTGCCACATGACATTCATCACCGCCGGCATGGGCGGTGGCACCGGCACGGGCGCGGCGCCTGTGATCGCACGGGCCAGCCGCGAGGAAGGCATCCTCACCGTCGGTGTTGTGACCAAGCCGTTCCAGTTCGAGGGCTCGCGGCGTTTCCGCGCCGCCGAGGCCGGTATCGAGGAACTGGAGAAATACGTCGATACGCTTCTGATCATCCCGAACCAAAACCTGTTCCGTATCGCCAACGAGAAGACGACCTTCACCGATGCCTTCGGCATGGCCGACGATGTCCTGCGCTCCGGCGTGGGCTGCATCACCGACTTGATGGTCAAGGAAGGCCTGATCAACCTCGACTTCGCCGATGTCCGCACCATCATGGCTGGTATGGGCAAGGCGATGATGGGTACGGGCGAGGCCAACGGCGACCGCCGCGCGGTCGATGCGGCCGAAGCGGCCATCTCCAACCCGCTGCTTGACGATGTGTGCATGAAGGGTGCGAGCGGACTGCTTGTTTCCATCACCGGCGGTAGCGATCTCACCCTCTACGAGGTCGACGAGGCCGCAAGCCGCATCCGCACCGAGGCGGACGAAGAAGCCAACATCATTGTCGGTGCGACCTATGACGACGAGCTCGACGGCATGATCCGCGTCTCCGTCGTGGCAACCGGCATTGGCTCTGCACTGGCGAATATTGAGCCTGCCACGGAAATCGCAGCAGGGGAGCAGCCCGATCACGGCCGTCTGGCTGAGCGCCTGGCGGGCCTCGCCACGATGCCCAGCGCAGGCGCCGACGAGCCGCCCGTTGATCTCGACGAAAGCCTCATGGTTCCGGCCGAGACGCCTGAGGAACCTCAGGTCTGGCGCGCGCCGGGCAATGTGACCATCGAGAAGCGTCCGGCCCAGGCAACGGGCATCGCCTTGCCGCTCAAGCAAGCGCAAGCCAAGCCCGCGCCCGAGCCCCAGAAGAACTTCCAGCCGGCCCCGCCCGCCGCCATTAAGCGGCCGGTCCGGCGCATGCCCAGTGTAGAGGAACTTCCGGTCGTGGCCCAGAAGGCGATCAGGGCCCAGAAGGAAGTAGACGCTCAAGCCCATGGGATCACGGCCCAAAAGCGCAAAGTCGGTTTCCTAGAGCGCTTGGCCAGCGTTGGACGAAATCGCAAAGAGGAGGATGCCGAGATGCCGTCGAAGCTCGAACCAGAATTTGGCCAGCGCGTAAGCGACGAAGCCCTTGTGGTGGACGAGAGCCCCGCGCCCAGCGGCGTGCGCATCGATGCCCCGCGAGAGGCGGCAGCGCCGTCTTTGCCCAAGCCGGCGAACGTGATGCGTCCGCCGAGGGTCGCACGGGGTGGCGCTGCGGTGGCCGCCGCCGCAACGGCAGAATCGTTTGACGATGACGACTTGGAAATCCCAGCGTTTTTGCGCAGGCGCGCGAACTGAGGTGAGGCCAGGCGTTAACCAAAGTGCCTGGCCAATGCCTCGTCGGGACTGAAATGGTCTTTTGAATCAAGCGCCTAAGCGGAGTCTTAGAGCGTAATACAGTGTAAGAAACCGTGATTTGTAGCCCCAAACCCCGAAGGTTATGGTTCCTAATAGATTGATCGGCAGAGCTAAAAAGGCACGCTTGACCCCGCAATAGAGGGTCCGAAATAAGTGCCAGGAAGCGCTGCTCGATGGGGGCTCGGGTTCTCCGAGCTAAGTAGGGACCATAGACGGCGCGGGGGCCATTGGGGGCCATGAAGGGTTTCATCGGGGCACGCCAGACGACGCTGGCCTGCGAAATTTCACTGACAGGCACAGGCGTCCACAGCGGAGCGCCAGTTTCCATCTCAATTTGCCCGGCCGATGGCGATACCGGCCTTCGCTTCCTGATTTCCAACGGTGATTCCGACGGGATCGAGATTGCGGCTGACCAGCAATGGGTCACAGGCGTGACCCTGTGCACCGTGCTCGGCGATGGCAACGGCGCGTCCGTTGCGACCGTCGAGCATGTTCTGGCCGCCCTGCGGGGCCTGGGCGTCGACAATGCCCTGATTGAGATCGATAGCGTCGAAGTGCCGATCATGGACGGTAGCGCCGCCCCCTTCGTTGAGGCGATCGACGAGGTTGGGCTGACCGAGCTCGATGCGCCGCGCCGCTTCTTGAAGGTTCTGAAGCCGATCTGCGTGGAGGACGGCGGCGCCGTTGGCGAGCTGGTCCCGCATAACGGCTTCCATCTCGACGTCGAGATCGATTACGAGACGAAGCTGATCGGCAAGCAAAAGCTTGAGATGGACGTCAATCCCGGCTCCTTCCGCCGCGAGATTTCCCGCGCCCGGACCTTCGGTTTCATGAAGGATGTCGAGCGGCTGTGGGCGGCGGGTCTGGCCTTGGGTGCCTCCCTTGAGAACACCGTGGCCATCGGCGATGACCGGATTATCAACCGTGAAGGCCTCCGCTTCGCCGACGAATGCGTCCGCCACAAGGCGCTCGATGCGGTTGGCGATCTTGCCTTGGCTGGCGCTCCCATTCTCGGCGCCTATCGCTCCCGGCATGGGGGACACCGCTTGAATGCGCTGGTCCTCAAGGCGCTGTTCGCCGATGCCGATGCCTGGACCATGGTCGAGGCGCCGCGCTACCGCGAAGTGCGCCATGCCGAGCTCAGCCACCGCCTGGCGGTAGCGAACTTCGCTGCCGACCGCAGCTAGCGGAGCGTCCACTTTCGAAGAAGACAGGCCTTGGGGCGGTTCGCCGCCGACACTATTGCTGTGCGTCGGGCTGATGCCCGGTCAGAGCAAAAAAACACCATAATCCGGGGATTTGGTGGGGCTCGCCCGCGTTAGCGCTTGCCGTGGGCGGATTTTGCGCGCAAAGACCGATGCGCGAGGGGGACGGTTTTGAGGGGTAGCATGGTCAGTCCGGAAGAGCCGCGTCGGGCGTTCGCGCCGCGAGTTGCGCGCTGGTGTGGGCTTGGCACCTGTTTGGCTGCCGGGCTTCTGGCCGGCTGCGGTAGCTCGATTTTCGGCAGCGGAGATGACAGCGCCGAAATAGTGAGCGCCGGCCCGCCGAACGCCATCTACGGCGATGCGGAAACCCTGATCAACGAGGGCGACTACCAGGAGGCCGCGCGCAAATACGAGCAGGTCGATATCAATCACCCCTATTCCCCGGAGGCGCGGCAGGCCATCGTCATGTCGGCCTACGCCTATTACAAAGCGGGCAAATATGATGAGGCCATCGGGGCGGCCGACCGCTATCTGACCCTCCATCCGGGCACGCAAGAATCGGCCATGGCGCAGAACATCATCGGCATGTCCTACTATGACCGGGTGCTGGACCCGAAGCGGGATCAGACCTTCGCGCGCCGGGGTTTGGCGGCGTACGACAAGCTGCTGCAGCGCTACCCCAACTCACGCTATTCGGGTGAGGCGAGCAACCGGGCGCGAATCCTGCGCGATCTGCTGGCCGCCAACGAGATGACGGTCGGCCGTTACTACCTGCGCCGGAACAACTTTCTCGCGGCAATCAACCGCTTCCGCACCGTGGTGACGTCGTATCAAACCACAGAACAGGTCGAAGAGGCCTTGATGCGTTTGACGGAGGCTTATATGGCCTTAGGTATCGTCAACGAGGCCCAGACGGCTGCCGCCGTGCTCGGCCATAACTTTCCGGACAGTAAGTGGTACAAGCACGCCTACCGTCTCCTAGGAAAGCGCGGACTGGAACCCCAACAGTACGAAGGCTCCTGGATCACCCGAGTCTGGAACGGCGGCGGCGAAGCCTAACGGGCGTGTCATGCTAGCCGCCCTGTCGATCCGCGACATCGTTCTGATCGACAAGCTCGACCTGGAGTTTGGCGCAGGGCTCAGCGCGCTGACCGGCGAGACCGGCGCAGGCAAATCCATCCTGCTCGATGCGTTCTCTCTGGCCATCGGTGCGCGGGGCGATGCTTCGCTCGTCCGCCGTGGCGTGGAGCAGGGCCAAGTGACGGCGACCTTCGAACTGGCGGCGGACCATCCAGTTCTGGCACTGCTCGCCGAAAACGGCATCGCAATCGAAGATGACGTGCTCATCCTGCGCCGCGTGCAAGGCAATGACGGCCGAAGCCGGGCCTTCATCAATGACACGGGCGTCAGCGTTCAGCTCTTGCGCCAAGTGGGGCGCGCGCTGGTCGAGATCCACGGCCAACATGACGAGCGGGCGCTGATCGATCCGAGCGGGCATCGCGATCTCATCGATGCGTTCGGGGGACTGGGGGCGGACGCCGCCAAGCTTGCCGAACTCTACGAGGCGTGGGGCGAGGCGGACGCCGCCCGCGCCCGCCACGAAAGCGAGATCGCCGCCACCCGTGCCAATGCCGAATACGTGGCGCATGCGCTTGAGGAGCTGCAGACCTTGGCGCCTGAGGCGGACGAGGAAGAGGCGCTGGCCTCGCGGCGTCAGCTCATGATGAACGCTGAGAAGATCGCCGGCGACTTGAACGAGGCAATGGACGCGCTCCAAGGGGAGGGGACGGCGGGTGCCCGCCTTGCCTCGGCGTTGCGCCGGCTCGAGCGCCAGGCGGACTCCGGCGGTCCCGTGCTGACCGGCGTGGCGGAGACGCTCGAACGTGTTCTGAACGAGACCAATGCCGCCCGTGACAAGATCGAAGAGGCGCTGGCGCTGACGGCCTTCGAGCCGGCCGATCTGGAACGCGCCGAGGAGCGGCTGTTTGCCTTGCGCGCCGTGGCCCGCAAGCATCGCGTTCGGGTGGACGATCTGCCGGCGCTCACCGAACGCCTTCAAGCAGAACTCGAAGCCTTGGACACCAGCGAGGGCCGCGCGACTGAGCTTGCCGAAGCCGCCGCGCAAGCGCGGAAAGCCTACGAACAAGCGGCACTCGCTTTAAGCAAGGCGCGCGCGAAGGCGGCCAAGCGGCTGGACCAAGAGGTCGCTGCGGAACTTGCGCCACTCAAACTGGAGAAGGCGCGCTTCGTCACCCACATTGATGCTGTGGACCTCGCCGAAGGCGGCCCCAGCGGCGTCGACCGCGTCGCCTTCTGGGTCGCCACCAATCCAGGCACCGATCCCGGTCCGATGATGAAGGTCGCTTCGGGCGGCGAGCTGGCGCGTTTCATTCTGGCCCTAAAAGTGGTGCTCGCCGCGCGCGGGTCGGCGCCGACACTCATTTTCGACGAAGCGGATTCCGGTGTCGGCGGCGCTACGGCCGCGGCTGTCGGCGAACGCCTGTCGGGACTTGCGGACAGTGTCCAGGTGCTGGCCGTGACCCACGCCCCGCAAGTCGCCGCGCTCGCGGCTGGGCACTTGATGATTGCCAAGGAAACGGTCGCAGGGCCCAAGGGCGAGGCCATGGCCACGCGGGTCGCGGTGCTTGAGGGCGAGCATCGCCGCGAGGAGATCGCCCGTATGCTGGCCGGCCAAACCATCACCGACGAAGCCCGCGCGGCCGCCGACCGGCTTATGCGCAAGTCGGCATAAGACTCTGAAAGCATGAGCAAGAAAGAGACAAAGCCCGTGGCGAAGCTCGACGAGGCCGAAGCCACGCAGGAGCTGGCGCGGCTCGCCAAAGAAATTGCTCATCACGACGCGCTGTATTACCGCAAGGACGCGCCGGAGGTTTCCGACGCCGCGTACGATGCGCTCCGCCAGCGCAACGAGGCGATCGAGGCGCGCTTTCCGCACCTTGTCCGTGATGACAGTCCATCACTGAAGATTGGCGCCGCGCCGGTCGAGGCCTTCGGCAAGGTCACCCATCGTGTGCCCATGCTCTCGCTCGGCAATGTATTCGACGACGACGGCGTGCGCGATTTTCTCGAACGCGTGCGGCGCTTCCTTGGGCTGGACGCGGAGGCGGAGCTTGCCTTCACCACCGAGCCGAAGATCGACGGTCTCTCCATCACGCTCCGCTACGAGGGCGGCCGCCTGGTGCAAGGGGCGACGCGCGGCGACGGCTATGAGGGCGAGAACGTCACCGCCAATGTCCGCACCATCGAGGACATTCCGAAAGAGGTGGACGCACGCGGGTTTCCCGATCCCTTCGAGGTGCGCGGCGAGATCTATATGAGCCATAGCGACTTTCAGGCGCTCAACGCCGCGCAAGAGAAGGCCGGCAACCGGCCGTTCGCCAATCCGCGCAACGCGGCGGCAGGCTCGCTCCGACAGCTCGACCCCGCCGTCACGGCTTTGCGGCCCTTGCGCTTCTTCGCCTATAGCTGGGGGGAGGTCGCCGCGCTCCCCGCGGACACCCAATGGGGCGTCTATCAGGCCATGGCGGATTGGGGCTTTCCGCTGAACCCGCTGGCGAAGCTCACCAGCTCCGTGGACGAGATGCTGGACACCTATCGCGAGATCGAGGAGGGAAGGGCGGGGCTCGACTATGACATCGACGGCATTGTCTACAAGCTCGACCGGCTCGATCTTCAGGAGCGGCTCGGATTCGTCTCCCGCTCGCCGCGCTTTGCCATCGCGCACAAATTCCCGGCCGAGAAGGCGACGACGATCTTGCGCGACATCGAGATCCAGGTAGGGCGGACCGGCTCGCTGACCCCCGTCGCCAAGCTGGAGCCGGTCACAGTGGGGGGCGTCGTGGTGCAGAACGCGACGCTCCACAACGAGGATGAGATCGAGCGCAAGGACGTGCGCATTGGCGACACGGTGGTGTTGCAGCGCGCCGGCGACGTCATCCCGCAGATTCTTGGGCCTGTGCGAGAAAAACGCCCTAGGGGCGCGAAACGATTCAAGTTTCCCGATGTGTGCCCGGCCTGCGGCAGTCATGCGGTGCGCGAGGTCGACGAGCGCACCGGCAAGCAGGACGTGGTGCGCCGCTGCACGGGCGGGCTCATTTGTCCGGCCCAGCGTGTGGAGCGGCTGAAGCATTTCGTCTCGCGCAACGCCTTCGACATCGAAGGGCTCGGCGAGAAGAACATCGAGGCGTTCTACGACGAAGGGTTGATCCAATCGCCGCCGGACATCTTCACGCTTCAGGCACGCGATAGGGACGCGAAGGAGAAACTCAGCGAGCGCGAGGGCTGGGGTGAGACTTCGGCACAGAAACTGTTCGACGCCATCGAGGCCCGGCGCGATGTGCGTCTCGATCGCTTCATCTACGCGCTTGGCATTCGCCATGTTGGCGAGATCACCGGGCGTCTTCTGGCGCGCACCTACGGCACTGCGGAGGATTTCTTCAAGGCCATGCGCGCCGCCGCCAAGGCTCGTGACAGTGAAGCCTTCGCCGAGCTTGAGAACATCGAAGGCGTCGGCCCGACCGTGGCCGCGGCCATCGCCGACTTCTTCGGCGAGCCGCACAACGTGGATGTGGTGGAGGCCTTGCTGAAAGAGGTGAGCCCGGAAGCCCTAGAGGCGGTCGACCACGCCTCGCCGGTTTCGGGCAAGACCGTGGTGTTCACCGGCACGCTGGAGCAGATGACGCGGGCCGAGGCCAAGGCCCGTGCCGAACGTCTCGGCGCCAAGGTGGCGGGCTCGGTTTCCAAGAAGACCGACTATGTGGTGGCGGGCCCCGGCGCCGGCTCGAAGCTCAAAAATGCCAAAGCGTTAGGCGTCGCGGTGCTGACGGAAGACGAATGGCTCAAGCTGATCGGCTAGCTAGCCGATCTTCGCCGTGGCATGGCGCAGCCAGGGTCGGTCGTCGCTGAGGACCAGCGGCTCGATCTCTCGGCGCACCCGAGCGTGATAGTCGTTCAGCCAGGCGAGCTCCGAGGGCTCGAACTGTTTCGGGTCGATGAGTCGCCGGTCGAACGGCACGAGGGTCAGCGTCTCGAAGCCCATCATTTCGCGCTCCCCGCCTTCGATCTTCTCCAGCGGCGTGACCAGTATCAGGTTCTCCAGCCGGATGCCGTATTTGCCTTTTCGGTAATAGCCGGGCTCGTTGGACAGGATCATGCCGGGCTTCAGCTCCTCGGTGCCAAGCCGGGACAGGCGCTGCGGGCCTTCATGCACCGACAGATAGCTGCCGACGCCATGCCCCGTGCCGTGGTCGAAGTCGAGGCCGGCCTCCCATAAGGGGCGCCGCGCATACGGATCGATATCCTGGCCGCGGGTGCCCTTGGGGAAGCGCGCCGACGCAACGGCGATGTATGCCTTCAGCACCAGCCCGTAGTGGCGCTTCATCTCGGCCGTGGGTTTGCCCACCGCGACCGTGCGCGTGATGTCCGTGGTGCCGTCCACATACTGGCCGCCGGAGTCGATCAAAAACAGCGAGTTCTTGTCGAGCACGCGCTTGGTGGCGTTCAACGGGCGATAATGCACCAAGGCGCCATGCGGCCCTGAGGCCGCGATGGTGTCGAAGCTGATGTCCTTGAGCTGGCCTGATTGACGGCGAAAGTCCTCGACCTTCATGGCCGCCGAGACTTCGTCCTCGCGCCCGGACTCAGACACCTCGTCGAGCCAAGCGAGAAAGCGCGCCATGGCCACGCCGTCGCGCAAATGTGCCGCGCGTGCACCCTCGATCTCGGCCCTCGTCTTGATGGCCTTTGGCAGCGTGCACGGATCGTCGCCGGCAACGAACTTCGTGCCGTTCTCTTCCAGGATGCGGGCGAAACGCATGGACACCTGATCCGGATCGAGCCGGATCTTCGCGCCTCCCTCGGCCAGCGCCTTCAACTTTTCCTCCAGGGCCTCCGACTCGGCAATGTCGATGAAGCCCGAGAGCGCACCATGGACGTTGTCGCCGACCTTGCCCGGATCGATGAACAGGGTGGGGCGGCCGGACGCGGGCACAATGGCGAACGTAAGCGCCACGGGCGTGTGTTTGATGTCGCCGCCACGGAAATTGAACAGCCAGCAGATGGAGTCTGGCGCCGTCAGCAGCACCGCGTCCTGCTCGTCTTCGGCGAGCGTCTTCTGCACTTGCGCAATCTTTTCGGCCGGACTGCGGCCGGCGAATTCGAGCGGCTGAAGATAGATCGGTGCGCTCGGCGGTTTCGGCCGGTCCGAGCCCCAAAGCTTGTCGATCGGATTATCCGCGACCGGGTTGAGCCGGATGCCGGCGGCACCAAGCGTCTTGGTAAGCCGGTCGATCTCCTTGATCGTGTGCAGCGCCGGGTCGTAGCCCACCGCGTTGCCGCGCACCAGCGTCTCCTTGATCCAACTCGACGGTTTGGCTTGCGGGACCTGCAACACCTCGAAGAGGCTGGTGTCGACCTGCTCCGGCGCTTGAAGAATGTAGCGGCCGTCCACGAACAGCGCCGAGCCCTTGTCGGTGACAATGGCGATGCCGGCGGACCCGGCGAACCCGGTCAGCCAAGCCAGGCGCTCGTCGGCAGGAGGCAGAAATTCGTTCTGGTGCTGATCGCTATGGGGAACGAGGAAGCCCTTCAGTCGCCGGGACTTCAGCTCTCGCAACAATGCCTGGACCCGGTCGCTGCTTGCCGCCGGAGCGCTGGCCTCATCGAAACTCTGATACATGGCCGGATTTGTAAGCCGAAGCGTCGGTCCCGATCAATCAGACAAAATCCTTGCGCTCCGACGCCCGAGCAGCAGGGTCGCCCATCCATCGAGAATGATTCGCTTTTCCAGGACGAAGCCATGGGCGCCATAGCGTGCCTGGATGCCGGGTGCCTGCTCTGCTGTCAGCCCGGACAGGATGATGAATCCGCCCGGCTGAAGGGTCTGGGCCAGCCCCGGCGCCAAATCGTAAAGCGGCCCGGCCAGGATATTGGCGATGATGAGGTCCGGGGAGAGGCGCTGCAGCTTGGGGTGGGCGAGGCCGTCGGCCTGAAGCGCATGCACCTGCTGCGCGACCCCGGCCTTCTCCGCATTGTCGTTGGCGATCCTGACGGCCACGGGATCGTTGTCGGTCGCCACGACGGGCCGGTCGAAGGCGAGTGCGGCGGCGATCGCCAANNGCATGATGCGCCGTGCCGAAGGCTTGGTCGGCATCGATCTCGATCGTGAAGAGGTTGCGTACAACCGCGTCCCGATCATGGCTGCCATGGACCAGAAAACGCCCGGCGCGCACCGGACCGCGCTGTCCTTGGCTGAGTGTCACCCAGTCCGTCGGCGGAAGCTCTTCGACGCGAAGCGGCATGACGGGCTCGCTATCAGCGGCCGCCTCGATCAATGCCTCGAGCGCGGTCTTGTCCGGGCGGTTCCCATAAAGCGCCGAGACTTCGTAAGTGCCCGTGCCGAGTTCGAAGAAGCTGACCGAGAGGGCGGACGGATCGTCGACTTCATCGAGGACTTCCGCGATCCGGACTGCGGCCAGTGGCGCCGCTTCCACAGTGGCGCGATAGGTGAGGGAGGCTTTCGTCATTCTCGGTCTCGCGCTCCATCCTTTAATGTGGCCACGGCGTGCCACAGCTCATCCACCGCCGCATCGGTGACGCCGAGTTCGGTGAGATGTTCGCGCACGCCCTTGATGTACGCGTAGCTCGATCCGGCAATGCCTGAGGCCTCCACGATCATCGACGCGCGCGCGTGCAATGAGAGATCCTCGTCGATCAGCCGGGGGCCG
>DGOS01000029.1:18625-18910 GCA_002390155.1 Hyphomicrobiaceae bacterium UBA4460 | reverse complement strand
CATAGATATAGGTGAGTGCCCCAACCTCGGTGCCGTCCGGCAGCCTCACGGCAACTTCCGTCGCCTCGCAGGTCTCCCGATGGTTGAGATAAGCCTCGATGTCACTGCGCGCGCCATCGTCAAAGGCGAAGGCCATGCCCCGGCAGGCGCCGGTCCGCGCCAGATTAAGTGTCAATCCTGGCCGCGCATGTGTTCCCCAACGCTCCAGAGACTTCTTATTGAAGACGCGGGCGTGCCCGGGGAGGTCGGCGGGCATGCGCCGCGCGCAAGTATACGCTGTCTCCC
>DGOS01000029.1:9739-18554 GCA_002390155.1 Hyphomicrobiaceae bacterium UBA4460 | reverse complement strand
ACGAAGGTGTCGACCACCTTCTTGCGTCCAGCCTTCTCGAAATCGACGGTGAGCTTGTTGCCGTCGATCGAGGCGACGCGGCCATAGCCGAACTTCTGGTGGAAGATGCGTTCGCCGACATCGACACCTGAGCCTTCCGCCGTACTGGCGGCGACCAGTGAGCCTTCGATGGTGAGCGGCTCGCGCCGGGGCCCCGAACTCCCGCCTTGGCGATTGCGTTGGGCGCGCTGCCAGCCCGGCGTCTCGTAGGCGCCGCTCGCGAACAGGGTCTCGGCGTTTTCGAACCGGCTCGGCCCGTAACCGCCCAGGCCCTTGTCCTCGGCGACCTCCACATGGTCGACGGGCAACTCATCAATGAAGCGCGACGGCACCGCCGTTTGCCACATGCCGTGATTGCGCCGGTTCTGCGCGAAGGTGATCTTGGCGCGCTTGCGCGCGCGCGTCAGCCCCACATGGGCCAGCCGCCGCTCTTCTTCGAGGCCCGACCGTCCGGACTCATCGAGGCTGCGCTGATGGGGCAGGAGCCCTTCGTCCCAGCCGGGCAGGAACACGGTGTCGAATTCCAGCCCCTTGGCCGAATGAAGCGTCATCAGGTTGACCCGGTCGGTGCCTTCTTCGGTCGCCGCGTCCATGACGAGCGAGACATGCTCCATGAAGCCCGCGAGCGTGTCGAACTCCTCCATGAAGCGGATCAGCTCCTTCAGGTTCTCCAAGCGCCCTTGCGCCTGTTGGGAGCGGTCCGCCTGCCACATGGCGGTGTAGCCGGATTCATCGAGGATCAGCTCGGCGAGCTCCGTGTGGCGCATCGTGTCGACGAGCGAGCGCCAGCGGTCGAAGGACGCAAGGAGATCGGCAAGCGCCTTGCGCGGCTTCGGCCTCAGTTCCTCGGTCTCGACGATCAGCCTGGCTGCTTGCGTCAGGGGAACGCCGTTTGCTCGGGCGAGTTGGTGCAGCGCCTTCAACGTGGCGTCGCCCAAGCCCCGGCGTGGCGTATTGATGATGCGCTCGAACTTCAGATCGTTCGACGGGTTCAGCGTCACTTCAAAATAGGCCGTCGCGTCGCGGATTTCCTGGCGCTCGTAGAAGCGCGGGCCGCCGATCACGCGGTAGTCGAGGCCGAGCGTGATAAAGCGGTCCTCGAAGGCGCGCATCTGGAAGGACGCGCGCACGAGAACGGCGAACTCGTTGAGCGCATGACCGTCGCGCTGCAGCTGCTCGATGTCCTCGCCGATGACGCGGGCCTCTTCCTCGTCGTCCCAGCAGCCCTCGACCACGACCTTCTCGCCTTCGTCGCCTTCGGTGTGCAGCGTCTTGCCGAGCCGCCCTTGGTTGTGGGCGATGAGGCCGGAGGCAGCCGCGAGGATATGACCCGTCGAGCGGTAATTGCGTTCGAGCCGGATCACCTTGGCGCCGGGGAAGTCGGTCTCGAAGCGCAGGATGTTGTCCACCTCCGCGCCGCGCCAGCCATAGATGGACTGGTCGTCGTCACCGACGCAGCAAATATTACTGGTGCCCTGCGCCAGGAGGCGCAGCCACAGATATTGCGCGACGTTGGAGTCCTGATACTCGTCCACCAGCATGTAGGTGAAGCGATTCTGGAATTTCTCAAGCACGTCCGGGTGCTCCTGGAACAGCCGCAAGTTCTCCAGCAAGAGATCGCCAAAGTCGGCGGCGTTCAGCTCTTTGAGCCGGCGCTGATAGAGCGCGTAGAGATCGCGCCCCTTACCGTTGGCGAAACCGAAAGCTTCGCCGTCCGGCACGCGGGCAGGTGTGAGCCCGCGGTTCTTCCAGCCGTCGATCATGGCGGCGAGCAGTCGCGCCGGCCAACGTTTCTCGTCGATATTCTCCGCCGCGAGCAATTGCTTGAGCAGCCGGATTTGATCGTCGGTATCGAGCACCGTGAAGGACGACTTGAGATCGACCAGCTCCGCGTGTCGACGCAAAATCTTCACCCCAATGGCGTGGAACGTCCCCAGCCACGGCATGCCTTCGACCACGCCGCCTATCAATTCGGCGACCCGTGTCTTCATCTCGCGCGCCGCCCGGTTGGTGAAGGTCACCGCGAGGATCTGGCCGGGCCGGGCGCGGCCCTGGCTCAAGATGTGGCCGATTCGCGTCGTCAGGACGCGCGTTTTGCCGGTCCCCGCGCCGGCCAGCACCAGGAGGGGGCCGTCGAGGCTCTCGACGGCGTCGCGCTGTTCCGGATTCAGCGCCTCCAGATAGTCGGCGGGGCGCCGCCGCATGGCGCGCTGGGACAGGGGCAAGGCTGTAGGCTCGTCCGCCTGGCTCTCGCCCTCGGTGTCCTCGGGGAGGGGGGTCGCCTCGGCGGCGGATGCGCGAATCTTGGACATGAACCAGAATTATAGCACCGGTGCGTCTGGCGGAAGGCAGGGGGGTGGGGAGGATTTACAACACTCACGGAATTGTTTTCCGGAAGACTTGCGGGCCCCCGCACAGAGTGGCAAATGAGGCATTGCCGAGGATCAATTATATTTCTGGAGGTCGAAATGCTTCGAGCATTGAAGAAAGGCTTCGTGTTGCTAGGTTTTTCAATCTTGTGGCTCGGGGGACTTCAGCCGGCTGAGGCAGGCTGCGAGTTGGTCAAGGCGACCAACAGCGCCGAGTCGAAGGCCTCGGCGGCGCGGGCTGCGTATCAGAATGCGATCGACACGGCCAATCAGGTCAAGCGCCGGCGTGGCTGGAGCTACGTGACGCTGAGGCCCAGGAAGGTCAAACCCGATCCGTTCTGGAAGGCCGTGCGTCCGGTGGTCACCCCGGACATGCTGCTTAAGCCCGATGTCGTGACGTCGAAGACCTACGCCCAGTGCTGGAAGGGCGTGGTCGTGCCCTATGTGTGCACCGCCGGCGCTGTCGCCTGCGGCAACTAGCCTTCGCATCATACATACCGTCAGACTCCGGCGGGCTTGACGGACGATGCGCGCGGGCGGGCGTGAGGCTCACAAGCCCCCTGATTTTCTGCCGCGACTGCCTATAAACTGGGCGCTATGACGACACTCACGGCAGAGACAAATCCCGCAGACGAAGACAAGGACGCGCTGTTCGCAAAGCTTGCCGCGCGTTTTGGCGACCGCTTCTCGCGGAGCCAAGCCTTGCGCGAGCAACATGCCAACACGCTGACCTGGCTGAAGGTGCAGGCCCCCGACGCGGTGCTCTTCGCCGAGACGACCGAGGAAGTCGCCGAGGCGGTCAAGGCCTGTGCGGCCGCGCGCGTGCCGGTGATCCCTTTCGGCACCGGCACCTCGCTCGAAGGGCACTTGAATGCGCCGCGCGGCGGTCTCTCGCTCGACCTGTCCCGCATGAACGGCATTCTCGCCGTGCACGAGGCCGATCTCGACTGCGTGGTGCAGCCGGGCGTCACACGGAAACAGCTGAACGCGTATTTGCGCGATACGGGCCTGTTCTTCCCGGTCGACCCCGGCGCCGACGCAAGCCTCGGCGGCATGGCGGCGACCCGCGCGTCCGGGACCAACGCGGTGCGCTACGGGACGATGCGCGACCTGGTACTCGGGCTGACGGCGGTTCTCGCCGACGGCCGCATCGTCACGGCCGGGGGACGGGCACGAAAATCGTCCGCCGGGTACGACCTCACGCGGCTGCTCATCGGATCGGAAGGCACGCTCGGCGTCATCACCCAGCTGACGCTGAAATTATTCGGCATCCCCGAAACCATTCTTTCGGGCGTGGGCACCTTTCAATCGCTGGAGGGCGCGTGCAATGCGACCATCGCCGCGCTGCAGATGGGGCTGCCGCTCGCGCGGATCGAACTCCTCGACGAAGTGCAGATCAGAGGCTGCAACGCCTATTCGCATCTCACTTTGCCTGAAAGCCCGACGCTGTTCCTGGAGTTCCATGGCACGGAGGCCGGCACCCGTGAGCAGGTGGAGATGTTTGCAGGCATCGCCAAAGGGGAAGGGGGCGGTGAACTCCACTGGGCTGAGCGCCAGGAGGACCGCAACGCGCTTTGGCAAGCCCGCCATGACGCGTACTGGGCGGCGCGAGGACTGAAGCCGGGCACCGATCTCATCGCCACGGATGTTTGCGTGCCCATTTCCGCGCTCGCCGCCTGTGTTGCGGAAACGAAGCAGGATATTGAGAGGCTGGGGCTGCTGGCCCCCATCGTGGGCCATGTGGGCGACGGGAATTTCCATGTAATGCCCTTGATCGATCCGGCCGACGAGAGTGAGCGTGCCCGGGTCCAGGAGTTTCTCGACCACCTGGTGGAGCGGGCGCTTCGATTCGAGGGCACCTGCTCGGGCGAGCATGGGATCGGCCAAGGGAAGATCGGCTATTTGGCGGCGGAACACGGCCTTGGCGTGGACGTGATGATTGCCATAAAAAAGGCGCTCGATCCGTTGAATATCCTCAATCCTGGCAAGATTTTTGCGTTACGATAGAGGCGTTAAGGGTGCTTCGGGGGCGCCAGACGCGGCTAACACCTTTGTCGTTTTTTCGTGGGATCATGCGCCTGCTACCGAGCCTTAGGCAGAGACATCGGTGAACTCGCTTCTGCTCACACTCACGGCGTTGTTCATTCTGGTGCTGAGCGCGCTCTTCGCTGCGCCGCTCTTCATCGATTGGAACGACTACCGGCCGGCCTTCGAAGAACAGGCGGGCAAGCTGCTTGGCCGTGACGTCAAGGTCGACGGCCAGGTGCATCTCATCCTGCTTCCAGCGCCCGAGCTCAAATTCGACGACGTCAAGGTGGCGGACCAGAACGGCAGCTTGGAGCGCCCGTTCCTGGAGGCCAAGTCGCTGGAGGCGAAGCTCGATGTCGGTACGCTCCTGACGGGCGCCGTCGAGGCGCACCAACTCACCATTGTCGATCCGACCTTGCGGCTTGAGGTCAACGAGGACGGAACCGGCAATTGGGGCGATGTCGGCAGGCCCGGCGTGCCCGCGCCATTCGCGCCTAAGGATGTGCTGCTCGACTCCGTGCAGGTCAGCGGCGGCACCGTCGAGATTCTCAAGGACGGCGTTCAGAAATTCGTCTTCGACAATATCGACGGCGAAGCCAGCGCCGCGTCCTTGTCGGGCCCGTACAAGGTGTCCGCCGAATACGACTTCGACGACCGCCGCCAGCGTTTGCGGTTTTCGACGGGGGTCATGGACGCCGGTCAGTTCCGCCTCAAGGCGGCCTTGCGCGATCCCGACCGTTCGACGACCTACCGGATCGACGGCCAAGTGACGGGGCTTGGCGGCAAGCCGGCCTATGACGGCAGCATTTTGATGCGGATGACCGACCCGCAGGCCGTTTTCGCGGCGCAGAAGCCCGAGGCGCAACCCGGTGATCCGGCTGAGACGCCCACGCCAAGCGGTCCGCGCGATACGGCGTCCTTCGTCGAACTGAAAGGCGCATTAAAAGCGTCGCCGGACAGGGCCGAGTTGCCAGAGTTCGATCTCACCATTCACGCCAATGGCCGCCCGCAGATCCTGAAGGGCAATCTCGCCGTCGAGTTCGGTGAGCCGTCCAAGACGGTAGGCCAACTCGCCGCCCGTTGGATCGATCTCGATACTCTGTTCGGCACTCCGACCGACGAGAAGCGGCCATCGCCCGCTGCCGTGCTGTACATGTTTGCCGAGTGGCTCTTGGACGAAGCCCAGCGCAGCGGCGAAAGCAAGCTCACCGTCGACATCGAGCAGGCCGGGCTTGGCGGCGACCTCGTTGGCGATCTTCAAATGAAGCTGCAGAGCCGCGATGGCGCCGTCACCATCGAGACGCTGAAGGCGGTCCTGCCCGGCGACAACCGCGTCGCGGTCTCCGGCAAGCTCAGCCAAGGTGATTTTGGTGCGCTCTTCTCAGGGCCGGTCGAGGTCGACGGGTCGGGCTTGCGCGCACTGACACGGTGGGCGGCCGGCGATCGCACCGTGTCGGGGCGCACCTCTATTGGAGAGTTTTCGCTCTCGGCTGTCGCCACCGTCGGCGATGGGGAGCTCAAGCTTGCCGACGCGCTTGGCGAAGTGAGCGGCACGAAGTTCCGTGGCCGGCTTAACTACCAGGCGGGCGACAAAAACCTAATCGAAGTGAACCTCGACAGCGATCGCATGGATCTGCGGGAGATGCTGGGCGACGGTCCAATTTGGAGCGCCTGGCTGTCGCCGGACGGCGGCAATGATGCCGCGCCGCAAAGCGGAGGCGGTAACCTTCTGACGCAGCTGCGCGACGATGACGTGCGCGCCACGCTTCAGGTCGGCGAACTCCTTCTGCCGAATATTCCACCCGGCAAGCTCGACGCGAAGCTGACCCTGGCTGGCGGGACCCTGGACGTGGAGGCTTTGGATTTTCTGGCCCCCGGCGCCATCACCCTCAACGGCAAGGGCAGGATCGAAAACGTGGCAGACGCCCCGCAAGGACGCGTGGACGTGACGTTGCAGGCTGAGACAACCGAAAGCGTGCGCGTCCTGTCCGAGCTATTCGGATTCTCCGAGGATGTCAGCGGCTCTAAGCAGCTCTCGGCGCTGGTGCCGCTCGATGTGCAAGCCGGTCTCGTGGCCGCGCGCAACGAGACGGCGACCAAGGCTTCGCTGGAGTTGAGCGGCAAGATCGGCGGCTCCGACATCGGTCTTAACGCGCACGCCACGGGAAGCCCGGCGAAGCTCGCGGACGCGGAGATCGATATCGCCGGCAGTGTCACAGGTGACCGGCCGCAAGCCTTGCTTGCGCTGTTGTTTCCGCAATTGCCCCAAGACAGGCTTTCGGCGGCGGCCGGCACGGAAGGCACGCTGTCCGTGGAAGTGGCGGGCGTGCCGAGCAGTAAGCTCACCGGCAAGGCGTCGCTCGAAACCCGCGCCATGCAACTGGCCGTCGAGGGCCAAGGCGCGCTGACGGACGATGGCGTGACGCTGAATGGCTTCGGTTCGATTGCCACGGAAGATGCGAGCCTGGCCATTCCGCTCTTTGGTCTCGATGCACCGCCCAGCGCGACGGGTGTGCCGCTCACCGTGAGCGCCAACATCGCCAAGGACGGGGACGAGATCGAGCTCGAGCAGGTCAAGGCCAGAATCGGCGGAGACGCCGTTGAAGGCAACGCGCGGTTCGAGCGCGACGGGGCCAAGACGACATTCAAAATTGCCGCGAACGCAGACCGTGTGTCGCTTCCGGCGGTGCTCGGGATCCTCGTGGCCTGGGAGCGCTCGTCGGAGACCGAAGAGATGCTCGGCACCATCAGCGCCGACACGGCGGAGGTCTGGCCTGCGCGCGGGTTCGCGCTCGACATCATCGACCAGGCGCAAGGCGACGTCACGCTGAACGCCAAGACGCTCATGCTTGGCACGCCCTTCGAGGTCAAGGGCGCCACGCTCAATGCGCGCGTCGATGACGATGGGATTGCCGTCACCGGCTTGGATGGCCAGCTATTCGATGGCGCCTTTGCCGCCTCCGGCACGTTGTCGCCGCGCGGCAACGGCGCGGCGCTCACGGCGCAAGCCAAACTGCAAGGCGCTAGCCTCGAAGAGCTGTCGCAAGGCGTTGCCGGCAAGAAACTCGCCGAAGGTCCGTTCGATCTCGGCTTTGGCGTCGAAGGGGAGGGCCTCAGCCCGCCCGGCATCGTCGCCGGGTTGAGCGGAGACGGCAGTCTGTCCCTTGGAGCGGGCAAGCTCTTCGCGCTTGAGTCGGGGCCCTTGCGCCAAATTGCAGCCAAAGCGGCGAAGACCGAAATCAAAGCCACCAAGGCCGAGATCGACGCGGACACCAAGAAGATCCGCGACACGCTTCCAAAAGGAACGTACGCGTACGCACCTGTGAACATTGCGCTAGAGGTGGAGAACGGCACCTTACGCCTTGTGCCTGCGACGCTTGCAGGGAAGGGCGCTGACACCGGCCTCACCGCTCATGTGGAGCTTGCAAGTCTCGATCTCGACAGTGAGTGGAAAGTGAAACTGACCGGCGCGGACAACAAGGATGTGCCGCCGGTGACCATGGCGCTCGCCGGTCCGCTCGATCAAACGGACAGCATCACGCCTGTGATCGATACGGCGGCCATCGAGAGCTATCTGACGATCCGGCGGCTGAAAGAGGATGTCGAGCGCTTGGAGACGCTGGACGTGACGGGGCAGTCTGCGTCCGATGCCGAGGCGAAGCGCGCTGCGGCGGAAAAGGCCGCGGCCGAAGCCAAAGCCGCCGCCGAAGCAAAGGCCGCAGCGGAGCGCGCCGCGCGCGAACAGGCCGAAGCCGAAGCTGCACAAAAGGCGAAAGAGGCCGAGGAACAGGCGGCCCGGGAACGGGCTGCCGCAGAAGCCAAAGCCGCCGCCGAAGCAAAGGCTGCTGCCGAAGCGAAAGCTGCCGCCGAGGCAAAAGCCGCGGAAGAGCAGGCTGCGCGCGAACGGGCCGAGGCCGAAGCCGCACGAGAAGCCAAATTGGCCGCAGAGAAGGCGGCAGCAGAGAAGGCAGCCAAGGAGCGCGCCGCCGCCGAGGCACAAGCCGCAGCGGAAGCCAAAGCCGCCGCACAGGCAAAGGCAAAGGCTGAAGCAGAGGCTGCACGAAAAGCGAAGGTTGCGGCGGAGAAGGCGGCCAAGGAGCGCGCCGCCGCTGAGGCAAAAGCCGCAGCGGAAGCCAAAGCGGCTGCAGAAGCCAAGGCCGCCGCGCAGGCAAAGGCGAAAGCTGAAGCAGAAGCCACACGGAAAGCCAAAGCTGCGGCGGAGAAGGCCGCCAAGGAGCGGGCCGCGGCAGAGGCACAAGCTGCCGCCGATGCCAAAGCCGCCGCCGCGGCAAAGGCTGCGGCGGAGAAGTCAGCGAAAGAGCGTGCCGCTGCGGAGGCAAAAGCTGCTGCGGACCGTGCCGCCCGCGCGCGCATCGAAG
>DGOS01000029.1:4362-9725 GCA_002390155.1 Hyphomicrobiaceae bacterium UBA4460 | reverse complement strand
GATCCGATCGCGGAGGTTCTCTCAGGCGAAGCAGGTCCAGAGGGCGTGGACGCGGTGGAAGGGGAGACAGCCGAAGAGCCTGCGCCAGAGCCCGCGCGACGGCGCTACCGCCGCAAGAGGGAAGCGCCCGACGCCTGGAAGAAGAACTACCCCATTTTCGGTGGCCGCTAGAGCGCATCGTCTTTCGTCTGCGCGCGTTCCAGGACATAGAGTCTGATCGCGGCGGAAAGGCTCTCCGCTTCGCTTGTCCCGCTACGCGCTTTGTCGATTTCGCCGACAAGCTCCGCGATTGATTTGCCCTGTTGCTTGGCAAGCGCTGCGAGCGCGGTCCAAAACGGCTCCTCCAAGGACACGCTGGTGCGGTGTCTGGCGATCGTCAGCGAGCGCTTGTTGCGGGCCTTTGTCATCAACGGCGTGATCGTCACTCCTTGGGCGCGACCATCTCCTGAGGCTTCACCAGGCGGTCGAAGTCCTCCTCACTCACATGGCCGAGCCGCACCGCTTCCTCGCGGAGCGTTGTGCCGCGTTTATGCGCCTGCTTGGCGATCTCGCTCGCCTTGTCGTAGCCGATATGCGGGGCGAGCGCGGTGACCAGCATCAATGAGCGTTCCAAGTGTTCCTTGATCCGCTCACGATTGGCTTCGATCCCTGCAACGCAGTTTTTGGTGAAGCTGTCGGCCACGTCGCCCAAGAGCCGGATCGATTGGAGAAGCGCGTAGGCCAGCACCGGCTTGAACACGTTGAGTTCCAAATGCCCCTGGGTTCCGGCAAAGCCGACCGTTGTCTGGTTGCCCATGACTTGCGCGCAGACCATGGTCACGGCCTCGCACTGCGTGGGGTTCACCTTGCCCGGCATGATCGACGAGCCGGGCTCGTTCTCCGGAAGCAAGAGTTCGCCGAAGCCGGAGCGCGGTCCGGAGCCGAGCAGGCGAATGTCGTTGGCGATCTTGAACATCGACGCCGCCACCGTGGCCAGCGCGCCATGGGCGAAGACGAAGGCGTCATGCCCGGCCAGCGCCTCGAATTTGTTCTCCGCGCTGATGAAGGGGAGCTTCGTCAGATCCGCGATCTTGGCCGCGAAGAGATCGGCAAAGCGCGGATGTGAATTGAGCCCGGTGCCCACGGCGGTGCCGCCCTGGGCGAGTTCGTACAGCCCGGGCAGCGTCATCTTCGTCCGCTCGATGCCGTTGCTAACCTGCGCCGCATAGCCGCCGAATTCTTGCCCCAGGGTCAAGGGGGTCGCGTCCTGCATATGGGTGCGCCCAATCTTGAGCACGTCCTGGAACGCCTCGGCCTTGTCTTTCAGGGCCTGGAAGAGGCGGGACAGCGCGGGATTGAGCCGGTAAGCGATCTCCTCGGCCGCCGCGATGTGCATTGCCGTCGGAAATGTATCGTTCGAGGACTGGCCAAGGTTGACGTGATCGTTGGGGTGAACCGGCGACTTGCTGCCGATCTTTCCGCCCAAGATCTCGCTGGCGCGGTTCGCGATCACCTCGTTCAGGTTCATATTGGTCTGGGTGCCGGACCCGGTCTGCCAAACCACCAAAGGAAAATGGCCATCGAACTTCCCGTCCACGATCTCGTCTGCCGCCGTGGCGATCGCCTCGGCCAGGGTCTTGTCGAGACGCCCGAGCTCCAGATTGGTCAGTGCCGCCGCCTTTTTCACCAGGGCCATGGCGCGGATCAGGGGGGCGGGCATGTGCTCATCGCCGATCTTGAAGTTTTGCCGCGAGCGTTCGGTCTGGGCGCCCCAATAGCGGTCGCCCGGGACCTTGATCGGGCCGAAAGCGTCCGATTCTGTACGAGGTGCGGCGGAGGACTGGGGGCCGTCAGCTAGAGGCATGGTCGCAATTCCCTTTTTGGCAGTCTTGGTATCCTGGCAGCCCGTGTGCCTGGCGGCGGTCGCCGATTGGCTATCGGGGGTCTGGGGCCTAGGCTATAACATCGCGCGAGAGGGTGAGAGAACCGGACTCGTCGCGATCTTTTTTGGGGCTTTTGTCCTCGGAGCGTCCAAGCTGCCTGCGGGGGGCGTTGCTGGGAGGCCAGGCGAGGAAGGCGAGTGACGGCAGCATCGAGTCATATTTCATTGCCGGTTCCGCGCGCGGCCGACGCATCGGTGGACGTTGCGCGGCTTGCCGCGCTTCTCGTGTGCATCATCGGCGAGGTGGTCCTGGCCATGTGGCTGGAGATCATCCCGAGCGATGTCATGCCCAGCCTTGTCGGGATGACGCCCACGGCCGCGCTCGGCGTGATTGTCGCTGCCCTCGGACTGTTGTGTCTCACGCTTCGGCGCTTGCGGCCGGTCGCCCGTCTCATCGGCCTGTTTCTCGTCCTCATGGGCCTGCTCATCTTCAGCCAGGACTTGATCGGCTACCGGCTGGGGATAGACGAAGCCCTTGTGCCACCCGGCGACGCCCCAAAGCAATTGACCCGCACGGCGCCGGGCGTCACGGGCTCGCTGATCCTCTTCGGGCTTGGGCTCCTCTATGCCAAGCGCCGGCCGACGCTGTCTCTGTTCAGTCAGATCGTCGCCCTGGCCATGCTGGTGCAGGTCCTCATCGTGGTCGCAGGCCAAGCCTATGGCGTCATGCCGCAGGACGACTCCTTCCCGTTCATGAGGCTGTCGGCCTATGGCGCGATCAGCGCGGCGCTGCTCGCTTTCGGTTTGATCGCCGCCTCGCCGGAGCACGGCATTGCCTCCGCGATCATCGAGCCGTCGCCTGCGGGCGAGATGCTGCGCCGCCTCTTGCCCGGCATTCTCGTGGTGCCGTTGGTCATTGGCTGGTTCGCGCGCCAAGCCGAGGTGCAGTCGCTCTACGACAGTGCGGCGACGCTCACCATCTTCGCGGTGGCGAACATCGTTGTGCTCGCTCTGTTCGCCTGGGCCACGATCGGAGCTGTCCGGCGGGCCGACGGCGATCGCCAAGTGGCGCTGGTGGATTTGCGCGGCCAACGCGAATGGCTGTCCACGACGCTCGGATCGATTGGCGACGGCGTCATCGCCTGCGATCCGAACGGCAGCGTGCTTCTGCTCAACAAGATCGCTCAGGAGTTGACCGGGTGGACGGCGGCGGAAGCGCGCGGGCGCCCCATCTGGGAGGTCTTCCGGGTGGTTGACGAAGTCACGCGCAAGCCTGTCGACGACCCGGCGCTCAAAGCGCTGCGCGAGCGCGCGGTCGCGAGACTGGAGTCAGGCGCGCTTCTGCTCACGCGTGACGGCAAGGAACTGCCGGTGGAGCACAGCGGTGCGCCCATCGTCGGGCAAGACGGGACGTTGGCCGGCGCCGTGCTCGTGTTCCGCGACGTGACCGAGCGCCGGCGCACCGCGCAGCGGCAGACCATGCTGGTCGGCGAGCTCAACCATCGCGTCAAGAACGCGCTCGCCATCGTGCAGTCCTTGGTGCAGGCAAGCTTGCGCCAAGCTACGACCAAACCGGCGCAAGTGATGGCGCAGACGCTTGCCGAGCGGTTGCAGGCCTTGCATCGGGCGCACGATCTTCTGCTCGAGTCCCAGTGGTCGGGCGCGAGCCTCAAGGCGATGGTCGAACGGGAGCTCGATCCTTACCGCCGCGACGGCGGACCGAAGATCGTCATCAAGGGGCCGGACATATTGCTGCCGCCGCAATGCACGTCGATCCTCGCCATGACGCTCCACGAGCTTGCCACCAACGCCGTGAAGTATGGCGCGCTATCGCAGAACACCGGTCAGCTCGGCGTGACCTGGAAGAAGGCCCGCGGCAACCGGCTTCTCCTTGCCTGGGAAGAACGCGGCGCGCCGTCCGTTCCGCAGAGGCGCAAGCGGACTGGCTTCGGCACGCAGCTCATCGACAAGGGCATTCGCCACAATCTTGGTGGAGAAACCAAGCTCGAGTTTAGGCAGGCGGGGCTTTATGTGGAATTGAACGTGCCGCTCACGCCATCGAACGAACCGCGGGCGGCGAAGCCGGCCGTGCAGGCGCCGGCGGCCTAGTCGAGGACGCTGATTTCCTCATTGGCATGGCGCAGGCGTTCGCAGAATTCCCGCGTCAAATTGCTCAGAATTGTGATCATGACGTTCGGGTGCTCCTCGGACAGCTCGTGAAGTTCCTCGACCCCGAGGCCGTAGCAAATCACCTTCTCATTGGCGACGATATCCGCGGAGCGCGTTCCGCCGTCGAGCAGCGCCATCTCCCCGAATGTGAGCCCGGGCCCGATCGATGCCACGCGCTTACGCCGTTCGCTGTTGCCATGAACCTTGATCTCAACACTCACCGTGCCGCGTGCCAGGACGAAGAATAGCTTGGCGGGATCGCCTTCACGCATGATCACGTCTCCCTTGTCGAAGACAAGTGGCCTTACGACGGATTCCACGAGACGGCATTCGTCCTGGGTGAGCCCCTTGAACAGGTTGATCTGCGAGAGCGAGAACTTGGTGCCGAAGTCCGAACCCGCGACTGCCAAGAGCTGGTCCTCGCACCATTCGACTGCAGTGTCTGCGTCGCGGAACCGTCGCAGATTGTGACCTTCCTCGCTTTCGGCCAGCGCGCGCGTCAGCCGGTCCAGCGGCCCATCATCGGTGATCGACGCAAAAACCAGGGTCGTATCGCTCTGCGCCATGGCGCGCACGGCACGCACGATGAGCTTGCACGCAGACGCATCGGCGAGATGAACGCGCTTGAAGTCAACGACTACATAGTCGGAGTCCGAGGCCAGCTGAGACATTTTGCGAAGCAGCTGCTCGGTAGAGCCAAAGAACAGCGCGCCTTGCGCCTCGAGGACTGCGACCTTCCGGCCTTTCTCGGCGAGGACCGTGCGCTCCTCAAGTGTGCGCAGGCGGTTTGAGCGGACGACGTTTGCCCGGTAATCACGCCTTATGACGGTGCGCACATTGGTGCGATTGTTGAAGGCGTGAAGTTGGAAATCGTTGGAAATCGCGTGGCATACGCGGATGCCGCGAATGCTGTTGCCCTGCTTGTCTATGGGTGGCGCGTAGACACAAATGCCGATCTGGCCTGGGATGACCGCGATGATGCAGCCTGAAACGCCGCTCTTGGCGGGCATGCCGACATCGTAGGCCCACTCGCCGGCATAGTCGTACATGCCGCAGGAGTTCATCACGGTCAGGATATCGCGCACATATTGGGTGTCGTAGATACTCTGATCGGTGATGGGATTTGTGCCGTCATTCGCGAGTGTCGCGGCCATGACGGCAAGGTCGGTGGCGGTAACGTTGAGCGAGCATTGGCGAAAGTACAGATCGAGGACGTCGCTCGGGTCATGTTCAATCATCGCCGTGTTGAGCATCATGTAGGCGATGGCACGATTGCGGTGCCCGGTGGCGAGCTCCGAAGCAAAAACGTCCTCGTCGATGTCCAGCTTGCGTC
>DGOS01000029.1:0-4348 GCA_002390155.1 Hyphomicrobiaceae bacterium UBA4460 | reverse complement strand
CATCATCTCGGCAATGGCGATCGCGCCGGCATTCACCATCGGGTTGAAAGGGCGATTGGCGACCTCGTCCAGCACGATCGAGTTGAAGGCCTCGCCGGTCGGCTCCACGCCGACTTGTCGGAGCACGTGCGCGCGGCCGTAATGCTGGAGCGCGTAGCCGTACATGAAGGGCTTGGAGACGGACTGGATGGTGAAGGGGACATCCATGTCGCCCGCCCCATAGACCTGTCCGTCCACCGTGGCGATGGCGATGCCCAAAAGGTCAGGATCGACCTTGCCGAGTTCGGGAATGTAGTCCGCCGGCGCGCCACCTTCGATCCGCGACGCCCGCGCGTGAAGATCGGCGAGATACTCCTCGATCGGAGCAAGAGCTGTGCACCGGGCCGAGGCCGCGTCGGAAATCGCGTCCATCCTGTCTAGCGTCCCCCAAAGGTCCAAGTCGCGTGGGGTACTTTAGGCAGAATCCGTGCCAGACCCAAAGACTGGATATGCGCCCCTGACCGCGAAACGGCTCGAACACATTGCCTGAAATTTGGGCAGGACGCCTTGGGGAGAGCAGTTACTTTTTACGGAAGCTGTCGAGCTGCACCACTTCGGCCGGCGGCCGCGACATGACCACTTCGACGCTATCCCCATCGCCGGACTCCTCCGGAGCCGAATCCGAGTTGTTGGCCTCTTCAGGCCGGTCGCCCACGAGGTCGGGGAGGGCGGACGCCATATGCTGCCGCGCCGAGTCGTTGGCCGCGCCGGGTTTGCCGAATTGGAGCCCGAACTGCGCCGACGGGTCGTAGAACGCCTTCACCGCGCTGAACGGCACCACGAGACGTTCGGGCACGTTGGAGAAGGACAGCTTCACCTCGAAGCGTTCGTCCGTCACTTCCAGGTCCCAGAACTGGTATTGGAGGACAACGGTCATCTCCTCCGGATACTGCTCCTTCAGGCGCTTGGAGACGGACACGCCGTCCGCACACGTGTCGAAGGCGATATAGAGGTGATGTTCGCCCGGAAGACCGTCGCGCTTGACCTGAGTCAAGACGTCACGAACCACGCCGCGAAGCGCGTCCTGTGTCAGTAGGTCGTATCTAATTTCTTCGTCTGCCATAGATGGCGTCGCTCCAGATTACGCGACGTGAGGCAGGACACCCCGTCAAGTCAAGTGGAGGGCTTCTGTTGCCCGNNTTGAGGCGCTTTGACACCGAGACGCCCTCGGCCTCGATATCGAACGCGATGTAGAGATGGTGCTCCCCAGGCAGGCCGTGTCGCTGAATATGCGTCAGCACTTCACGGACAACGCTTCGCAAGGCGTCCTGCGTGAGAAGGTCGTATCTAATCTCTTCTTCCATGGAAGGCGTCGCTCCCATCCCGCGACGTGCGGCATTCACCCCGTCAAAGTGGAGGGCTTCTGTTGCCCGGTGCCCTCCGAAACCGCGCCTAACCCCTGCGAGGAGGCTAGGACTTAATTTAGGCTATCGCGCTGACTACGCAGCGAGACGTGCCTCCGCATAGTTGTCATTGGCAACTATTTGGTTTGGCCCGATAACGGCGGATACCATGCCGAGCGAAAAGTACGACCTTTACACCCTCGTCGAGCCTATTTCGCCCCCGCCACGTTTCAGTCTGCATCGCACCGCCTCATCTTAAGAGGAACTGAAACCTGGTGGAGGCGCCGGGTACCGCCCCCGGGTCCGAATGGCTTATTACGTCGCCCGTTTATCGCCATAGCCAGCTTGCGCCAGCACCTCGAATATAGGCCTCCGGAGCGGCAAAAAAAAGATTGTTGATTGAAAACCCCCAGCCAAAAGGCCGCGAATCGGCTGGGCGCCCAGAGGCTTGCCTAAGTCAGGGGCAAATGGTGCCCCGGAAAGGCTAAGGCGCGCACGTTCATGGCCCGCATGTCGCCGAGGACAACTGTCAGAACACGCATTGAATGCGCCTGTCCCAGGGTCTATCGACAACGGAGCGGGACGGGCCGAGTCTCACTCGGGGCCCACCCGCAGAGTTAAGATTGGCTCCTTCGAATCACATGGGACCACGTTGCGCCAATATCTCGACCTTCTGGCCCGCATTCGGAATGAGGGCTTGCGCAAAGAGGACCGCACCGGCACGGGCACGCTGAGCCTTTTCGGGGCGCAGATGCGATTCGATCTGAGCGACGGCTTTCCGCTCGTGACCACCAAGAAGCTGCACGTGAAGTCGGTCGTGCATGAGCTGCTTTGGTTCCTGCAAGGCTCGACGAATATCCGCTACCTCAAGGAGCATGGCGTCAGCATTTGGGATGAGTGGGCGGACGAGACAGGCGAGCTCGGACCCGTCTACGGACGCCAATGGCGGTCATGGCCGACGGCCTCGGGCGAGACCGTGGACCAGATTTCGGCTTTGGTCGAAGGCCTCAAACGCGACCCCGATTCGCGCCGGCACATCGTCAGCGCTTGGAACGTGGGCGAGATTCCCAAAATGGCCCTGCCGCCGTGCCACTGCCTGTTCCAATTCTATATTGGCCAGGGACGCCTATCCTGTCAGCTTTACCAACGTTCCGCCGATGTGTTCCTTGGCGTGCCCTTCAACATTGCCTCTTATTCGCTGCTCACGATGATGGTGGCGCAGGTGACCGGGCTGGAGCCGGGCGAGTTCGTGCACACCTTTGGCGACGTCCATCTTTATTCGAACCACATCGAGCAGGCGGACGAGCAGTTGTCGCGTAGCCCCCGCGCGTTGCCGTGCATGGAGATAAACCCCGAAGTTAGGTCGCTGTTCGACTTCGCCTATGAGGATTTCGAGCTGATCGGCTACGATCCGCACCCGGCGATCCGTGCCGAGGTGGCGGTGTGAGCGAACAGGCCTTGCCGCAAGATCCTGTCATCGCGCTGGTCGTGGCCATGGGCGAGAACCGCGCCATCGGGCGCGGCGGCGAGTTGCCGTGGCACTTGCGCTCCGACATGAAGTTCTTCCGCAAGGTGACCATGGGCAATCCCGTAATCATGGGCCGCCGCACGTTCAACTCGCTGCCGCGGGTCCTCGACGGACGCCTCAACATCGTGCTGAGCCGCAATGACGGCTTCGCGGTGCCGGAAGGGGTGGTTCTCGCGCGGAGCCTGAAAGAGGGGCTTGAGGTCGCCCGGGGCGCCTGCGCGGAAACCGGCGCGGAGGAGATCGCGGTCATCGGCGGAGAAAACATCTTCCGCGAGGTCTTGCCGCTCGTGGGCCGCATCTATCTGACGGAGGTGCATGCCTCTCCGGAGGCCGATACCTGGTTTCCGGAACTCGATAAGACCGCGTGGCGCGAAGTGTTCCGGGAAGCGCATGAGGCCGGCCCCAAGGACGACCACGACTTCAGTATTGTGGTTTTGGAGCGGATCGTGGGGTCTTAACCCTGCCCGAGCCCGGATTGCGCCCCTTTGGTGAAACGCCTATAACCCCCGGGACTCTTGTCGCGGTTCCGCCATTTTGGTGCGCCTAATCTTCCCTGCGATTGGCGCGCTGCTAAGGGCTCAGGACACGCGCGGCCCCCACACGAAATCGGGACGATAGATAATATGCCTTGGAGCAATCAGAGCGGCGGTGGCGGCGGCAATGGCGGACCTTGGGGTCCGCGGCCCGGCGGCCCTGGCGGCGGTCAGCAGCCAGACCTTGAAGAGATTTTGCGCAAGAGCCAGGACCGGCTCCGCCAAGCGATGCCCGGCGGCGGCATGGGTGGTTGGCTTGCCGGCGTGCTCGGGCTGCTCTTGGTTCTGGTGATCGGCATCTTTGCCTTCACCGTGCGCGTCAATACCGACGAGGTCGGCATCGTCCTGCGCTTTGGCGAGTATGTGCGCCAGCTGCAGCCTGGCCTTCACTTCCGCCTGCCGTACCCGATCGAAGAGGTGGAACTGCCCAAGTTCACGCGGATCAACCGCATCGAGATCGGCATGCGCGGGTCCTCGGACCGCGGATCGACGCGCTCCGTGCGCGACGTGCCCGAAGAGAGCCTGATGCTGACCGGCGATGAGAACATCGTCGATATCGATTTCGTTGTTGTCTGGAAGATCAACGACGCACCGGATTATCTCTTCAACATCCAGAACCCGGAAGGCACGGTGAAGGACGTCTCCGAAAGCGGCATGCGTGAGATCGTCGGCCAGAGCGACATCGAGCCGATTTTGACCGCGGCTCGCGCCGAGACCGAATCCAAGGTGCAGCAGTTGATCCAGGGGATCCTGGATGGCTACGGCGCCGGTATCGAGATCGTCCAGGTTCAGCTGCAAAAGGTCGACCCGCCGGCGCAAGTCATTGATGCCTTCCGCGACGTGCAGGCCGCGCGCGCCGACGAGGAGCGCTTGCAGAACGAGGCGCAAGCCTACGCCAACCGCGT
>DGOS01000007.1:3932-6861 GCA_002390155.1 Hyphomicrobiaceae bacterium UBA4460 | reverse complement strand
CGCGCCGAAGCGCTTCACGAAGTCAACCTGCGCGATGCTCGTATCGAGCGCCGTGAAGGGGATTTGCCGCGCGCGCAAGACGCGGGCGACGATCTGACCGAACCGCCCAAAGCCCGCGATGATGACGTGCTTCTCGGCCTCCGGCGGCATTTCGTAGTCGGGGGCGCCCGCCGTCTTCCTGCGCAACAGCCAGTCGTCAGCAAGCAGGAGCAGCGGCGTCGTCGCCATGGACAGGGTCACCGCGAGCATCAAAAGCCCCGCAACGTCCCGCCCGATCACGCCTTCGACGAGGCCCACCGAGAACAACACGAAGGCGAACTCACCGCCTTGGCTGAGCACGATGCCGAGGCGCCGCGCCGGCCTATCGCCGATCCCCCACCAGCGGCCGAGCGCGTAAAGCACGGCAAACTTCACGGCGATCAGAATGGCGACGATCAGAAGCAACGCGCCGGGCCGCGCGACTAGCACCGACAAGTCGATGGACATGCCCACCGCCATGAAGAACACGGCGAGCAGCAAGCCTTCGAACGGCGCGATGTCCGCTTCGATCTGATGGCGATATTCGGAGTCGGCGAGCAGCGCGCCGGCGATGAAGGACCCCAGCGCCGCGGATAGTCCCACCTCCTCCATGAGGAGCGCCACGCCCACCACCGTGAGCAGCGCGCTTGCCGTCATCGCCTCGCGCACGCCCGTGGCGGCGACGAGGCGGTAAAGCCGGCTCAAGAGGAAGCGGCCCACCACGATGACGCCAATGATGGTGAGGATGGCGAGCCCCGCGGCGCCCAAGTCCATACTGGGCTCCTCCCCGCCAAGCGCGAAGAGCGGCACCAGCGCGATCAGAGGAATCGCGGCGAGGTCCTGGAACAGCAGGATTGAGAACGCCAACCGGCCATGCCGCGTGGTGAGCTCGCCCTTCTCCTCCAGGACCTGGAGCGCAAAAGCGGTCGACGAGAGGGACAAGGCAAGCCCGATGAACAAGGCCTGCGCAAAGCTCACTTGGAATGCGAGACACACCCCGGCAAGCGCCGCGGCCGTGAGAACGAGTTGTGCCGCGCCGAGCCCGAAGATCGACGCGCGCATCGACCAAAGACGTATCGGGCGCAGCTCGAGCCCGATGACGAACAAGAGCAACACCACCCCGAACTCGCCGAAATGGAGAACCTTCTCGACGTCGTCGAGGGCGTAAAGCGGTCCGAGCACATAGGGACCGATGACGACCCCCGCCGCCAAATAGCCAAGCACGGCACCCATGCGGGAATACCGGCCAAGAGGCGCAGCAATGGCGGCGGCGGCCAAGAATACCGTCACCTGAATCAGCTGCGCTGTTGTCATGCTCGCCCTCTACCTTGCTCCCCTTTGGGTATCACGCGATTCGCCGGGCAGCTAGCAACCCGGCAGAGCACGATTGCCGCGGACGGCATGAGCCTCTAGGAGTGACCGCCATGAGCGCCGTCCAAACGAGCCCCGCCGAAAACGATCCCTCGTTTCGAGACGCTACGGCCGTCTGGGCCAAGATCGGGGTGATCTCCTTCGGCGGCCCGGCCGGGCAAATCGCCCTCATGCATCGCACGCTGGTCGAAGAGCGCGGCTGGATCGGCCATGAGCGGTTCCTGCATGCGCTCAATTTCTGCATGCTGCTGCCCGGTCCGGAGGCCATGCAGCTGGCGACCTATGTGGGCTGGCGTCTGCACGGCACGCTGGGCGGCCTCATGGCGGGGCTTCTCTTCGTGCTGCCCGGGGCGGCCGTCGTTCTGGCGCTGTCGATCGCCTACGCGCTATACGGCCAAGTGCCGCTCGTCGAGGCCGCCTTTGTCGGCATCAAAGCCGCCGTCCTCGTGATCGTCATCGAGGCTTTGGTCAAGGTCGCACGACGCGCGCTGCACCGTCCCTATGACTGGGTCATCGCCGCGGCCGCCTTCATCGCCATTTTCTTTCTCGATGTCCCGTTCCCGCTGATCATCGCCGGTGCGGCGCTCGCGGGATATTTTCTGGCGTTTGTCGATCCGGCGCCGGTCCCGGAGCCGCTCGATATGCCCCCGGTGCCTTGGACGCGCACGGTCCGCACCGCGATGCTCTGGCTTGCGATCTGGATCGTACCTCTCGTTGCCATCAGCGCGGCATTCGCCGACACACCGGTGTTCGCAGATTTGTCGCTGTTCTTCTCCAAGCTCGCCGTGGTGACTTTTGGCGGCGCCTACGCGGTGCTTGCCTATATGGCGCAGCAGGCGGTCGAGACCTATGGCTGGCTGAGCGCGGGCGAGATGCTGGACGGGCTTGGCCTCGCCGAAACAACGCCCGGCCCGCTCATTCTGGTCACGGAGTTCGTCGGCTTTCTCGGCGCCTATCGCAACGGCGGCGAGCCCGCGCTGGCCTATGGCGTGCTCGGCGTCCTTGTCACGCTCTGGGCGACCTTCGCGCCCTGCTTCCTGTGGATCTTCGTCGGCGCGCCTTACGTGGAGCGTCTCGCCTCGAACGCCAAACTTGCCGGGGCTTTGCGCGGCGTCACGGCCTCCGTGGTCGGCGTCATCTTGAACTTGAGCCTATGGTTCGCGCTGCATGTGATCTTCGAGCGCGTGGAGCCCGAACAGCACGGGATCTTTCGTCTTTGGACGCC
The DNA here is from genome assembly GCA_002390155.1 of Hyphomicrobiaceae bacterium UBA4460. Next base: position 4,247 of record DGOS01000007.1, on the reverse strand, counting down.
CGACCTTGCGAGCTTCGACCCGACCGCGGCGTTGCTTGCCCTCCTCGCAGGCATACTCCTTTTGGGTTTCCGCCTCGGCGTCCTGACAACGCTCGCGATCACCGCCGGTGCAGCACTTCTCCTCGCCGCGCTATCCGGCAGCACATAAACGAAGAGCGCGGCTTCTCATCCGCGCTCNNGTCGCAAATCTGCAATACGCCTGGACGCTAATAGCGGCGCGGCACCCGAAGATTGACGAAGGGTGCACGGACCCAAACGCCCCGGCGAGTCTTCCGCACGGTCGTGTACGGAGCGTCGACAGAGCTGTTCGCGGCG
>DGOS01000007.1:0-3872 GCA_002390155.1 Hyphomicrobiaceae bacterium UBA4460 | reverse complement strand
TCCGCCACCAACGGCGGCGGCGCCAGCCAGCCTCTTTCACCATCTCGTTCTCGGCCTGTGCAGGCTTGGCTATACCCGCAGGACCAGCGGAGGCCGGCCCAGACAAGAACAAGGCGGCGGCGAAAACAGCGGCAATAAATCCGGAAATCATCAGACGGCTCATCCTTCGCTCCATTGGGGTTCAGGGTCTGATTTCTAATCGCAGCTTGGAATTCCAGGCTCAATGTGGCGGCAGCGCGGACTCCGCGCAACCCCAAACGAGAGCCATCCTTTGTGCTTGAACGAAGTATTAGGGCAAGACGGCAAAAAGCGCCATCGGTCGCGGGGGCAAATGGATAGCCAAAGATCCCGTCGCGCTCCGGCATGACCTGGGGATTCATAGGCGCATATGTCCAGTACGCCGCCTAATTCTTCTGCACGATGCAGGCCCCGCCGTCCTTGCGGAGTGCTGCGCAGATGTCGCGCGCATCCTTCCGGCTATCGGCGCCGATTTGCACCATATAGAGCGCGCGGCGCCCACGGCTGAAATTCCGCTTTGGCAGCACGAATGGCTCGCGCTGCGCCAGGACCGAAGTGTGCGCCCGCCGCAGCCTGCCGAACTTCGCCAGCGCCTTGGCCTTGGAGAAAGCGCTGGAAACATGCGCCCCCCAGGGACGCCAGGCGCCGCTCGCGGTGAGCGGTGAGGTCTCATACACGGCGCGCACCACGAGCGGGGCGAGCGTCTTGCAGGAGTCCTGCACCGCGCTCCCTTCCGTCTTGAGCGTATCGGGAAGATCTGTTTCGGGGTCTTGCCAATCTTCTGCCGCGCGCCCCGTAACGAACCGCACATAGCGCCGCGTCTCGCCCGGCAAAGTGCGTTTGCCTGCGAGCCAGCCGCGCACCCGTTCTTCGCCAGCATTATAGGCGGCCGCCGCGAGCCCGAAATTGCCGAACTCTCTGCGAAGGTCCGCCAGCAAGCTCGCCGAATGCGTGATTGCGGATTTGGGCTCGAACGGGTCGGCCAGGCCGCGATCGGCCGCCGTCCCCGGCATGAACTGCGCAATCCCTTGCGCGCCCTTGTGACTAACCGCGTTCGGATTGAACCGGCTCTCGCGCCAAATCAGGCGCACGAACGGCATGGGCGGAAGGCCGCGCGCTTCGGCCTGCTGCTGCATCAGCGGGCAAACAATCTCGACAAACGGCTTCGGTCCCGCAGCCGCTTGACCTGCGGCCTTGACCCCCGCCTTGACGCCCCTGATCTCGAAGACGTCGGCGCCTTGCGCACCCGCACCGAGCAAGAGCCAGACGAGTGCGCCAGACACGACCTCCAAACAGGGGCGGACGTAACGCTTCATGACGACAGCATAGCGCAATCCATCCCCGTCACTGCCCCCTGGCAGGGACACACCGAGTTCCTATATGTCGTGGAGCCAAATGATACCCCGGGAGGGCTTTGATGATAGAGGTTAGACCCTTCGACACACTGGGTGGCGCGAATCACGGCTGGCTGAAAGCCAAGCATCACTTCTCCTTCGCCCGCTACGTCGATCCCAACCGCATGAACCATGGCGCTTTGCGCGTCTGGAACGACGATGAGATCAAGCCGAACACCGGCTTCCCGCCTCATCCGCACGCGGAGATGGAGATCATCACCTATGTCCGCGAAGGCGCCATCACGCATGAGGACAGCCTTGGTAACACCGGCCGCACCGAGGCGGGCGACGTCCAGGTGATGAGCGCGGGCGCCGGCATCCGCCATGCGGAGTACAACCGCGAGGACGTGCCGACGACGTTGTTCCAAATCTGGATCGAGCCGAGCGCGGGTGGCGGCACGCCGTCATGGGGCACAAAGCCATTCCCGAGAAACGAACGCGCGGGCGAATTCGTCGCCTTGGCCTCCGGATTTGAAGGCGATGCGGATGCACTGCCGATCCGCACCGACGCACGCGTTCTCGGCGCCACGCTAAAGGCCGGCGACACAGCCGCGTACCAGCTCGGCCCGCAGCGTCATGCCTATCTCGTGCCCGCCACGGGCAAGATCGAGGTCAACGGCATCACGGCAGATGCCCGCGACGGCGTGGCGATCGAGGACGAGACGGCGGTGACGGTGAAAGCCATCGAGGACGCCGACATCGTTCTGGTCGACGCGCCTTAGCCACTCGCGGAGCCTCGGCTGCAATGTCCTTAAAAGTCATCGGCGCAGGATTTGGACGCACGGGCACCTTGTCACTCAAGCGCGCCCTGGAGCAGCTCGGCTTCGGTCCCTGCTACCACATGGCCGAGACGCGCCACCATCCGGACCACGACGCCGCATGGCTCGCCCTTGCCCGCGGCGAGACGACGGACTGGCACTCGGTGCTGACCGACTACCAAGCAACCGTCGATTGGCCCGGCGTTCACTTTTGGAAGATGCTGGCCGCGGCCAACCCGGACGCCAAGATCATCCTCACCGTGCGCGATCCGGACCGTTGGTATGACAGCGCGGACCAGACGATCTTCCGCCGGATGCGAGAGTTCGCGAAAGTGCTGGCACGGGGCGAGGACGGCACGATTTGGCCCCCGCGCTACGCCCATATGCGCATGGTCAACGCCATCGTGACCGACGGCGCCTTCGGCGGCGATCTCTCCCGCGATCACGCGGTCAGCGTGTTCAACGCCCACAACGACGACGTGTGCGCCAGCGTCCCGGCCGAACGGCTTCTTATCTACCGGTCCGGCGAGGGCTGGGACCGGCTATGCGGCTTCTTAGGGTTACCCATTCCCCAAGCGCCCTACCCCAAGGTCAACAGTACCGCGGACTTCAACGACCAATTTCCGGGAGACCGCTAGCCCTCCAGGGCAAAATGAGGGCCGCTTGCAGCTGGCACCGGACTGCGGCATGTTAGGGACCCGATCCCCCATGTGGATCAGAACGGAGAGGAAGTTCATGGAGCAGTTGAGAAAGTTCATGTGCTGCGCAGCCATAGCGCTCGTGGCCGGGGCAGGCGCGACCTATGTCCACGCACAAACTGGCGGGCGCGCGTTGCTGATCTACAAGGAAGGCGTGACGCCGGAACAGGAACAGAAGGACCGCGCAGCTTGTAACGAGTGGGCCATCCAACAAAGCGGCTTCGACCCTGCGGCCATCTACTCGGCGCAACAGGCCGGCGTGAGGAACAGGACGATCTTTGAAGTCGTTGGGAAGCTGGACATCGCGTCCGCCGGCACAGATCCGCGCTGGGGGTCCGGCGCGTTCGGGGGCGCGAGCACGTCTGCCGACAAGCGCCGTCTCGCCGAACTTTACGACAGCTACCTCCGGGCCGGGGCGCTTTGCCTTGAAGGCCGCGGTTACGCCGTGACGAGATAGGAGCCAAACCATGCGATCGATGATTTCTAAAGCTACCCTCGGGCTCCTCTGCCTGTTTGCCACGCCGGCGACCGTTTTGGCAGCTGACGGAGCCTTCACGTGTGCCTTCACCGATATCTTTGAGTGTGCGGATGTGGTGGGCTGCAAACGCGTCACCCTTGAGTTTGCCAATCTCCCGCCCGTACTCAAAATCGACTTCGACAAGAAGGTCATGACATCGGACGATATCGGCAGAGACGCCGAAGAGATCGAGCTGAAGAACATGGTCGAGGAGGGTGATCTCGTCCTGTTGCACGGCATTGGCAAGAACGAAGTTTCGCCTAGAGCCTTCAGCGCAGCCATCTCCACGAAGACCGGTAAGCTTCACGCCGGCATTTCGACCGGCGATGCGACGCTCTCTTTGGTCGGCGACTGCGTGGACGGTCTTTAAGACACTGCGCTAGCAACTGATCGACGTCAGACGGCGTAAAGACAATGGCGGGAAGAGCAATCTTCCCGCCATTTATTTTGCCTCGTGCTAACGCGATTTCGGATCGGAGAGTTTCTC
>DGOS01000052.1 GCA_002390155.1 Hyphomicrobiaceae bacterium UBA4460 | reverse complement strand
TTGTCGGCGGACTCTTCGGCCGGGCCGTAGCCTTTGCCCTTCTGCGTGACGACGTGAACGAGGATCGGCCCGTTCTTCATCTTCTTCACGTTACGCAAAACGGGAAGCAAGTGATCGAGATTGTGCCCGTCGATGGGCCCGACATAGTAGAAGCCCAACTCCTCGAACAGCGTGCCGCCGGTCCAGAAGCCGCGCGTGAACTCCTCGGCGCGCGCAGCGCGGCGGAACCAGCTGTTCGGCAGAAGCTTGTTTGCCACCTGCTTCATCCAGCGGCGGAAGCTGCGATAAGTGCCGCCCGAGATCAGGCGCGCCAGATGCGCGCTCATGGCGCCCACGGGCGGGGCGATCGACATGTCATTGTCGTTGAGGACGACGATCAGGCGCGAATCCATGGCGCCTGCATTGTTCATGGCCTCGTACGCCATGCCGGCGCTCATGGCGCCATCTCCGATCACGGCGACCACGCTGTTGTCCCCGCCGGCAAGATCGCGGGCCACGGCCATGCCAAGCCCCGCCGAGATCGACGTGGAGGAATGGCCGGCGCCGAAGGGATCGAATTCGCTCTCGGCGCGCTTGCAGAAACCCGACAGGCCGTCGGGCTGGCGCAGTGTGCGGATGCGGTCGCGGCGGCCGGTGAGAATCTTGTGCGGATAGGCCTGATGGCCGACATCCCAGATGACTTTGTCGCGGGGCGTGTCGAAGACCGCATGCAGCGCCACGGTCAGCTCGACCACGCCGAGCCCGGCGCCAAGATGGCCGCCCGTGACGGACACCGCGCTGACGGTCTCCCGGCGCAGTTCGTCGGCAAGCTGCTTCAGCTCGTCGTCGCCCAAGCCACGCAAATTCTCCGGGTCACGGACCTTGTCCAGCAATGGCGTGGCAGTCTCGGCGCTCATTGATTGCCCTGGCGACTATTGGGAAAAAGGCCTCAAAGGATCAGCACGTTATATCTTATGTGGCCCTCGGCGGGCCCGGCAGCAAGACGTTGGACCTTAGCGGACAGACAGGTCCGGCCCAAGGCGTTTATCGTGAAACGGCCGCCGCTAGTCCTTGACGTCGAGGGGCTCGGAGCCCGTAGGCTCGCCGTTCTGGCTGAGGGAGATCTTCTCCACACGGGCTTCCGCTTTGCGCAGCAACCCGTCGCAATGGGCGCGCAGCGCCTCACCCCGCTCGTAGATGACGATGGAGGCCTCGAGCTCAACGTCGCCCTTCTCCAGGCGATCGACGATGGTTTCGAGCTCCTTCAGCGCCTGCTCGAAGCTCATCGTCTTGATATCGGCATTGTCGGTATCGGCCATGGCCTGGCTTAGCCCCTTCGGCGGGGCTTAATCAAGCGCCCATCAGCGTCTTGACGTGGATGGCGGTGGAATCGGCGAGCGCGTCCAGGTCGTAGCCGCCCTCGAGCGTAGAGACGAGCTTGCCGCCGCAATGCTTCTCGGCGACGTCCATGAGCTTCTCGGTGACCCAGGCGAAATCAGGCTCCAACACCCTTATTTGCGCCAGCGGGTCCATCAAATGCGCGTCGAACCCGGCGGAGACGATCAAGAGCTCGGGGGCGAAGGCATCGAGCCCCGGCAGAACGCGCTCCGCATAGGCGGCGCGGAACTTCTCCCCGTCGTCGCCCGGCGAGAGCGGCGCGTTGAAGATATTGCCGACGCCCGTCTCGTCGAGCGCGCCGGTGCCGGGGAATAGCGGCATTTGGTGCGTCGAACCGTAGAACGCGTCCTTGTCCTCCCAGAAAGCGGCCTGGGTGCCGTTGCCGTGATGCACGTCAAAATCGACAACGGCGACACGCTTGGCCCCATGGGCGGCGCGGGCGTGCATCGCGGCGACGGCCGCGGAGTTGAACAGGCAAAAGCCCATGGCCTTCGACGGCTCGGCGTGATGGCCCGGCGGACGAATGGCGCAGAACGCATTCTTGGCTTTGCCCTCCGCCACCTGGTCGACCGCGTGCAGCACGGCGCCGGTGGCGCGCAAGGCCGCCTCCCAGCTTCCAGACGACACCACCGTGTCGGGATCGAGCCAGTTGTGGTTCTGCTCCGGGATCTCGGACTTGACCATCTCCACATAGGCCTTGGGGTGTATGCGCTCGATCGCGGCCAGGTCGGCGCGCGGCGCCTCCTTGCGGGCGAGCGCGTTGAAAGCCGGCGCGGCCAACGCCTTGTTTACGGCGCGCAAGCGGTCTGGGCGCTCGGGGTGGCCATAGCCCGTATCGTGTTCCAGGCAGGCGGGATGGGTCAGAAGCAGCGTGGTCATGTCGGGGCATGATACCCGACTGAGGCCCAGACGACAGCTTGACCGTCCCTTGAGAACGCGCCAAAGGAGGCCGACCATGACAGCCCTCCCCGCCACAGATCAGGCCATTGCCCGTGCCGCGCAGGCGCTTGCCCGCGGGGAGACGGTCGCCTTTCCCACGGAGACGGTCTATGGGCTCGGCGCCAACGCGCTCGACGCCTCGGCCGTCGCGAGGGTTTTTGCCGCCAAGGACCGGCCGCGCTTCAACCCGCTCATCGTGCACGTCCCCGACATCGCCACGGCCGAACGCTACGCCACCTTCGATGCCACGGCACGCAAGCTCGCCGAGGCGTTCTGGCCCGGCCCACTGTCGCTGGTCGCACCCAAGCGTCCCGATAGCGGGATAGCCGATCTGGTCACGGCCGGTCTCGATACGATTGCGCTACGCGCGCCCGATCACCCGATCGCGCAAAAGCTACTGGCGGCGACTGGGCTCCCCCTGGCCGCGCCGAGCGCCAATCGCTCCGGCCGCGTCAGCCCGACCACGGCGGCTCATGTGGAGACCGAGTTGGGCGACCTCCCCGCCATGATCCTCGACGGGGGTCCTTGCGCGCGTGGGATCGAGTCGACCGTGGTGCGCGTCACCGGCGATGCGCCTGTCTTGCTTCGGCTCGGGGCTGTGCCGCGCGAGGCCATCGAAGCTGTGCTCGGCAGTCCCCTCCCCCTCGTCCAAGACGGCACCGAGATTGCCTCCCCCGGACAATTGGAGCGGCACTACGCGCCCAGCACACCGTTGCGGCTTGACGCGGCGGATGTCCGCGAAGGTGAAGCGCTGCTAGCCTTCGGACCGAACGTGCCGGAGGGCGCGCGCGAGACCGTCAACCTCAGCGCCTCCAGCGATCTGCAAGAGGCGGCCACCAACCTCTTCGCCTCGCTTCGCGCGCTCGATGCGTGCGGCGCAGGAACCATCGCGGTGATGCCAATCCCCGACCAAGGTTTGGGCGAGGCAATCAACGACCGCTTGCGGCGCGCCGCCAAAGCGCGCTAGGGGCTCACCATGACCAAGAAGAAGTTCTGGGACCGGACCGAAGACCCGAACTGGGAGGCGATCGACAGCTTCATCGCCGAGCACTTTCTTGAGGCCGATCCCGCGCTTGAGGCCGCCTTAGCCGCCAGCGACGCCGCCGGCCTGCCGCCGATCCAGGTGGACCCGCTGCAAGGCAAGCTTCTTACGATGCTGGCCGCCGCGCTCGGCGCGCGCAACATCCTCGAAGTCGGGACACTCGGCGGCTACAGCACGATCTGGCTGGCGCGAGGGCTCACTGGGGGCGGCCGGGTCATCACACTGGACATGAATCCGGAGTACGCCGAGATCGCGCGTAAGAACTTCGCCACCGCAGGCCTTGCCGACCGTATCGAGGTCCGTGTTGCGCCCGCTCTCGATACGCTTGCTGCACTCGATGCGGAAGGCGCCGGGCCCTTCGATCTCGTGTTTATCGACGCCGATAAGCCGAACACGCCGCACTATTTCGACTGGGCGGTGAAGCTTGCGCGCGAAGGATCGCTCATCGTGGTCGACAACGTGGTGCGCGAGGGCGCGATCCTCGCCGCGCAAAGCGACAGTGCGCATGTGAAGGGCTTGCGCGACTTCTATGCCCGCGTCGCCGCCGACCCGCGGGTCAGCGCGACCGCGTTTCAGACCGTCGGCTCAAAGGGCCATGACGGGCTGGCGATCGTGCGCGTGACGCAAGCGCCCTAACGAACGTTACTTCTTCTCGGCAAGCAGCTCCGCGTGGGCCTTCTTTAAGGCCTCCATGTCCTCGTCGCTGACTTTGGGGAAGTGCAGGTCGAGCGCCTTCATGTGCTCGATCAGCGCACCGGCAACGACAAGCCGGGCGAACCACTTCTTGTCGCACGGCACCACGTACCACGGCGCATGCTTGGTCGCGGTGTTCTTGATCGTGTCCTCGTAGACGTCTTGGTACTTATCCCACAGCTTCCGCTCGGCCACGTCATACGGCGAAAACTTCCAATTCTTTTCGTGATCGTCGACGCGGGCCAGCAGGCGCTTCAGCTGCTCCTCCTTGGAGATGTTGAGGAAGAATTTGAGCGGCACGGTTCCGGCGCGCGCAAGACGCCGCTCGAAGGCGTTGATGTCCTGATAGCGCTCTTTCCAAATTTCCTTGGTCACGAGTTTTGGCGGAATGTTCTGCTTCGCCAGCAGCTCGGGGTGCACGCGCACCACAATCGTCTCCTCGTAATAGGAGCGATTGAAGATGCCGATATTGCCGCGCATCGGCAGCGCCAGATTGCAGCGCCAAAGGAAATCGTGTGCGAGTTCCATATGGCTCGGCTGCTTGAAGGAATGGACCGAGCAGCCTTGCGGATTGACGCCCGACAGGACGTGCTTGATGACGCCGTCCTTGCCGGCCGTATCGATGCCTTGCAGGACCATGAGAATGGCCCAACTGCCTTCGGCGTAAAGCCGCTCCTGAAGCCTGGCGAGTTTCTGGACACCGACTTCGAGGATCTCCCTGCCGTCCTCCTTGTCGAAGCCGACATTCCCCGTATCGTCCGGGTCGTAATCCTTGAGCTTGAACTTATCGCCGTCGGTGACGCGATAACGATCGATGATCTTCTCTGACAGCATGCTTTCCCCCTGTGGGTCCCTTGGGGCCTAGAGCAGCGAAGTCTGCAATGGCTGCAATGGTTCTTGGATACCCGGTTCGTCTTTTCGCGAATCGTTGATCTTCGGATGCAGTTCGAGTGTCTCGAAGAGATCGTCGTCGGCGGGGCCGATCATGGCAAGCGCTTCTTCAGCGCTCACGCGTGTGACGTCCAGCCAATCGTCGTAGTGCTCCGGCTCCACCACGACGGGCATCCGATCATGCAGGCCCGAGACTGTGCGGTTGGCCGCGCAAGTGAGAATCGTGGCCGTGTCAATCTCGCCGCCTTGCGGATCCTGCCAGTACTCATAGAGACCAGCGAAGGCGATCAGCCGTGGCGGCTGGGGTCTTATATGAAAGGGGCGCCGTTTGCCCTTCGGCCCGGTCCATTCATAAAAGCCGTTGGCGGGAACGAGGCAGCGGCGCCGGCGCACGGCGTGGCGGAAGGAGGGTTTGTTCAGCACGCCCTCGGAGCGGGCATTGATCAGGGTCGGAAACGTCTTCGGGTCCTTGACGAAGGCCGGCAACAGCCCCCAGCGCATCAGGCGAAACCGGCGGGCTCCCGTCTCATCCAGGCAGACCACGGGAATGGCTTGGGTCGGGGCCACGTTGTAGCGCGCGGGGAAATTTGGCCGGTCCGCGTAGGCGAAATGGGCGCGCACGGCCTCAGGCGGCGAGGTCAGATCGTAGCGAGAGCACATAGCGGCAATACTGGCGGTAACCCTTTGGCAATCATGATTTGGCAGCCTCCTGACCCAGGATGGTTCGCGAATAATGCCTCACAAAAATCAAAACGCCCAGGCTGTGGAAATTCAGGACGACGTAAGCCGGGAGGATATCGTCTCGGCGTTCCGTCTGGCCATGGTCGGCCATTTCCGCTCCCATATCCCGGGCACGAACATCAACGAATCGACGCTGCTCGCCAGCGACTACCTGAACCATTTCCACGAGCTGGTGATGCTGTTCGAGGCGCTGGTCACCGAGCCGGAGGGATTCGCGAAGGACCTTCAGGCGTGGCGGCCACTCACTTACGAAGAGCACTTCAGCCAATCCGGCTTCCGGGACAAGAACCTGGCCATCGCCGCCTATCGCCGGGCGCCGTCCGAGGTGCGGGTGCGCTTCGACGAGGCCGTCGCCAGGCTCCACGGCGAGGCCCTGATGCTGGTCACCGTGGTCGCTGGCCGGCTCGACAAGGGGGAGACCCTGGAAGCGGCCTGCCAGGATGCAGTCGCGCGGCTGCGGGGCCTGATCGATGAGGCCAATGCCATCGCCACGGGAGAACTCCCAGAAAAGCCCGCCCAATCGGCGGCTGCGGGCAAGGAGAACGGCCAGGCGGCGGTCGATGCCGTGTTCGGCGCCAATCTCGGCCCATTCGACCCGTAGTCTGCCCTGCCTAGCCTCCTTGGCCCGACTAGATTTCACCATGAATTGGGGGTACTGAGGCCTTATGGGACGGCTCTCAAAGCGCCTTCTGCTGCTTGCCTTCGCGGTCTTTTGGGTGGCCACGGGAACGGTCAGCTATGCCCCGCCGGCCGAGGCACAGTTCGGCTGGTTCTTCGGCCAGCCGAAAAAGAAGGTCAAACCGAGGTCTACCCGCCGGGCCCGGCCGCCGGGCGACGATCTGCCGCCCATCAAGCAGCGCGAGAGCTTGGCGCCGCCGCCGCCGGACGACCGGCCTTACGACAACAAGCTGACGCGGCTCACCGAGATCCTCGGCGCCGTCCACTATCTGCGCGAGCTTTGCGGCGCCGACGAAGGGCAGCTGTGGCGCGATCAGATGAAGGAAATCCTCAAGAACGAGGGGACCACCGCCGTGCGCCGCGCCAAGCTCGTCAAGAGCTTCAACGACGGCTATCGCGGCTACCGGCGCACCTACCGCACCTGCACCCAGTCGGCGACGCTGGCCACCAAGCGCTTTTCCACGGAAGGCGCGCAGATCGCCGCCAGTCTGGCGCAGACCTCCATCTTCGCCAGCGGGCCCCAGGCCCAGGTCCAGGATATCGCGCCACCGGAGGCGGAGCCCGAAGCCGCGCCCCCGGAGCCGGATGCACCTGCGCCACCAGCCGCGCCGCCTCCGTCGGCCCGCGCCAATTAGGCCCGTCCCAATTAAGCGTAAAATTTAACCGTCAGTTCACTCTGTCTCACGGGTGCCGGATGAGGGGTGTAATTGTGACACCACACTCATCCCTGCCGAAAGGGGCACAAATTGCGGACGGCTAAGCAACCATTTGAAACGGATACGGCCGAGGCGCCAAGCCAGGCTGCGCTGCGCTACATCCTGGACGCGTGGGAAGAAGCCCTCCACGACGGGATCGAGCCGGAGATGCTCGCCAACGCGGCGCTTTACGCGGCCCTTGCCGATCTCGTCGACGTCTATGGCGAGCATGCCGTGGCCAGCATGACGTCCGGCTTGTCGCGCCGCATCCACCACGGCGAGTTCACGCTGCAGCGCACCGCGCAATAACGTCCGGCGCTAGCGGAAGTAGCGCAACGCCACCTCGATCAGGAGCGCCACGCCGAAGGCGAACAGGATGAAGCCGGCGACGCGGTTGATGACGTTCAGCCGACCCTCGGTCAGCTTGTGCCGGATGGTGGCGATCAACTCGGACAAGCCCAGCCACCACAGAAGGCTGCCGCCCATCACCGCGGCGACGAGGATCAACGCCTCCAGGTTTGTGTTCAGCCCCCCGATGAGGGAGCCAAGGCCGCCGATCATCGCGGCCATGCCGAGAACGGCACCAGGATTGGTGACCGTGAGCAGAAAGGTCTGCGGGATGATGCCGGCATGTTCGAAAAGATGCGAGCGCTCGTCGACGGGCGTCAAGAGCACCGGGCGGCACAGCAACAGCGCCAGCCCAAATCCGAGCAGCAGCAGACCGCCGACAAGCTGAACCGTATCGCCATAGGCAACGATCACGTCTGAGATCGCAGCGATACTGAAGGCACCGATCGCGGCCAGCACGCCATCGCCGAGGACCGCGCCAAGGCCGGCGGCAAGGCCGCCCCAAAATCCCCGCGAAACCGCCCGCTGGATCACGAGTACGTTGACGGGACCGAGGGGCGCGGCCATCAGCAGGCCGATCCCCAGCCCAGCAAGCACGAGCTGAATGCCGGACAGCACGATTTGCGCGCCTGACTCCAAAGTTTCCTGCCTACTCGCCGGTTATCGAACGGGTGCGGATACGAACGCGCCCGTCTGGTTTTCGCTCACGGAGACCCCGGGCTTGCTCTTGTTCGCCGATCTGCGAGATTGCGTGAGCACTCATGGAGTGGAGCATGAATCGCTGGAAAAACGTGGCCGTTATTGGACTCGCCGCATTGGTAGCGGGAGGCGCCGCCCTTGTCTACGCTCCGGACGGCGGCGGGGCTGGAGTGTCACAAACCCCGCAGAATGCACGGATTGCGCAAGTTAGCGAACGGCTGCCGGACCTGGCTGAAGGCGGCGTCGCCCGAAGCGCCGATTCGCCGCACGTGATCTACGACCCCGGCACGCTGCCGGACCCAGTACAGCGCATGCTGGGCAAAATCGTTTCCGCGGCGCAGACCGGAAGTCTCGAGGCGATGCGTAACGCGCTCGAAGCGAACGAGCTGAAGCCCATGGTGGCCGCGGCCCATGTGAGCGATCCGATCCAATACTGGAAAGAGCAATCGGCCAACGGCTCGGGCCGCGACGTTCTCGCCGCCATGCTCAACATCATCGCCGCCGGCGGCGTTCTGACGGGGAAGGGACACGACGCGATGTATGTCTGGCCTTACTTCGCCGAGACCGACATCGGCAAACTCACGCCGCCACAACAAGTGGAGTTCTACCGCGTCGTGCCGCCCAAGGACGCGGCGGCCATATTGAAAAGCGGCAAATACGATTACTACCGGCTCGGCATCTCGCCAGCGGGCGTGTGGCACTACTTTATACGCTAGAGACTTTTGGCAACGCTTCGCCGAAACGGACCGCCGCGCCGCCGGCCTGCCCAAGCTCGCCGTCCCACATGGCAAGCCGTCCCCGAACGATCGTGCCAATGGGCCAGCCCCGCACGGAACGGCCGGCGAAGGGCGTCCAGCCGGATTTGCTGCCGATCCAGGCGTTTTCGATGACGCGCTCCGCCTTGAGATCGACGACGGTCAAATCCGCATCGTAACCGGCGGCGATGCGGCCCTTGCCGGCGATCCCGAACAGGCGCTGCGGACCGGCGCTGGTCAGATCGACAAAGCGCGCAAGGCTCAAACGCCCGGCATTCACGTGATCGAGCATGACGGGCACGAGCGTTTGTACGCCCGGCATGCCGGACGGTGTCGCCGGATAGCTGCCGGCTTTTTCATCCAGCGTGTGCGGCGCGTGGTCCGACCCAAGAACGTCGACGACGCCCTGCTGCAATCCCCACCACAAGATGTCCTGATTGGCCTGATCGCGCAGCGGCGGGTTCATTTGCGCGCGCGTGCCCAGCCTCTCATAGGCATCAGGCGTCGCCAGGGTGAGATGTTGCGGCGTGACCTCAACGCTGGCCACGTCCTTGTGGAGCGACAGGAGCTCCATCTCCGCGCCCGTCGAGATATGCAGGATATGGATGCGTTTGCCGGCGTCCGTGGCGAGCCGCAACAGGCGTTCGGTGGAGGCGATCGCCGCAATCGGATCGCGCCATTCAGTGTGACTTGCGGGATCGCCTTCGCGCTGCACCGAGACGCGCTCTTTCAGCCGCGACTCGCACTCGGAGTGGAACGACGCGCGCCGCCGGATCGTGGCGAACATGCGGGCAAGGCTCTCCTCGTCGTCCACGAGCAAATCGCCGGTGGACGAGCCGGCGAAAACTTTGACGCCGGCGGCGCCGGGCAGACGCTCGAGCTCGGCGAGCTCGTCGATGTTCTCGCGGGTGGCGCCGATAAAAAAGGCGAAGTCGCAATGCATGCGGTCCGTCGCCGCGTCGACTTTCGCCTCCAGGGCTTCCGCGCTCGTGGTGGGCGGCTTGGTGTTGGGCATCTCGAACACCGCCGTCACGCCGCCGAGCACCGCCGAGCGGCTGCCGGTCTCCAGATCCTCCTTGTGCTCCATGCCGGGCTCGCGGAAATGAACCTGGCTATCGATCACCCCTGGAAGAATATGCAGACCGCGTGCGTCGATGGTCTCGCCGGCAAGCCCTTCCCCGATATCGCCGATCGCGCGAATCTTGCCGTCGCGAACGCCAATATCGGCTAGCCCCTCGCCGTCCTGATTGACGACGGTTCCGCCCTTGAACACAATGTCGAACGTCTCGGCCATGGGTGCGGTCCGGTCTTTCTAAGAGTCAGCGCCTATGCTCACACGATTCCCGCATTTTCGGAACAGAAGGGCGCTCCATGAGCCATTGCCAAGCAGCGCTTCTTTTGGATCGCGGGGCTTTGCGCGTGACTGGCGCGGACGCGGCCAAGTTCCTGCAAGGGATCATCACCAGCGACCTCGACAAGACAGAGGACGGCGGAGCCGTCCATGCGGCCCTATTGACCCCGCAAGGCAAGATTCTGTTCGACTTTTTCGTGGTGGCGGACGACGGCGGCTTTCTCATCGAGGCGGCAAAGGACACGCTTCCTGAGTTGTCGACGCGGCTGGGCTTCTATCGCTTGCGAGCTGCGGTCGAAATCGCGGAGGTGCCGGACCTTCAGGTTGCTGCTGTCTGGGACGGCACGGCCGATTTGCCAGAGGGCGCGACCTCCTTCGCCGACCCACGCCTTGCGGCGCTCGGCACACGCATTCTATTGCCGAAGGGAAGTACGATTGGCGGGTGCGATGAGAGCGGCGCAGGAGCCTACCACGCGCACCGCATCCGGCTCGGCGTACCGGAGGGCGGACGCGACTTCGCACTTGGCGATAGCTTCCCGCATGAGGCCCTGTTCGATCAGCTGAACGGGGTCGATTTCGAGAAGGGCTGCTTTGTTGGCCAGGAGGTCGTATCGCGCATGCAACATCGTGGCACGACCCGCAAGCGCGTGGTCCCCGTGGAGGGCGATGCGCCTCTTGAGGCGGGCACCGAGGTGCGCGCCGGCGACTTGCCGATTGGCAGGATCGGTTCGGTGGATGGGCAGTTTGGACTGGCGCTGCTTCGCCTCGACCGCGCGGCCGACGCATCGGCCAAAGGCACGAAGCTTACGGCGGGCGAAACTGCAATTACGCTGCACAAACCTGCATTCGCGCAGTTCGACGTACCCGCATGACGGACGCGGCGCAAAAGAACTGCCCGTGGCCGGGCACAGACCCGCTCTACGTGGCTTACCACGACGAGGAATGGGGCGTGCCTGAACGCGACGACCGCGCGCTCTACGAAAAGCTCATCCTCGACGGCTTTCAGGCCGGACTCGCTTGGATCACCATCTTGCGCAAGCGCGAGGCCTTCCGCCGTGCCTTCGACGACTTCGCGCCCGAGAAGATCGCGCGCTACAACGCCAAGAAGGTCGAGACCCTGATGCAGGACGCGAGCATCGTGCGCAACCGCATGAAGATCGAGGGGACGATTGCGTCGGCGCGCGTGTGGCTTGAGATGATGGAGACGGGCCCGGGCTTCTCGGCCTTCTTGTGGGACTTCGTCGACGGCAAGCCGATCGTCAACCGCTACGAAGCCATGGACCAAGTGCCCGCGGAGACGGCGCTGTCACGCGCCATCTCCAAGGAGCTTAAGTCTCGGGGCTTTAAGTTCTGCGGGCCGACGATCGTCTATGCCTTCATGCAGGCCACGGGGATGGTGAATGATCACCTGACGACCTGTCACCGCCACGCGGCGTGCACCGCGCTTTAAGTGATGTCAGCCGCGGCCGCGTGGGTCCATGCTGCGTGGATAGGTGCGCTCTTCTTGAATCTTGCCGTCGCGCTTGCGAATGCGAACCGAGCCTAACTTCTTGACGGCTCTTTCCAGCACGCCCCCCTTGATCGCGGCGGCTTTGGTCTTGAACCGCCTAACCACTTCACCGGATCCCTCGCGCTTCAGCTCCCACTTTCTATTCTTATTGTTGTAGCTGAGCGAAAACCTGGGCAGTTTCGCCATGATGGCCTCCCAACTCTCTATTTCACTTGTCACTCTCTCCAATGAGCCGGTTATGAATGACATTCAGGACGCAGATCGTCTACCGTTTTTCTCAATGACGCCATTTGACTCATTTGCGCGAACTCGCTCAGTGTCTCGGCGAGTCATGATGAGTACTGAAAGCAGATGAACAACGTGTCCGGGAAGACTGCGCCACGTGCTTGGCAACGCATGCTGAGCGGACGCCGGCTCGACCTGCTCGATCCCTCTCCGCTCGACATTGAGATCGAGGACATTGCGCATGGCTTGGCGCGAGTGGCACGCTGGAACGGACAAACGTCCGGCGACTACACATTCTCCGTGGCGGAGCACAGCCTGCTCGTGGAGGAGATCGCCGGAGACATCGATGGATCGCTCTCACGGGAGTACCGGCTCGCGGCCCTGCTCCATGACGCCCCCGAATATGTGATTGGCGACTTGATCAGCCCGTTCAAGGCGGCGCTGTCCCTGGACTACCACGCATTTGAAGCAAGGCTGCTCGGTGCCATCCATGTGCGCTTCGGCCTACCGCCGGCGCTTCCCGACGCCACCACCAAGCTCATCAAGCGCGCCGACAAAGCCGCCGCCTATTTCGAAGCCACCGGCCTTGCCGGGTTCTCCCTCGACGAGGCCAGGCGGTTCTTTGGGGCGCCGAAGGGCCTCAGTCCCAAACTTGTGACCTGGCTGACCCAGTTAAGCCCACTTCCCGCGGCAGAAGGGCAGGCAAGGTTCTTGAAACGGTATCATGAGCTTGCCAGATGAAGGCTGTGGGGACTTGCATGCGATTCGATAGGTTCAAATGGACACGCTGATTTCTGAGAAAGATCGAACTAAGGTGCCGGCCATGACGCCGGATACCATCTTCGTTTCGCCGCTGAGCCTGGTCGAGACCACGGTCGTGGACGCCCAGATCAGCCATCTGGTGACGCTCATCAACGGCGAGACCCTCATCGACACGCCCCCCACCATCGGCAGGAAGCAGCATTTGAGGCTCGCCATGAACGACATCAGCGCGCCGCAAGACGGGCTGGTGGTGCCAACGGAGACCCATGTGGCCGAGCTCATCCAGTTCGCCCGCGACTGGGACCAACGCGCGCCTCTCCTGATCCATTGCTGGGCCGGCATCAGCCGCTCGACGGCGGGTGCCTTTATATCTCTATGTGCGCTGAACCCTGAGACGGACGAGCATGCGCTTGCCCGGGCGCTGCGCCGCGCTTCGCCCACCGCTTATCCCAACCGCCGTCTCGTGGCTCTTGCAGACGCCGTGCTTGAGCGCAGCGGCCGCATGAACGCGGCGGTCGAGCATATCGGCCGCGGCCAACTCGCCGAGGAAGGAAAAGTGTTTTCGCTTCCCGCGCGGCACGCCGCATAAGCCATGGCCAACCCCCGGGGCAGTGACGTAACCGCCGCGGACGCCTCCATCAGCGACCCTCACATCGAACTCGGCCTGAACGCGGCCATCGTCATGGTCCGCAATCAGCAGCCGCACATCCTCGTGGCGCGTCCGGGCGCGGCGGGACCCGGCACGGGCGATGCGCTGCCCTTCGGGCCGTTCGCGCCGCGCGCGCATCGCACGCTCGAGATCGGCTTGCGCGAATGGGTGAAGCGGCAAACAGGCATCGAGCTCGGCTACGCGGAGCAGCTCTATACGTTCGGCGACCGCGGGCGGCACGCAGAGCCCGGCGGCGCGCACACACTCTCGGTCGGCTATCTCGCACTGACGCGCGACGCCGGCGAAGAGAAGATGGGCGCACATTGGTCGCCTTGGTACAC
Organism: Hyphomicrobiaceae bacterium UBA4460; assembly: GCA_002390155.1. The sequence continues at coordinate 2,579 of DGOS01000052.1, read as the reverse complement.
CTACTTTCCTTGGGAGGACTGGCGGGCCGGGAAACCGGAGATCCTGACGGAGGAAATTGAACCGCACCTCAAAGAGTGGGCGGAGCGCCCGCCGCCACCGAACGCACCCGCGCGGCCGTTACGGCGTCCCGAGCGTTTGAAGATCGGCTTTGGCATTGGCGGCGGCTGGGACGAGGAGAAGGTGCTGGAGCGCTACGAGCTTCTCTACGAGGCCGGCCTTGTCGAGGAGGCCAAGCGCGACGGCCGCTCGGCGGCCAATCAATGGGCAGACCTGCCCGAGATCGGGCGGCCCATGGCGCTCGATCACCGGCGCATTCTCGCTACCGCCATGGGGCGCGTGCGCGGCAAGCTGAAATACCGTCCCGTGGTCTTTGAGTTGCTGCCGGCCGAGTTCACGCTTTACGATCTGCAGAAGACCGTCGAGGCCATCTCTGGGAGCTTGCTGCATAAGCAGAACTTCCGGCGGCTGGTGGAGAGGGGCGGACTGGTTGAGCCCACCGGCAATGTCTCCACGCAGACCGGCGGGCGCCCGGCCCGGCTCTACAGGTTCCGCCGGGAAGTGATCTTGGAGCGCCCGGCACCGGGCTTGCGCGTGAAAGCTACCCGCACCTAACGGGCCTTGAAGACCAAGAGCGAAGGAACGACATGGAATGGTTATGATCGGGCGGTTCTCTCAGGTCTTTCACGCGTTTGGGCGATTGGGCGCGCTTGGCTTAGCCACGGCGGTCGTATCGCTATCGCTGCTTCCTGCGGCCTGCGTCGCCGAGAATCGGACCATCGAGACCGAGACCGGCAAGATCAAGGTCGAGACGCTGGCCAGCGGGCTCGATCATCCCTGGGGCATGACCTTCCTGCCCGATGGACGCCTGCTGGTGACAGAGCGGGCCGGCGACTTGCGGCTCCTGTCGCCAGACGGGACCCTGTCGGAACCGCTCGCGGGCGTGCCGGAAGTCGTGGCCAAGGGCCAAGGCGGCCTTCTGGACGTGGCGCTCGACCCGGGCTTCGCGGAGAACGGTCTCGTCTATCTCACTTACGCGGAAGCCGGCGATGACGGCGCCGGCACCGCCCTGGCCCGTGGGCGCCTCACCGATAGCGGTCTTGAGGATGTGAAGGTCATCTTCCGCCAGATGCCAAAAGTCACCGGCGGCAGGCATTTCGGCGGACGGCTTGAGTTTGCGCCGGACGGCACGCTCTTCGTGACCCTTGGCGACCGCGGCAACGACGATCTTGTCCAAGATCTTTCAAACCACATCGGGACGATCGTCCGGATCAACCCAGACGGCTCCGTGCCCGAGGACAACCCCTTCATCGGCCAGAACGATGCGCAGCCCGAGATCTGGTCCTACGGCCACCGGAACGTCCAAGGCGCCGCGTTTCATCCAGGGACCGGCAAGCTTTGGCAAACGGAATTCGGACCACGCGGCGGTGACGAACTGAATATCGCCGCGCCCGGGGTCAACTATGGGTGGCCCGACGTGAGCTGGGGCGATCAGTATAGCGGTGAGAAGATTGCCGATCCGCCGACGCGTCCGGAGTTCACGGCCCCGCTGCACCAGTGGACGCCCGTGATCTCGCCATCCGGCACCGCGTTCTACACGGGCGAGCCTGTCCCGGGCTGGACCGCGAACCCTATCCCTGGCTGGAAAGGGAATCTCCTGATCAGCGGTCTGTCATCGCAAGGGCTCGTGCGGCTCAGCCTCGACGGCGAGACGGCAAAGGAGGAGGAGAGAATCCCCTTGGACGCCCGCATCCGCGACGTGGCGCAAGGGCCGGACGGCTCCGTCTACGCGCTCACCGACGAGGGCGACGGCAAGGTGCTGCGGATGACGCCCGCCGCCCCATGAGGCCCGCGCTCTCTTTAGGCTTTTTCGGGCTGTTCGGCCGGTCGCCTGCCTTGCGCGTCTTCGACGCGGATCTGCGCGCCGTGGACCTTCATCCCAAACTGGTTCCTGAGGCCGTGAAGCTCACAGCGGTGCGGAGCCTGATGGATGAGAACGGTGGCGGCGAGCCCAGCCCGGACGCCTCCCGTGCCGCGGCCGAAATCATCGCCTATTGCATGATCGGCGCAAATGGTTTTGCCGGAGCGAACGGTGAGAAGCTGACGGAAGCCGTCGAGCGGAGGATCGACGCGGCCTTGGCCCACGGCACGAATCTCGACGCACAACTCGTCCTGCTGTCACTTCATGCAAAAGTGATTCAGCCAAGTGTGGTCGATCACTTTAAACTAGAAGCCGCCTCGGACTGACCGACCCCATTGTTGCCTCACTCACCGCCGATGGAAGGCGTCTTCGCCCCCACCGCCCTGCCCTGTTTGGTCTCATGCAGCCCATCATCTCCGTCAAAGACCTGTCGAAGACCTACAAGTCGGGTTTCGAGGCGCTCAAGGGTGTCAGCCTCGACATCGACAAAGGTGAGATCTTCGCGTTGCTCGGGCCCAACGGCGCAGGCAAGACCACACTCATCAGTATCATTTGCGGCATCGTGACACCGAGCTCAGGCGCGGTGACGGTCGGCGGGCACGATATCGTCACCGACTACCGGGCGGCGCGCGCCATGATCGGCCTGGTGCCGCAAGAGCT
>DGOS01000037.1:912-2703 GCA_002390155.1 Hyphomicrobiaceae bacterium UBA4460 | reverse complement strand
GCCCATGGAGGCGACGATGCTGAACGCGGCGAGGTCGAGCAGTCTGCGGCTGGCGAGAAGCCCGATCGTGCCGACAGCCAGCGTGAGGAGTGCCGCGGGGAGAATCCAGGGAATCACCATGTTTGCTAGCGCGCCCGCGCCGTCGCCGAAGATCGTGCCGAAGATGCGGATGATTGCGTAGGCGCCGACTTTTGTCATGATGGCGAACAAGGCGGCCACCGGCGCCGAGGCCGCGGCATAAGTTGCCGGCAGCCACCAATGCAGCGGCACGAAGGCGGCCTTGATCGCAAAGACCAGGAACAGAAGGATCGCCCCGGTCTTGAGCAGTGCTTCGTTGCCGGCCGTGACCTGCGGCACCTTTTGGGCCAAGTCCGCCATGTTGAGCGTGCCGGTGATGCCGTAGATCAGGCCGACGGCAATCAGGAACAGCGTCGAAGCAACGAGGTTGATGGCCACGTATTGAAAGCCGGCGCGCAAGCGGCGTGCGCCCGCGCCATGCAACATGAGCCCATAGGAGGCGATCAGCATCACCTCGAAGAACACGAACAGGTTGAAGATGTCGCCGGTGAGGAAGGCGCCGTTCAAACCAAGAAGCTGGAAATGAAACAAAGCGTGGAAGTGGCGTCCTCGCTTGTCCCATCCCGCCAGCGCATAGATGAGGACCGCGAGTGCGAGCCCCGCCGCAAGCAGCAGCATCAGGGCCGAAAGGCGGTCGAGCACGAGCACGATGCCGAAGGGGGCAGGCCAGGCGCCCACGCGATAGGCCCGAACCGTGCCGTCGCTCGCAAGGTCGAACAGGAACAGCGCGATGCCGAGCAGCGCCACGGCGGAAATGACGGACACGATCCGCTGCATTTGGATGTCGCGGCGCCAGGCCACGATCAACAGCGCCGCCGTCATCGCTGGCAGAATGGCGGGGGCAATCACCCAATCTGTCGTGAAACCCGCCGTCATCGTTTGTCCGCCTTGAGATCGTCTGGCGGAATGTCCGCGCTGTCCGTTTCGGTCTCCAGGAAGCCGCGCAACGCAAGCACGACGATCAGGGCCGTCATGCCGAACGAAATGACGATGGCCGTCAGCACGAGGGCTTGAGGCAACGGATCGGCATAGGCGTCGGCGCCGGTGAGGATCGGCGGCTGGTTGACCGCAAGCCGGCCTGCGGCAAACAGGAAGATGTTCACCGCATACGACAACAGGGTCAGCCCGACGACGATGGGGAAGGTCCGTTGCTGGAGGATCAGATAGACCCCGACGGCGGTGATCAAACCAATTGCGCTGGCGACGAGAAGCTCCATGTCAGCTCTCCTGCCCGTTCGAGCTGACGATGCGGCCTTTTTTCAGCGGCACATCCATGGGGCCTTCGGGGACGGGCTCATGTTCGGCGCGCTCCTCGACGCGCGAGATTTGGGCGAGAGACAGCATCACGACGCCGACGACCGCAAGGAAAACGCCGAGATCGAAAGCGATGGCGGACGCGAGCTCGATCTCGCCGATAAGCGGCAGCTCGACATATGTGTAAGTGCTCGTCAGGAACGGCCAGCCGAAGAATAAGGAGCCAAGGCCCGCAAGGCCGGCGATGGCGACGCCCGCGCCAATCACGGTTTGGGTGTCGACGCTGGTCCGCTCCGCCGCCCAGGCATAACCGCTCGCCAGATACTGCATGATGAGGGCGACGGCGACGATAAGCCCGGCGATAAAGCCGCCGCCGGGTTGGTTGTGCCCGCGCAGGAAGATGAAGACCGCTACGGTAAGCGCCAGCGGCAACAGCACGCGTGTCGCGACAACCAGCAT
>DGOS01000037.1:0-869 GCA_002390155.1 Hyphomicrobiaceae bacterium UBA4460 | reverse complement strand
AGCGCCGTGTCCAGCAGCGCGAAGATCGTGATCGCGGCGATGCCGAGGACGATGATCTCGCCGAACGTATCAAAACCACGGAAGTCGACGAGGATGACGTTGACGACATTGGTGCCGCCGCCCCCAGGTTTGGCTTCCGCAAGGTGGTAGTCGGAGATCGACTGGAAGTCGCGCGTCATGATCGCGTAGGCGAGGGCACCGACCCCGAGGCCAACCGCCGCCGACAGCGTGCCGCGTCCCAAGCGTCCGGCAAGCGGGGTTTCGCCGCGTGAGGTCTTCGGCAAGAGATTGAGGGCGAGGAGCAGCAGAATAGTCGTCACGATGTCGACGGAGATTTGCGTCAATGCCAGGTCCGGCGCGGAGAACTCCAGGAAGGCGAGCGAGGTGATCAGCCCGACGCCACTGGTCAGCACGAGGGCAAGCAGCCTTTCGCGATGCCAGAAGAGCAGCGCGACGCAGATCGCCGCCAGGACCACCCAAGCGGCGAGTGCGGGAAATTCGACCGGAATAACCTCACGGGTGCCTGCCGCGTATGGCGCGCTCAAGAACGCGGTTGCGCCGACGGCGACGATCGCCGTGAGGATGATGCCCGCATAGCGGGGCAGGGACCCGTTGTGGGTTGCGTCCGTGAAGGCGCGGGCGCCGGAGACTAGCGCGGCGATCGCCGCATCGTAGAGCCGCTTTGCCTCCGGTCCGGCAAAGACGCGATGCAGGGCCTCGGCCTGGCGGTAGGCGGTGAACAGTAAGGCGCCGCCGGCAAGCGCGATCACGCTCATCCAAAGGGCGGGTGTGACGCCATGCCAGAGCGCAAGCTTGTACTCGGGCAATTGTCCGCCGACGACGGCGAGCGCCGTGCGTTCGACGATGGC
>DGOS01000053.1 GCA_002390155.1 Hyphomicrobiaceae bacterium UBA4460 | reverse complement strand
ACTCGGATTTCAGCTTCACTCCGAAGGGCGATCAGACGGAGGTCTCCTGGGCCATGCACGGCACGCACAACTTCATGGAGAAGGCGTTTTGCCTCGTCATGAACGGCACCGGCATGATGGGCAAAGACCTCGACAAGGGGCTGGCCCAGCTGAAGTCCGTGTCGGAGTAGGGCTAAGCGGGCCCGGCCCCACCCCTTCAATTAGTCCCCTAGAGCCCCGTCAGGTATAGTGATCCCGGCGCGCATCCGCGCGGGGATCGGTTAAAGGGGGGCGGCAGCGTAAGTGGATTTGCCCGCTATCTTGAATGAAGTGGGATTTCCTGAACTCCAATACGGTGCCACGGCCGCCGGCGCGCGGCCGGGCCATCGCCATCATGTTGAGCGTGGGCGTTGCATCCGGGCTCATCGCCAGCATTCCCTCGCCATTGCCCGAAATCCGTCTCGAGGACGAAGGTCTGCTCCTGAACGCGGAAGGTATTCCCCTTCACGCTGGCATCGTCTTCGGGCTCGCCGTCGCCTCTATGATGTGGCTATGGGTGACCCACGACATCGCCAAATGCCTGCTCGCCTTCGCGGTCGTCTTGCTTGGCTGGCTTGCCGCGGTCAACACGGCGAACGACGTGTTTCAAGCCGTGGTCGGCTCGGAGCTGTTCGGCACCGTGCAGGGTGCGAAGTCGCGCCGCGAGGTCATAGGACTTCTGACAGGCGGGTTGAGCGGGGCGGCGGTTGGCGCAGGCCTGACGGCGTTCGGATCCGGAATCCCTTCGGAGCGTATCAGGCAGCCCGAGAACTGGATTCGCATCGTGATTGTCGGAACGCTTGTGGGCGTGCTGCTTTACCCGGCCACCGAGCTCAATGCGCTCGTTCTGCTCTTCGTGCCGTGGCAGGCGCTTGTCGCGGCGGCTATCGCGGTCGGGCTGACTCGGGCGTGAGTCCGTCATGAGCGCGTTCGCCTCTGGCGCCACCTTCATCGCGCGCAGGCTCCTGCAAGCGGCGCTCGTCATGCTGGCGATTCTGGTCATCGCGTTTGCCGTTCGGCAAAGTCTTGGCGATCCCTTGCGCGAGATCATGGGTCAGTCGGTTCCGGAGTCCGAACGTGCGGAGCTGCGCCATGAACTTGGCCTGGACGCCCCATGGCCCGTGCAGTTCGCGCGCTATTTGGGACGCGCCGCGACGGGCGATCTCGGCACGTCCATCATCTACAAGAAGCCGACTGTCGAGGTCGTGCTCGGTAAATTCCCGGCGAGCTTCGAGCTTGTGTTGGGCGCGAGCCTCATCGTGCTTTTGTTGTCACTGCCCGGCGGTGTCTATTGCGCGGTCCGTCCGCAAAGTCTCGGCGCGCGCTTGGTCTTAGGGCTCAGTGTGCTCGGCATCTCGGTGCCCGTGTTTCTCACCGGCATTATCCTCATCACCGTCTTTTCCGTGTGGCTCGGCTGGCTGCCGGCCTTCGGGCGCGGGCAAACGGTCGATCTCGGGTTTTGGCAAACGGGACTCCTGACGCGTGACGGGCTCGCGCACCTCTTGCTTCCGGCGGTGACGCTGTCCTCGATCATGCTGCCACTGTTCATTCGGCTGGTGCGCGGTGCCATGCTCGATGAGCTTGGCCACGACTACGTGCGCACCGCCCGCGCCAAGGGCGCATCGCCGTTGCGCGTATGGATCGTGCATGCGCTGCGCAACGCGCTTCTGCCGCTGGTGGCCGTGGGCGGGCTCCAAGCCGGCACGCTCATCGCTTACACACTTCTGACGGAGACAGTGTTCCAGTGGCCCGGCATGGGCTTTCTGTTTCTGGAAGCGGTGACACGCGCCGACATTCCGGTGATCACCACCTATCTCGTGCTGGTTGGCTTGCTGTTCGTCGTCGTCAACACGCTCGTGGACCTTGTAAGCCTCGCGCTCGATCCGCGTGTGAGTTTGGAGGGCGCGCGATGAGCCTCAGCACAGCGCCAGCCGCGGACCGCGCGTTCGCCACCTTCGCCGCCGAGCGGCCCGGCGCGGTGCTGGCCGGACTTCTCCTTGCGATTGTGGGCGTCGCCGCGCTGTTCGCACCGCTGATCGCGCCGCAAGATCCGTTCGACCTGGCGAGCTTCGATATTCTTGACGCCGAGCTGCCGCCCATCTGGCAGGAAGGCAGCGATCCGCGCTTCGTACTCGGCACCGACGCGCAAGGCCGCGATCTGTTCAGCGCGATTTTGTACGGCACCCGCATCTCGCTGCTGGTCGGCATTCTTGCTGTGGCGATCCAAGCCGCGATCGGCGTCTCGCTGGGGCTCGCAGCAGGCTATTCCGGGGGGAGGGTGGACAGCCTCGTCACGCGCCTGGCCGATATACAGCTCTCGCTCTCCACCCTGATGATGGCGATCATCGTCATGGCGCTGTTCCGGGCCGGGCTGGGCGGCGAGGCCTTGAGCCAATTCGCCGTGCCGCTGCTCGTCCTGGTCATTGGCCTCGCCGAGTGGCCGATTTTCGCCCGCACCGCCCGCGCGGCGACCCTCGTGGAGGCGTCCAAGGACTACGTTCGCGCGGCCCGGGCCGTGGGAAGCGGCGATGCGGCCATTGTGCAGCGCCACATCCTGCCCAACATCCTCTCGCCGCTGGTCGTCATCGCCACGACCCAGGTGGCCGGCGCCATCATGGCGGAGGCGGCTCTCTCATTCCTAGGCCTGGGCATGCCGGTAACCAAACCCTCGCTCGGCACGTTGATCCGCTCCGGCTATGACCTCATGTTCGCCGGCGCCTGGTGGGTTACGGTCCTCCCAGGGCTGGTGCTCATCGGGGTCTTGATCGCGGTCAATGTGCTGGGAGACGCCTTGCGCGATTGGCTCGACCCGAGGGCTCGGGCCGGCTAAATCAAGCCCGCGGAAGCGGCTATTCGGCCCAGGCCCCCTTGATCATTGGGGCCCCAGCGACCCATAAGATATAGTGCAGCAAGGCTTTCCGGCCACGAGAACAGCGGCGTTTCGGAAACGAAGCCGCCGCGGAGGAGACGTCATGGAGACCCCGGGCCCGGTCAATCCGGATCTCGTCTATTCTTTGCGCCGTGTCACCGAGCGCGCGGCCTGTGCGGCCTTCAACTGGATCGGCCGCGGCGATGCCGACGACGGTGGCCGGGCTGCCCTGGACGCCATGCGTGCCGCGATTGCCGAGATCGATATCGACGCGCGCGTCGTCATCGGGGAGGCCACGGCCGGCGAGGCGCCGCAGCCGCAACGCGGCGAGCATCTCGGCTCCCCCGGCGCCGCTTTCAAAGCAGATATCGCCGTGGACCCGGTGGAAGGCACGAGCTATCTGGTGCGCGGCCTCACCAACGCCCTTTCCGTTCTCGCCGTGGCGCCGCGCGGCGCCATGATGAACCCAGGCCCCGCCTTCTACATGGAGAAGTTCGTGGCCAGCGCGCCCGCGCGCGGCAAGATCGACCCGGCCTGGTCCACCTCGAAAAAGCTCGAGGAGCTGGCCGGCATTCTCAATAAGGACATTTCCGATCTCACCGTGTTCGTTTTGGAGAAGCCGCGTCACCGCGCTCTCGTGAACGAGATTCTCGCGGCGGGAGCGCGCGTCGCCATGTATCCGGCGGGCGACGTCGCCGGCGCACTCATGGCGGCGGTTCCGGGGTCGAGCATCGATGCTTTGATGGGGACGGGCGGCACGCCGGAAGGCGTGATGTCGGCCTGTGCCGTTAGGGCGATCGGCGGCGAGTTCCTTGCGCGCCTCGACCCGCAGCTTCAGACGGAAACGCAAGCGGTCAAGGACGCCGGCATCGACACGCAGCGCTGGTTCGAGCGCGACGAACTCATCACCTCCGACGACGTTTTCTTTTGTGCGACGGGCATCACCACGGGGCTCATGCTCGAAGGCGTAGAGAAATCGAAGACCCACTATAAATTGCAGACAATGATGATTACCGGGGCGTCCGGCGAACGGCAGATCATGACGAGTTATCTGCCGATTGAACGTCTTGCGAGCGTGGCGGCTCGCGACGTTGCGTAACAAGCCAAACGGATAGGAACGCCTGGGAGCAGAGCATGCCCAAGCGAGTGGATCATCCGATCATCCTCGGCATCGTGGGTGACTCGGCATCGGGAAAGACGACCCTGTCGGCGGGCGTCGCTCAGATTCTGGGCGAGGAGCACTGCTCGATCTTCTGTACCGATGACTATCATTGTTACACGCGGCAAGAGCGTAACGATGCGGGGATGTCCGCGCTCGATCCACGCGCGAACCATATCGACGTGCTGGAGCAGCACTTGCGTCTCTTGCGGCGTGGCGAGCCCGTGCTCAAGCCGGTCTATTGTCATCATGATGGCACGCTGGGGCGACCGCGCTACTACACGCCGACCGAGTTCGTCATCGCCGAAGGCCTGCTGGGCTACACGACGCGCGCCATGCGCGATTGCTACGACGTGAAGATCTATCTCGACCCGGAAGACGATCTCCGGATCAAATGGAAGATCCATCGGGATACCAGCAAGCGCGGCTATGGGCTTGAGGAGGTCGTCGCGTCCCTGGAGCGGCGCAAGCAGGACAGCCCCAACTTCATCCATCCCCAGAGGACGTTCGCGGACATCGTTATCCGCTTCCAGTCGCCAAAAGGGGCCAATGGGTCCGATACCCAACTCGATGTGCGCCATCTCCTGCGGCCTACTCTGCCGCATCCGGACTTCACGCCGCTTTTCGATGGGTCCAGCAACGCCGGGCTCCATCTCGAGCTGGTGCGCGATAAGGATGGAAAACCCGTCGACGTACTTGAGATCAACGGCAATATCTCCGACAAGAGGGCCGAGCGGATCGAGGATCTGCTGTGGAATCTCATTCCGGAGGCGGGCCACCTGCGCGACCAGGTGGGCCGCATCGATGTCGCGAACGGCGCAAACAAGAGCCACCCGCTGGCGCTCACGCAGCTTCTTGTGGGCTATCACGCGGTCAAGGCGGCGATGGGTGTCCGCGCCTACTAGAAAAAGGACTTTGGGGGACAATAGATGAGTGAGGCCCTGGCACAGGATCAGGCATTGTCTGGAGCGAGCCACGACGACATGGCGAACGTCATCCGCGCGCTCGCCATGGACGCGGTGCAGAAAGCGGCCTCGGGCCATCCAGGCATGCCCATGGGCATGGCGGACGTCGCCACGGTCCTGTTCACCCGCTTTCTGAAATACGACGCCGCCCACCCGGAATGGCCCGACCGCGACCGCTTCGTGCTCTCCGCCGGCCACGGCTCGATGCTGCTCTACGCGCTGCTCTATCTCACCGGCTATCCAGACATGGATATCGAGCAGCTCAAGAATTTCCGCCAGTTCGGCGCGCGCACCGCGGGGCATCCCGAATACGGCCATGCGCCGGGGATTGAGACCACGACGGGCCCGCTCGGCCAGGGCATCGGCAATGCGGTCGGCATGGCGCTCGCCGAGCGCCTGCTCAACCAGCGCTACGGCGACGACATCGTCAGCCACTATACCTATTGCATCGC
>DGOS01000041.1 GCA_002390155.1 Hyphomicrobiaceae bacterium UBA4460 | reverse complement strand
GAACTTTTCGATAAAGGGCGACGACGCCGTGTTCGGCGTCGAGGAGCACGGACTGGAGCCCATCACGATTGACGAGTGGACCGCCGTGGGAAGTCTCGCGCCGAAGGACGGTCACTTAACGCTGTCGCGTTTTGTCATCCGTTCGGGAGATGCCCAGATCACGGCGTCGGGCAACGTGGTCGACGCACCCGATTCCCCGGCGATCAGCCTCGCCGGCGAAGTCTCGCCCATGCCCATCGACACGCTCAAACTGCTATGGCCCAAATTTGTGGCGGGCAAGGCGCGGGAATGGGTTCTGGAGCGGGTGACCGGCGGCCAGCTCCTTGGCGGGCATTTCAAGGTGGCGCTTCCGGCCGGCGCGCTCGCGGTCCTTGAGCAAGGTGGCGATACGCCCGAAGGCGCCGTCAATGTCGAGCTCAACTTCAAGGACACGGGCATCGCCTATATTTCGGAGTTGCCGCCCGTGGTCACGGGTCAGGGAAGACTCACGATCACCGGAACGGAATTCACGGTCGATATCCCCCGCGCCAAGATTGTCGTGGCTGAAGGGCAAGAGATCCAACTTGGCGAAGGGCGCTTCTACATTCCCGATCTGCGCGAGGATCCGCAGCAGGGCGTCGTTTCGTTTCACGCCGGTGCCCCGACGCCCACGGTCATGAAGCTTCTCGACCATGAACCCCTGGGCTACCTCCAGGAAGTGGGCATGAAGCCCGATTTTCTTGGGGGCAGCGCCGAGGGGGCATTCACCCTGGCCATGCCGTTGAAGCACGATCTTGATTTCAAAGAGATCAAGATGAGCGGCCAGGCGCAACTCAACGATGCCATTGCCTCGAACATTGTTGGCGACATGGGCATCGAGGGCGGTGCGCTGAACGTGGGCCTGTCCGAGGAAGGCGTCACGGCGCGCGGGGACATCAAGATCAAGGGCGTGCCCGCCGAAATTTTCTGGCAACGCGTGTTCTACGCAGCAGACGAGGAGCAGCCGCCGATTCAAGTCAGCGCGAACCTCGACGAAAATTTGCGCAAGCAACTTGGTATCAAGGTCAATCACCTCGTGAAGGGGACGGTTCCGCTGACCCTGTTCGTCAAGGGGCTGGGGCAGGGGACTCAGCAATTGAGCATGGAGGCGGACCTGGGCAATGCGGAGCTCTTGTTCGGCAGCATGGGTTGGACCAAACCGGCCGGCAAGGCGGCGAAGGTCAGCTTCGACGTGGACCAACAAGACGACGGCTCAACCGGCCTCGACAATTTTAAGATCATTGGCGACGACATCGCCGTTCACGGCAAGATCGCGCTCGGGCCAGAGCAGCAGCTGAAGAGCTTCTATTTCTCCGACTTTTCGGTGAACGAGCTGACCCACATGGAGATCACCGCGAAGGTTCGCGAGGACCAGGTTCTCGTTATTCACGCCGAAGGCCCGAGCTATGACGGCAGGCAATTCTTCCGCTCGCTGTTCTCTGCGGGCCAACTGGCTGAAGACGGCTCGGCGGAGCCCGACGATCCTTTCGGCATCGATTTTACGGCGAAGATCGGGCGCGTGATCGGCTTCGACGACACATACGCCACGGACATGGACGTCATGCTCAAGAAGCGCAGCGGCCGGCTGACGGCGCTGCGCGGTAAGGGCAAGCTGAACGGCAAGTCGGCGGCCAGTGCGCAGCTGACGATGAAGAACGGCGCGCGGATTCTCAAGGCCGAGTCGCTTGATGCCGGTTCGGTGTTCCGATTGATTGGATTCTATCGCAGCATCGAGGGCGGTCAGGCCTCGCTTCAGGTCAATATGGACGCTGGCGGGCGCGGCACGAAGTCTGGAACCCTATGGGCGACCAACTTCAATGTCGTTGGCGATCGCGTGGTCGCCGACGTGCTCACCGATCCGAGCTCCGTCGCCGTGCTCGGTCAGGAAAACAAGAAGCACATCGCCAGATCAAAGATTAAGTTCAAACGGCTGCGCGCGCCGTTCGTCGTCGGCGGCGGCAAGTTCCGCTTACGCGATGCCTACATCAACGGACCGCAGCTCGGCGCCACCATGCGCGGCACGGTGGACTTTAAATCGCAGACCGTCGCCCTTGGTGGCACCTATGTGCCGCTCTACGGTCTCAACTCCGCGCTCGGTGCCATTCCAATTCTTGGCCGCGTGTTTGTCGGGCGCCAGGGCGAAGGCGTGGTGGGCATTACCTTCGCCATCAAGGGTAAGCTCGATGATCCCACCGTGCTGGTCAATCCGATGTCGGTCATGGCACCGGGAATCTTCCGGCAAATTTTTGATTTCCACGGTGGCGGTGTGCCGGCGGGACGGGCGGCCGCAAAGACGAAGCCGGAACCGACCAGAACGTTCCAGAATCCCCAGTATTAGCGGACGATCCGCCTAGACGGGCCGGATCAGGGCGTGGCGCTTCTTGCCGAGCGAGAGCTTAATCACGCCGTCGTCCGTCAGGTCCGACAGTGTGAGCACCTGGCGGGCATCTGTCACCGGCGTATCGTTGACCTTGATCCCGCCGCCCTTGATGTGGCGCCTGGCCTCGCCCGTCGACGTCACGAAGCCGGCGAGCATGCTGGCGTTCAACACGCCTACGCCCGCTTCGAGCTCCCCGCGCGGCACGTCGATGCTCGGCAGGCTCTCGGCGATCTGCCCTTGCTCGAAGGTGGTGCGCGCCGTTTCCGCCGCGCGGTCGGCGGCGTCGCGTCCGTGCACGAGGGCCGTCGCTTCGGTGGCCAGGATCTTCTTGGCCTCGTTCATCTCCGCGCCTTCAAGCGCCGCCAGCTTGTCGAGCTCCGGGAGCGGCAATTCGGTGAACAGTTTGAGGAAGCGCGGTACGTCGGCGTCCTCGGCGTTCCGCCAATACTGCCAATAGTCGTAAGGGGAGAGCATGTCCGGGTTGAGCCAAATTGCCCCCGCCGCCGTCTTGCCCATCTTGGCGCCCGAGGCGGTCGTGAGTAGCGGCGTCGTGAGCCCGAACAACTCGGCGCTTTCGGTGCGCCGTCCAAGCTCGATGCCGGTGACGATGTTGCCCCATTGATCGGAGCCGCCCATCTGCAGCCGGCAGCCTTCGCGGCGGTAGAGCTCCACGAAGTCGTAGGCTTGCAGCACCATGTAGTTGAACTCGATGAAGCTTAAGTTCTGCTCGCGTTCGAGGCGCAGCTTCACCGAATCCTGGCTCAACATGCGGTTGACGCTGAAATGGCGTCCGTAGTCCCGCAAGAAGTCGACGTAGTTGAGCGCTTCGAGCCAATCGGTGTTGTTGACCAGCCTCGCGTCCGTTTCGCCGTCGCCAAAGGCGAGGAACTTGGAGAACACGCTTTCGATCCCGCCGATATTGGCGTCGATCTGCTCTTCGGTGAGGAGCTTGCGCGTTTCGTCTTTACCGGAAGGGTCGCCCACCTTGGTGGTGGCGCCACCGATTAAGACGATCGGCTTGTGTCCCGTCTGCTGCAGCTTCCGTAGCAGCATGATGCTGACCAGGTTGCCCACATGCAGGCTCGGCGCCGTGCAGTCGAAGCCGATATAGCCGGTGATGACCTCCGACCGCGCGAGATTGTCGAGCGCGGCCTCGTCCGTGCACTGGTGAATGTAGCCCCGAGTTTGGAGCTCATGCAGAAAGTCCGATTTGACAGTGCTCATGGGCAGGCCGCTGGGCGTCTCATAGTGTTCGCCAGAGCCTCTATCAGGTTTGCCGCCGGATTACCAAATCCGGAGCCGTGGCGAACTGGGGAGAACGCCGCCTTACGCCGCCGACTCTTTCTTCTTCTTGTTCGGCTTGCCGAGGCGCTTGTCGAGATAGCCCTGCACCACGTCCATCAGGCCGTCCATCCGCTCCTCGAAGAAGTGGTTGGCGTCGGGCACGGTCGAATGGTCGATGACGATACCCTTCTGCGTCTTCAACCGGTCCACGAGCCCGCGCACCGATTCGGTCGGCACGACGCGGTCCTTGGCGCCGTTGACCATCAGCCCGGAGGACGGGCAGGGCGCTAAGAACGTAAAGTCGTAGAGGTTGGCGGGCGGGGCCACGGAGATGAAGCCCTCGATCTCCGGCCGGCGCATCAGAAGCTGCATGGCGATCCAGGCGCCGAACGACACGCCACAGATCCAGCAAGCCGGGGCATCGGGGTTGTAGCCCTGGAGCCAGTCCAGGGCCGTGGCGGCGTCGGCGAGTTCGCCGGGTCCGTTGTCGAACAAGCCCTCGCTACGCCCCACGCCGCGAAAATTGAACCGCAGCACGGAGAAGCCGCGCTTCTGGAAGGCGTAGTACAGGTGGTAGACAACCTGATTGTTCATCGTCCCGCCGAACTGCGGGTGCGGGTGCAGAATCAGCGCGACCGGCGCGCTCGTAGACGGCTGATGGTGGTAGCGGGCTTCGATCCGACCGCTCGGGCCGCTGATATTGACTTCAGGCATAAACTCCGGGCCTCACAGGCGTTGTTTCGCCGACGATGTGTCGCAAGATTTCTATATGGGGCGTTGCAGCGGACGTACCAAACAAGCCGCCAATCCTTGACTTCGCGGCCCCGGAAACCTATACACATTCAAGAAGATTAGAATTCTTCCAAACAAGACCGTTCCAAATCAGCTGGGCGCTTGGAGTGGTCCATTGCAGGCCGCGCTTCATAGCACGTGCGACGGGGGCACGCGCAAGCATTAACCGGCGGCATACAGCCGCGAGCACCGGCGGAACATGAACCAGCGCTCTTATCTTGATTACAACGCCACTGCGCCGCTTCGTCCCGAAGTGCGCGAGGCCGTGGCCGATGCGCTTGGGCACGCCGGCAATCCGTCCTCCGTACACGCCGAGGGCCGTGCCGCTCGTGCGGCCGTCGAAGAGGCGAGGGGACAGGTCGCGAGCCTTGCCGGCGCTCGCCCTGAGGACGTGATCTTCACCAGCGGGGGCACCGAGGCCAATGCGCTCGTCCTCGCCGCGCCGGCTGGCGATGAGTCCTGGCAGCTCTACCTGTCGGCGATCGAGCATCCGTCGGTGTTGTCGGGCGGACGCTTCCACCCAGAGACCACGACCATGATCCCTGTGACCGCAGACGGCGTTGCCGATCTTGCCGTGCTCGCCAAGACGCTGGAGAAGCACAAGCCGGGCGGCCGGCGGCCGCTGGTGTCGCTCATGGCCGCCAATAACGAGACGGGCGCCATCCAGCCCGTGCGCGAGGCAGCTGACATCGTGCATGAGGCCGGCGGTCTTCTGCACAGCGATGCGGTGCAGGCGGCAGGCCGCATTCCCCTCGATATGACAACCCTCGGCACCGACATGCTGACCCTATCGGCACATAAGATCGGCGGACCGAAAGGTGTCGGCACACTCGTCCTGAAAGATGGCGTGCGTGTGGAGCCTTTGATCAAGGGTGGCGGACAGGAAGGGCGCCGCCGCGCCGGCACCGAGAATGTCCCTGGCATTGTCGGATTTGGCGTGGCCGCCGCGCTTGCGGCCAAGGAGCTTGCGGACGTCGGGGCACTCGCGGCCTTGCGCGACCAGCTCGAGGAGGGCGTGCGCGCCGTTGCCGCCGATGCGGTGATCGTCTCCGCGTCCGCGCCTCGGCTTCCTAACACCTCATGCATCGCCGTGCCCGGCGTCAAAGCCGAGACCCTGGTCATCGGGCTCGATCTCGCTGGTATCGCGGTGAGTGCTGGGAGCGCCTGCTCCTCAGGCAAGGTCGAAGTCTCTCACGTGCTCGAAGCCATGGGACTTTCGCCGGAAATCGCGGGCGGCGCGGTTCGCGTAAGCCTTGGTTTTGGCACCAAGAATGACGATATCAAGAGGTATGTGAGCGCCTTTGGCGAGCTGATCAAGCGACTTAAGCGAAACGCAAAAGAAGCGGCCTAACAGGTTCCGCTAACAGGAGAATTTGGGACAGTGCCTGCAGTTGAAGAAACCGTCGAACGCGTCAAAGAGATCGACGTCGACAAATACAAATACGGCTTCTCTACCGAGATCGAAGAGTCCCGGGCGCCCAAGGGCCTGAACGAGGACACGATCCGCTTCATCTCGGCCAAGAAGCGCGAGCCCGACTGGCTGCTGGAATGGCGGCTGGAGGCCTATCGCCGTTGGCGCACCATGCAGGAGCCCACCTGGGCCAATGTGCAGTACCCCAAGATCGACTTTCAGGACCTGTACTACTACGCCGCGCCGAAGAGCACGGAGGGGCCCAAGAGCCTCGACGAGGTCGATCCGGAGCTGCTGAAGACCTATGAGAAGCTCGGCATCCCGCTGAAAGAGCAAGAAGTGCTGGCGGGCGTGGAAGGGGCGCCGAAGGTTGCGGTCGATGCCGTGTTCGACAGCGTCTCCGTGGTCACCACCTTCAAGGAGGAGCTGGCCAAGGCGGGCGTGATCTTCTGCTCGATCTCCGAGGCGGTGCGCGATCACCCCGAACTGGTGAAGAAATATCTGGGCTCCGTGGTGCCGGCGACCGACAATTTCTACGCCACGCTGAACTCCGCCGTGTTCTCCGACGGTTCGTTCGTCTACGTGCCGGAGGGCGTCCGCTGCCCGATGGAGCTGTCCACCTATTTCCGCATCAATGCCGAGAATACCGGCCAATTCGAGCGCACGCTCATCATCGCCGACAAGGGCTCTTACGTGAGCTATCTCGAAGGCTGCACCGCGCCCATGCGCGATGAGAACCAGTTGCATGCCGCCGTGGTCGAACTCGTCGCGCTCGAGGACGCCGAGATCAAATACTCAACGGTGCAGAACTGGTATCCCGGTAATGCCGAGGGGAAGGGCGGCGTCTACAACTTCGTCACCAAGCGTGGCGACTGCCGTGGCGACCGCTCCAAGATCTCCTGGACGCAAGTCGAGACCGGCTCGGCCATCACCTGGAAGTACCCATCCTGCATCCTGCGTGGGAATGGCTCACGTGGGGAGTTCTACTCGATCGCCATCTCCAACGGCTATCAGCAGATCGACAGCGGCACCAAGATGATCCATCTCGG
>DGOS01000002.1:11753-13556 GCA_002390155.1 Hyphomicrobiaceae bacterium UBA4460 | reverse complement strand
TTGGTGACGAAGAGGTCGTCGCCCACGAGCTGCACCCGGGACCCAAGCATCTCGGTCAAGCTGCGCCAGCCGTCCCAATCGTCCTCGGACATGCCGTCTTCGATGGAGAAGATTGGATAGTTGGCCACGAGATCTGCGAGATAGGCCGCCATCTCGTCCGACGTGAGGCTCCGGTTCTCGCCAGCGAGCACGTAGCTGCCGTCCTTGTAGAACTCGGTCGCGGCCACATCGAGCGCGAGGTACACGTCCTTGCCCGGGTGGTAGCCGGCCTTGCCGATCGACTCCATGACGAAGTCGAGCCCCTGGCGGGTCGAGGCGAGATTAGGCGCGAAGCCGCCCTCGTCTCCGACCGCGGTGCCGTAGCCGGCCGCCTTCAGGTCGGCTTTCAGCGTATGGAAAATCTCTGCGCCCATGCGGACCGCCTCGGCAATGCTGGGGGCGCCGACCGGTACGATCATGAATTCCTGAAAGTCGATTGGGTTGTCGGCATGCATGCCGCCATTGACGATGTTCATCATCGGTACGGGCAGCAAGGTCGCCTCTTCGCCCCCGAGATACCGGTACAGCGGCTGCTCGTGAGAGCTTGCCGCCGCCTTGGCCGCCGCCAGCGAGACGCCCAGAATGGCGTTGGCGCCGAGCCGTTTCTTGTTCTCGGTGCCGTCCAGATCGCAGAGCAGCTTATCGAGGCCGCGCTGGTCGTCGGCGTCGAAGCCATCGAGGGCTTTTCGGATCTCGCCATTGACGGCCTCTACCGCCTTCTGCACGCCCTTGCCGCCATAGCGGGTGCCCCCGTCGCGGAGTTCATGCGCCTCGTGGGCGCCGGTCGAAGCGCCGGACGGGACGGCGGCGTGGCCATGATGGCCGCCCTCAAGCACGACATCGACCTCGACGGTCGGATTGCCGCGGCTATCTAGGATTTCACGGCCGACGATATTGGCGATGGCAGTCATACGGGAACCCCTTTTAGAATTTGGGCCGTCTTAGCCTAGGCGGCGGAGAAGCGGAAGGCGTATATGTAACCGCGCTCCCATGCCGCGAGAGATCGACCCGATGCCGGAAAAGACGTCAGACGCCAAAAAAAGCGCGCTGGTGCTGCACTCAGGCGGCCAGGACTCGACCGTTTGCCTCGCCCAAGCGCTTGATCGCTATGAACGCGTGGAGACCGTCGGCTTCAACTACGGCCAGCGCCACGGCGTCGAGCTCGAGTGCCGCGTTCGGGTCCGTGCGGCGATCGAACGGCATTTTCCGGATTGGGCGAAGCGGCTCGGCCCCGATCATATGATCGATATTTCGAGCTTTGGCGCGATCGGCGACACGGCCCTGACGAGCGACGCCGAAATCGTCATGCTGGACTCCGGGCTCCCCTCCTCCTTCGTGCCGGGCCGCAATCTCGCGTTCTTCGTCTACGCCGCCGCGCTCGGTTATCGGCGCGGGTTGAATGTGCTTGTCGGGGGTATGTGCGAGACGGACTATTCCGGCTATCCCGACTGCCGCGACGCGACGTTGCGGGCGTTGCAAGAATCCATCGCGCTCGGGACGGATGCACCGTTTGTCATCGAGACGCCATTGATGTGGTTGTCGAAGGCACAGACTTGGGACCTCGCCCAAGAGGTCGGCGGCGAGGCGCTGGTTCATATCCTCATCGAGGAAACCCACACCTGCTACAAAGGCGAGCGCGGCACGCGTTACGATTGGGGCTATGGCTGCGGCGAATGTCCGGCCTGCGAACTCCGCGCCAAGGGCTATTGGGAATGGCAAGCCTCCTCCAGCGGTCGCGCAACCAAAGCCGCTAAGTGACCGCCA
>DGOS01000002.1:6316-11720 GCA_002390155.1 Hyphomicrobiaceae bacterium UBA4460 | reverse complement strand
ACGTTGCGGCACCTCGGCACTTGCTCGCGGGACGCGAAGGCGTCAAATTCCGCGCCAGATGTATACCGTCAAGGAAATCTACTACACGCTGCAAGGCGAAGGCGCCCAGGCCGGGCGGCCGGCGGTGTTCTGCCGCTTTGCGGGCTGCAATCTGTGGTCGGGCCGCGAGGTGGATCGGGCGCAGGCGATTTGCGATTTCTGCGACACGGACTTTGTTGGGACCGATGGTCCGGGCGGCGGCAAGTTCGCGGGCCCCGATGCCTTGGCGGTGGCTTGTCGCGAGACCTGGCGCGGCAATTCGGGCACGCCGCCCTTCGTCGTACTGACCGGCGGTGAGCCGATGCTGCAGGTCGATAAGGCGTTGGTCGATGCCTTTCACACAGTCGGCTTTGAGGTGGCCATCGAGACGAACGGCACCCTCCCCGTGCTCACCTCGATCGATTGGGTCTGCGTCAGTCCGAAGCCCGGCGCGCCGCTCCGGCAGCGCTCAGGCGATGAGCTGAAGCTGGTCTATCCGCAAGACAGGCTGTGGCCGGAGGAGGTCCAGACGCTCAATTTCAGCCATTACCTGCTGCAACCGTTGGACGATGGCACCGGCGGCGTCAAACATCTGCAGGCGGCCATTGATTATTGCCTGGCCCATCCCAAATGGCGCTTGAGTCTGCAGACCCACAAATTGCTGGGCCTGCCGTAAACGTCGCGAGGCTGCTCTAACCTCTGGTCCGGTCACGCGAAATCCCCTAAACAGCCCCTATGCGTATCTACAAAGAATTCTTCTTCGAGGCGGCGCACTTCTTGCCATCGGCGCCACCGGGTCACCCGAATTCGCGGGTGCATGGACACTCCTTCCGTGCGCGCATTACCGTGGACGGCGAGCCCGACGAGGACACGGGCATCATCGTGCATTTCGATGAGTTGGACGCCGCCGTGGCGGAGGCGCGCGACGCGCTCGATCACCGCATGCTGAACGAGGTCGAGGGCCTGCAATATCCCACGCTGGAACGCATCGCCATGTGGCTGTGGGACCGGCTGCACAACCGGCTTCCCGGCCTGGTCGAGATCGTGGTGGCGCGGGATTCCTGCCACGAGGGCTGCGTTTATCATGGACCGCCCATGCGGCTCGCTGCGGAGTAGACGATGACGCGCAAGATCACAGGCCTGCGGCAGCTTGGGCAAGAGACGAAAGTTCCTGGCTCGCCTGAAGAGGCGGTGCTGGAGCGCGTCCCCAACCCGCATGCGGACACGGCTTATGTGGCGCGTTTCACCGCGCCGGAGTTCACCTGCCTTTGTCCGGTGACGGGGCAACCGGACTTCGCACATTTCGTCATCGACTATGCGCCCGGCGCATGGCTCTTGGAGTCGAAGTCGTTCAAGCTGTTTCTAGCCAGCTTTCGCAATGCGAGCGCGTTCCATGAAGATGCGACCCTCACCATCGGTAAGCAGATCGTGGACTTGATCGAGCCGTCTTGGCTCAGGATCGGCGGTTATTGGTATCCGCGCGGCGGCATTCCCATCGACGTGTTTTGGCAGCATGGTACGCCGCCCGAAGGCGTCTGGATCCCCGACCAGGGCGTGGCGCCTTATCGGGGACGCGGTTGATCGGATGACCGACCTGGTCATCACCAACGGCGATGTTGCGGGCGAGCTCCTGCGCAAGACGCTGATCGGCGCCGAGGTCTTGCCTTGGCGTGACGTGTTGCACGAAGGGCCGGTGCCTCTCACCGACACGCGAGAGGCTCTTGCCAAGGCCCGCGCTGAATACTTGGCCGGTTTGGCCGGAAGTGATGTCGGCACCATAGAGTTCGAGATGACGGCGCGTGACCGCGGACTCGGCATCAGCGCTGAGTTCGATCGCGTCATGCTGTGGTTTGAGCACGACCTATACGACCAGCTGCAACTCTTGCAGGTCCTTGATTGGTTCGCCGATCATCCGCCTCAAGCCGGATTGCTTTCGCTGGTCCAGGTCGAGGACTATATCGGCCGCCAAGAACCTGACGCGATTCCGCAACTTGCGGCGTCTGCGGTGCCGGTCACGCAAGCGCAGCTCGATCTGGCCAAACGCGCATGGGCCGCTTTTCGTCAGCCGACTCCCGAAGCGTGGGCCGCGCTGCTCGATGAAGACCTCTCCGTGCTTCCGTTCTTGCACGCGGCTGTCGTGCGGATGCTGGAGGAACTTCCGGGAGCGGATGGTCTTTCCCGCACAGAGCGGCAGATGCTTGCAGCGATCGAAGCCGACGAGTCCGCGACCGCGCTCGGAGCCTTCGTCGCGGTGCAGAAGATGGAAGACGCCGAGTTCATGGGCGATTGGAGCTTCTGGCGATTGCTGGACCAGCTTGCGCTTGCCGACGAACCGTTGATTGCGGGATTGGAGTCCGCGCCGTTTCAGTATCAAGATCCCGAACTTGCAAAGGCCTATCTCACCAGCCGCTTGAGCCTGACATCGCTCGGCAAGGCGGTGCTTGCGGGCGGCGCCGATTGGGCCAAGCACCGCGCAGTGGATCACTGGTGGGGCGGCACGCACCTCACGGAAGACAATCTGTGGCGCTGGGATGGTGAAGCGGCGCGTCTCATTGCGCCGGCGTAAAACGTCTTAGGCTTGGGACTTCACTAAGCGGTCGATTTCTATCAATTCGGCAAGCAGCGGCTCCAGCTCTTTCAGCGGCACCATGTTGGGGCCGTCCGACGGCGCTGCGTCCGGGTCCTGGTGGGTCTCGATAAAGAGCCCCGACACGCCGACGGCCGTGGCCGCGCGCGACAGCACCGGCACGAAACGCCGCTCGCCACCACTCGAGGCGCCCTGCCCGCCAGGCTGCTGCACCGAATGGGTCGCGTCGAAAATCACCGGCGCGCCGGTTTCGGCGAGGATGGGCAGCGCGCGCATGTCAGAGACGAGCGTGTTGTAGCCAAACGACACGCCGCGCTCGGTGACAAGCACGTTGGGATTGCCGGCACTCGTCACCTTCGCCACCACGTGCCGCATGTCCCAAGGCGCCAAGAATTGTCCCTTCTTGACGTTCACGGGTTTGCCCGTCTTCGCCGCCGCCACGAGAAGATCGGTTTGGCGGCACAGAAAGGCCGGGATCTGCAGGACATCCGCCGCTTCAGCGGCAGGCGCACACTGCTCCGGCTCGTGCACGTCCGTGACGACGGGAAGCCCGGTCACCTCGCGAACCTCGGCAAAAATGGGGAGTGCTTGCTTGAGCCCGAGCCCCCGGGCGCCCGCCGCGCTGGTGCGGTTCGCCTTATCGAAGGACGACTTGTAGACGAGCCCGACGCCGAGTTTTGCGGCGATTTCTTTCAGCGCGCTGGCCATCTCCAGCGCATGGGCGCGGCTTTCCAAGACGCAAGGTCCCGCCATCAGCGCCAGCGGCAAGTCATTGCCGAACCTGACATTTCCGATGGCGACTTCGGCCGCTGGGGCGGGTTTCATGGCTTCGTTCATGGGCGATTTCCTTGGGGCGGACCATGGGGCTATGGCCCAGAGCCGTCAACGGGGAACCCTAGTTCTCGTGACGCCGCCATTTGGGGCGGCTCTTCTCATAGCGATACTTCACGCTCGGGATTTCAGGCAGCCAAGGCTCGCGCCGTATGGTCCAAAGCTCGTAGGTCGGCTCGAAGCCCCCGATGTCGTCGAGCGAGCCGGGATGCAGATAGAACTCGTCTGTCCGCCCGTAAGTCGAATAGACCGGCGCCCCGCACGCGGCGCACGCATAGCGGCGGACATGTTCGGTGCTGGCGAAGGCAATCACGTCGCCGTCGACGCTCACCGCCTCCGGGTCGAACACCGCATAGAAGTTGAACGGCGCGCCATGCGCTTTCCGGCAGGTCAGGCAGTGGCACAGGCCGATGCGGTACGGCTCCCCCCTCGCCTCGACGCGCACCTGACCGCAGGCGCAGGAACCCTTGTGACGTGTCTCGGGCATGTCAGGTCGACGGCACTAGACCAAGCGGCTCTGCTCGACCGCCGCGCCAATGAACGACTCGAACAGCGGGTGCGGCGCGAAGGGCCGCGACTTCAGTTCGGGATGGAACTGAACGCCGATGAACCACGGATGCTCGGGAATCTCGACGATCTCCGGCAGAAGGCCGTCGGGAGAAAGGCCGGAGAATCGCAAGCCCGCCGCTTCCAGCTTATTGCGGTAGCGCATGTTGACTTCGTAACGGTGCCGATGGCGTTCGGAGATTTCCGTGCCGCCATAGATCTCCGCCACCTTGCTGCCTTTGGCGAGCGCCGCGTCAAAGGCGCCGAGCCGCATAGTGCCGCCGAGATTGCCGTTCTGCTCGCGGCGCTCCAGCTCGTCGCCCTTCATCCATTCGGTCATCAGGCCGATCACTGGTTCTGCCGAAGGCCCGAACTCGGTGGAGCTGGCGCCTTCGATGCCGGCGAGGTTGCGCGCGGCTTCTACCACGGCCATCTGCATGCCGAAGCAGATGCCGAAATAAGGAAGCTGCCTGGTGCGCGCAAAACGCGCGGCTTTGATCTTGCCCTCGGCGCCACGCTCACCGAACCCGCCCGGCACGAGAATGCCGTTGACGTTCTCCAGATAAGCGGCGGCGTCCTGGCTCTCGAAGATTTGCGCCTCGATCCACTCCAGATTGACCTTCACCTTGTTGGCGATGCCGCCATGCACGAGGGCTTCGTTCAGGGACTTATAGGCGTCCTGCAGCCCGGTATATTTGCCGACAATGGCGACGGTCACCTCGCCGTCCGGCTCGGCGATGGTCTCGGAGATTTGCCGCCACATGCGAAGATCGGGATCGGGCGCATCGGTAATGCCGAAGGCCGCGAGCAGCTCCCGGTCGAGCCCCTCTTCGTGATAGGCGATCGGCACGTCGTAAATGCTCGCCACGTCGAGCGCCTGGACGACCGCTTCGGGCCGCACGTTACAGAACAGCGCGATCTTGCGGCGCTCGTCGGGCGGAATGGTCCGGTCCGCGCGGCACAACAAGACATCCGGTTGGATACCGATGGAGCGCAGCTCCTTGACGGAATGCTGCGTCGGCTTGGTCTTGAGTTCGCCCGCGCTCGGGATGAACGGCAGCAGCGTTAGATGGATATAGGCGCTTTGGCCGCGTGGCAGCTCGTTGCCGAGCTGGCGGATGGCTTCGAAGAACGGCAGGCCCTCGATGTCGCCCACGGTGCCGCCGATCTCGCACAGGACAAAGTCGACATCCTCGTTGCCCGTGGTGACGAACGCCTTGATGGCGTCGGTCACGTGGGGAATGACCTGAACCGTGGACCCGAGATAGTCGCCGCGGCGCTCCTTGGCGATGATCTCCTGGTAGATGCGGCCCGTGGTGATGTTGTCTGCTTGGCTCGCCGGCCGACCGGTGAAGCGTTCGTAGTGCCCAAGGTCCAGATCGGTCTCAGCGCCGTCGTCGGTGACGAACACCTCGCCGTGCT
>DGOS01000002.1:0-6250 GCA_002390155.1 Hyphomicrobiaceae bacterium UBA4460 | reverse complement strand
TAGGGGTCGAGCTTGCACAGGCGGACGCTAAAGCCCCGCGCCTGTAGAAGCGCTCCGAGCGCTGCCGAAGCGAGCCCCTTGCCTAGTGAGGAAACCACGCCGCCGGTAATGAAGACGTACCGCGCCATGGGCCTCGACCTTATACCGAGTCCACGCCAAGGCGTAGCCCCATCATGGGTGGGGAGACGTCTTGGAGCAGAATTTCTTGTGTGAAACGCCTATTGGGATTGCGGTGCTTGCGGCGCGGCGGGCGTATCCGATGTTTTGGGCGCTGGCGTGCCCGGAATCTGAAGCGGGTTCAGCCCACCTTCACCGCCGCTTCCCGACGGCAGGATGCTCGGCGTGTCGCCCCGCTGCTGGGTCGCCAGGATCGAGAGGGTCAGGCTGGTGACGAAGAAGCATGCCGCCAGGATGGCCGTCGTCTTGGTCAGGGCATTTCCGGCGCCGCGGCCAGTCATGAAGCCGCCGCCACCGGCGCCGCCACCGCCGCCAATACCAAGCGCGCCGCCTTCGGAGCGTTGGAGCAGGATGACGCCCACCATCGCGAGAGCGATCATGACGTGAATCAGCAGAATTACAGTACTCATTGTGTCGCCTTGTTCTCGGAAGGCGCTGTCTTATCCGAATCCGCTATCGCTTGGCTAGGCCCTGCTTCGGCTTCTTCGTCGGCAGCGGTCGTAATGTCGCCTTCTCCGGCGCTCTCCTCGCCTGCCGGCGGGTCGGCCTCGACGGTCTTGGTATCGGATCGAGAGGGGTTGCGCAGGGGTAGGAAGGACGTGGCTGCAACCCCTGCGAGAATCTTGGGCGCGCCGTCGGCGACGTATGTCGGTACGGCCGGCTTGCGGTCGGGAAGCGGTGGCGGCAGGGGCTTGGGAATGCGCACCCCGTCGGTCCGGCAGCGGAAGGCCACCTTCTCCTCCACCTGTAGATATTCGCGAATTTTCTCGATTTCTGCGGCGTCGTGGAGGTTCTCCTTGACCCAATCTGGGCCCTGCTTGAGAGCCGTCTTGATCTTGGGCGTGAGCATTGTGCGCTTTTGCGATTCGAGTGCCTTGCACTCTTCACGCTCAAGCGGCTCCGCGCCGGCGCTCATGGGCGCGGCGGTAAAAGCGGCAAGCAGCGCGATGGCAATCGGGCGCAGCTTTGACATCTCATTCCCGGGATCGTGGTTCCCCCGCCATCCTCAGGTGGATGGCAAGGCGAACCTTATCTGATTTGCAAGCCGGGGCCCAAGGTTTTCGGGACCCGCTACGTGGCCGAGTCGCTCCGATAGACAGCGAGAATTTCGCAGAAATCTGAGGCCTTTAGGCTGGCGCCGCCGACCAGGGCACCGTTGACGTTGGGGATGGACATCAGCTCGGCGGCATTGCTGGGCTTGACCGACCCGCCATAGAGGATTCGCGTGGCGCCGCCTTGGTCCGGCCCCAAGACCTGGCCCAGGGTCTCCCGGATGACCCCATGCAGCCGGGCCACGTCCTCAGGCGTGGGCGTGAGGCCAGAGCCGATGGCCCAAACAGGCTCGTAGGCGAGCACGGTGTTGGAGCCTTGGGCGTCTTCCGGCACCGATCCCTGGATCTGAGAGGTGAGGACGTCGACGGTCTCGCCGTCGCGGTGCTGCTCCTCTGTCTCGCCGATGCAGACGATCGCGGTCAGCCCTGCGCGATAGGCAGCGCGTGCCTTGGCGTTGACGGTTTCACTGGTCTCGCCGTGGTCGATGCGCCGCTCGGAATGGCCGACGATAACGGCCGTGGCGCCCGCGTCGGCCAGCATTTCGGCGGAAATGTCGCCGGTATGGGCGCCAGAGGGAAGCGGATGGCAATCCTGGGCGCCAAGCGCGATCGCGGTCTCGGCGAGGACGCTGGCGGCGCGTGACAGGAGGGTCGCAGGCGGGCAAACCATGACTTCGACCTCCGGGAGCGGCGCCTTCTCCAGCCGATCCCGCAACGCGACTAGCTCGCCAAGCGCGCTGCTGGTGCCGTTCATCTTCCAATTGCCGGCGACAAGCGGTCTGATCGCAGTCACGTCCCCTCCTCGGTCCCTGCTAACTGTGGCACTTGAAATGCGGATTTTCAGGTATTTCTGCGTGTTGCCGCGCTGGCATTGGCTACCTATGATGCGCGCGCCGCGCTGGAGCGTCTTAGCATCGGACGCCGGCGCGGATTTGGCAATTGATCACAGAGAAGGTTTTCGAGGCGTGGCACTCGACACATTGCGCAAAGGCGCTGCACGAACATTGGGTCTGATCTTGGTTGCCCTGCTGGTGGTGAGCTTCGCCGTCTGGGGTATTGCAGACATCTTCACCGGCTACGGCCGGCAAACCCTGATCAGTGTTGGCGATACGGATATCAGCTCGCAGGACTATGCCCGCGTGCAGCAGGATGTGCTGCGCTCGATGAGTCAGCAGCAGGGACGCAGCCTCAGTCTGCAGGAAGCGCGAGCCGCCGGGCTCGACACGCGTGTCCTGGAGCGGCTCATCGGCGGCGCTGCCGTCGATACCCATGCGAAGCACCTGGGCCTCGGCGTCAGCGACGATGCGCTGCTCGCGCAGATCATGAAGGATCCGGCCTTCCAGGATGCGTCGGGAAATTTCAGCCCGCTCAACTTCCAGGCCGCCTTGCGCAATATCGGCATGAACGAAGCGAGCTATCTTTACACGCTGCGCGAACAGAATTTGCGGCGGCAGCTGCTCGTCACCGTTGGCGAAGTGGCGCAGAGCCCCAAGGCATTGATGGATGCGCTGAACCAGTTCAACGAGGAACGGCGTATCCTGAAATATGTGCTTGTGCCGAAGTCGGCCGCGGACGCCGTTGGCGCGCCGACCGACGAGGACTTGAAAAAGTTTTACGACAATCACCAAGCGAAGTTCACACAGCCGGAATACCGCAAGGTCGGTGTGCTCGCCGTGACACCCGAGACGGTCAAGGACGAGCTCAACATCACGGAAGACGATCTCAAGGCAACGTACGAGGCCAAGAAGGAGACGCTTGGGAACGTGGAGCGCCGTCAGCTCCAGCAAATCGCTTTGCCGGACATGGCAGCCGCGAAAGCGGCCCATCAGAAGATCACCTCAGGGACCGATTTCGTCGAAGTCGCCAAGGAGCTGGGTCTGACTGAGACGGACATCGATCTTGGCACTGTTTCGAAGAAGGACTTCGCCGATGCGGCGATCGCCGAGGCGGCGTTCAAGCTGGACAAGGATGCCGTCAGCGAGCCCATCGAGGGCAAGCTTGGAAGCTTCGCGGTCGTGCGGGTGGTCGAAATCGAGCCGGAGAAGATTCCGACATTCGACGAGGCGAAGGCCGATCTGGAGAAAGAGATTCTCAAGGACCGGTCTTCGGGCGCCATCTTCGACGTGCATGACCGGGTTGAGGACGAGCTCGCTGCGGGATCGACGCTCGAAGAGGCGGCGGGCAAGCTGAAGCTCGATTACAAAGTGATCGATCAAGTCGATCGCGAGGGCCGCACACCGGGCGGGTCGGCGGTCACGCTCCCGGCGCAGAAGGATCTGCTGATCGGTGTGTTCGCCACCGATGCCGGGATCGAGAACGATCCGATAGATGCGCGCGACGAAGGTGTCATCTGGTACGAGGTCCTCGGCGTGACGCCCTCGCAGTTGCAGCCGTTCGACGAGGTTCGTGAGGCAGTCGAGAGCGACTGGCGGGGTGATGCAACGCGGAACCAGGTCTCCAAGTTCGCGCAAGGCTTGGTCTCGGCTTTGAACAACGGCAGCAAGACGCTGGACGGCGTCGCTCAAGAGCTCGATACGGAGATCCTGCCGACTTCGGCTTTGAAACGGGACGACATCACCGTGAACGTGCTGCCCGCCGCGGTGTCCCAGGCCTTCACTTTGCCGAAGGGCGGGTTCGGTTCGGCGCCCTCGGGCGTCGACGAAGGCCGCATCGTGTTTCAGGTCGAGGACATCGTCGCAGCGCCGGTACTCGATGAACGCGTCAAGAAGCGGCTGAATTCCCAGATCGGGCTCTTGCTCAGCGAGGATACGATCGCGGAGTATTTCAGCGCATTGGAGAGCCGGTATGGCGTTCGCGTCAATCAGCAGGCTCTCGCCAAGCTGGTGGGCACCAGCGAGGAGCCATGAGCCCGGCGCCGGTCCCGGTGACACCCCTTCCGCGTGACGGCGGTTCGGCCCCGGTCGAACCGGACTTCGGGAGCTTTGCGCGTCTGTATGACGACGGCGTGCCGCAGGTCGTGTGGACGCGGCTCGTGGCCGACCTGGAGACGCCGGTTTCGGCGATGCTCAAGGTTGCGCATGAGTGGCCCAACAGTTTCCTCTTGGAGTCCGTCGAGGGCGGCGCCACGCGCGGCCGCTACTCGATTATCGGCTGTGAGCCGGATGTCATTTGGCGCTCTGAGGGAAACACCGCAGAAATCAACCGGAGCCCGCAGGCCGATCCGGACGCGTTTGCGCCGACGTCTGAGTCCACGCTCGCCTCGCTCCGCGCTTTGCTCGCGGAGTCCGCGATTACCCTGCCGCATCAGCTGCCGCCGATGGCGGCCGGCATCTTCGGCTATATGGGCTACGACACGGTCCGGTTGACCGAGGATCTGCCGGGCGGCAAGCCCGACCCATTGAACGTGCCGAGTAGTATTCTCGTGCGGCCGACGCTTATCGTCATCTTCGATAGCGTCAAGGACGAGATGACCGTGGTGACGCCAGTACGCCCGGCGCAAGGCGTCAGCGCCAAGGCGGCGTATGCGCGGGCCGCGGACAGGCTCAACGTTGTTCTGGAACGCCTTGACCAGCCCCTGCCCCACGGTGGCGAGCTGGGTGCGGATGCGCCTCATCCTGAGCCCAGGTCCACCACGCCGCCCGAGGACTACATGGCGAAGGTGGCGCGCGCCAAGGAGTACATCGCCGCCGGCGATATCTTTCAGGTCGTGCTCAGCCAGCGTTTCGAAGCGCCATTCGAGCTTCCCCCGTTTGCGCTTTACCGCGCCTTACGGCGTGTGAACCCCTCTCCGTTTCTCTACTATTTGAACTTCGGCGACTTCGCCGTTGTGGGATCCAGCCCCGAGATTCTCGTGCGCGTGCGAGAACGCGAGGTGACGATCCGACCGATCGCAGGCACGCGGCCCCGCGGCACGACGCCTGAGCAAGACAAGGCACTGGCCGAAGAGCTCCTGGCCGACACGAAAGAGCGGGCCGAGCATTTGATGTTGCTCGACCTCGGGCGCAACGATGCCGGGCGTGTATCGGAGATCGGGTCCGTCGAAGTCACCGACAGTTTCTTCCTCGAGTATTACAGCCAAGTCATGCACATCGTTTCTAATGTCCGCGGCGTGCTCGCCCCGGAACGCGATTCCGTCGATGCACTGATGGCGGGCTTCCCGGCCGGCACCGTATCGGGTGCGCCAAAGGTGCGTGCGATGGAGATCATTGACGAGCTGGAAGATGCGGCGCGCGGCATTTATGCGGGCTGCGTCGGTTACTTCTCCGCCGATGGCGAGATGGACAGTTGCATCGTGCTGAGGACGTCGGTGGTAAAAGACGGCGTCATGTATGTTCAGGCAGGCGCCGGTATTGTCGCCGACTCCGTGCCGGAGCGGGAGCAAGCCGAATGTGTCAGCAAGGCCGGCGCGCTGTTCAAGGCCGCGGACGAGGCCGTGCGGTTCGCCGCCCGTGGCAAGCGCGGCCAGTAACCGGGTAGAGGCCGGACATGCTCACACTCAGCCTCCTGCGCCATGCCAAGTCGAGTTGGAAGAACCCCACTTTGCCGGATCGGGAACGGCCCCTTTCCACGCGCGGCATGAGCGATGCACCGGTCATGGGGCGCGCCATGACCGAGCGGGGCATCGACCCGGAGCTTGTTCTGTGCTCTTCGGCGCGCCGAACCGTCGATACGCTGGACCTGCTCCTGCCGGAGCTGAAGGTCGAGCCGGAAGTCACCTATGAGGACGCGCTCTACCACGCGAGCCCGGAGGACATGCTGGATATGCTGCGGGCGATCCCGCCGGGGGCGAGCCGCGTTCTGTTGGTGGGTCACAACCCCGAGATCGAGGCGTTGGCAGGGGACCTGATCGGCTCCGGGCCGAAACACATGCGCGACCGTCTGAAGGAGAAATACCCGACCGGCGCGCTCGCGGTGCTCAACTTCGCCGCCGGGCTGTGGTCGAGCGTCGACGTCAATAGCGGCAGCCTGAGCCTGTTCCTCACGCCCAAGGAGCTGCGCGGAGGCTAGCCCCTCGACCTTGACGTCAGCTAGGGGCCGGGCGTAACACCAAGCCATGCTGA
>DGOS01000062.1:16856-17062 GCA_002390155.1 Hyphomicrobiaceae bacterium UBA4460 | reverse complement strand
TCGGTGTATTTGCACTTGATGCAGACTTCAGTGACGACGTAGGTCATCGATCCAACATGTTTTGGGGCTTTGCCCAGCCCGTTCTTCAAGACCCAAGCGGGGTCGGCATATTCGCCTGGAGAGCGCCCTGCCTATAGCAATCGTGGCACAAGCACAAGGCGGCGGAATACCTGACAAAGCACGATTTCTAGGACGTATTTGCCGCC
>DGOS01000062.1:12837-16830 GCA_002390155.1 Hyphomicrobiaceae bacterium UBA4460 | reverse complement strand
CCGGCTCTAGTTTGAATTTCCGAGCCGATACTAAGGCCCCGTCAATCAATTTGTGGCACGCCTTTCAGGGTCAGTTGCGCGCCAGGTGCGCTGCTAGGGATACGCGAGGCACCTCGAGGAGGGACGGCCGGCGGATGCAGGATTCGACTGAGGCGATCGACAAGCAACCGGCGCGGGTCGGCCTGGCCTGGCCTATTTCAGCCGGCCGGTCCGGGCTCGCGATGCGACCGCGCTTCTGCGGATGGGGAAAATCGAACCCAAGGCTGACTCTGAGGCTGCGGCGCCACAATCCCGCTTCACCCCGGCGGCGTAAACGCCTGCCAGCTCTTCNNTAAGCGCCTACCGGCTTTTCGTCTCAGAACCCGCCATCACGAAATGCATCCAAGCGGCGGCGGTCGCGCTTCGTTGGACGCTTGCCGATGCGCATCTCAAGCCTCCGCCGGTCCGGGGCCGGCACGTCTTTAGGCGTCAGGTCATCATAGAGCGTCTGCGCGACGCTGGCGGGCCCGCGGCGTTCCGCGAAGCCGGCGACGCGCACCACGGAGAGCCGTCCCAGATAAGCCGCCGTTATCACGTCGCCCGCATGAACCAGCCGGCTCGGCTTCAGGGCCCTGTCGCCGTTGATGCGAACTTTGCCGGCGGCGATCAACCGTGCGGCGCCCGAACGCGTCTTGGTCAGCCTTGCGCACCATAGCCACTTGTCGAGGCGCTGCCCGGTCATCGGCGAAATGTGTCAGCTTTGCTCGGGCCGCTCGCGCGTGAGGCTATCGCGAAGGTCCTTCAGCGCGGCGAACGGCGAGTGTTCCGGCTTCATGGGCTCTCGCTTCGGCCGGTGATCTTGCCGCTGCCCCTGCCCTTTGCCCTTGCCGTGGTGGGGCTTGGCCGGGCCTCGGCCTTTGCCTTTTCTCTTGCCTTGAGGTTTGCCGGACTTCGCCTCTGACTGGTGTGGCGGCCTCTTGGCGTGGCCGGCGCCGTCCTTGCGCTCCTTCGATGCCCGTCCGCCTTGCCGGGCGCGATGGGGATCCTTGCGCTTGCCGGGCCGCCAGATCTCATCGAATTCGGGTTCGGCCGCCTTAGCAGGGCCGGCCGCAGGCTCGGTCGACGCGGCTTCTTGGCTTGCGCTTTCCGGGCTCGGGCTTTCGGCAGTTGCCGCAAGCACCGGCTCCGGGGTCTCTGTCTCGGCTGTCCCCGTCTTGGGGGTCTCCGTTTCGGCGGTCTCTGCCTTGGTGGTTTCAACCGGCTCTGCCGTACCGTTCGCGGTCTCCCTCTTTCGCCGCTCCAGGCGGAAGCCGAGTGAGCGCAAGATCGAGGCGAACTCCTCGCCGGAACAGCCGACCATCGACATCAAGTCAGGCACCGCACGGAAGCCGCCGTCGCCGGTGGCACCTGTGGGTGGTGCGTCTTCGGCGTTCTCGGTGGGGCGCCAGGTAATGCGCGCGCGGATCAGATCGGACAACCGCTCCAGCATGTCGATGCGCACGGCGCGACTGCCGGCAACGTGGAAGCCTGCGGCGCGCCAGTAAGGCTCGGGGATAGCTTTGTCAGCGGCGACGGACGTGAGCCCCTGCTGCGGCCGCTCGGGCAGGCCGTCGACGTTGAGACCATGTGCGTCGCCATCGTGCAGCGCCCAGAGCAGAAGGAGAAGCTCGGCGGCGGCGGGCTTCAGCAGGGCCGGGAAATAGAGATTGAAGGCGCCAAAGCGCACGCCGTATTTGCGCAGCTGGCCCCGGTCGGCTTGGTCGAGTGACCTGATTTCCTCCGCGGCCGTATCGCGGCGGAGCACGCCAAGCGTCTCGGTCAGGCGGAAGGCAAGACCGCGGGCCAATCCTGTCAGGTCCTGCGCCTCGCTCAGCGCGATCAGCGGTTTCAGTTTGGCGTCGAGATGGGCGGCCAGCCAGGCATCGAGGCGGGCTGCGATACGTTCGCGGTCCGGCGGGCTCAGATGCTCGTCGACGAAGAGGTGTATGCGGGGCTTCAGCGCCGTTTCGCCGCGCTCCAGCCGCGCGATCCCGGAGCCTTGCCAGACGATCCGCCCGTGCGGGTCAAGCGCGATGGTCTCGTCGGGAGCCGCGACAAGCGCCGCGGTGCGGTTGGCAAGCTCCGTTCCGAGCACTTGCACCGCCGCATGGCGCGCGGCCTTCCCGTCAATGCCGTCGCTCGACGCATCGGGCGTAAAGCAAAAGCCGTCAAGGCGTCCGACATAGTGATTCTCGACAAGAATCTGACCGTCGTCGCTGATCTCGGCCATCATCTCCTCCTTATCGCGCAGGCGCCGCATGAGCACGCTGGTGCGCCGGTCCACGAAACGTTGTGCCAGGCGCTCATGAAGCGCGTCTGAAAGCGTATCCTCGATCGCCCTGGTGCGTCTTTGCCAATGCTCTGGATCATGGAGCCATTGAGGCCTGTGGGAGACAAAAGTCCAGGTCCTAATTTGTGCCAGGCGGTTCGACAGCGTGTCGATATCGCCGTCCGTGCGGTCAGACTGGGCCACCTGGTTGGCAAACCAATCTTCGGGGATCTTTCCTTCGTCGCTCATCACGAAGCGATAAAGGGTGGCAACCAAGTCTGCATGACTGTTCGGCGAAACCTTGCGGTAGTCCGGGATTTGGCACATTTCCCATAAGAGCCCGACCGCGGCGGGCGCCGCCGCCATGGCGCAGATGTCTGCCTCCTGGGTGACGTTCTCCAAGGCGATCACGTCGTCCACCATGCGCGAGCGGGTCAGCCGCGGATGGTTCGGCGCTTCACGCAAACTCTCTTTCAGTGCTTCGAGCGAGGCCATATCGAGGCTGCGGCTGCGCCATTGCAGGACGCCGACTTGATCGAAAGCGTGGTCCTCCAGCCGCTCGACCAGCTCCGACTCCAGCGGCTCCACCTTTCCGGTCACGCCGAACGTGCCGTCGTTCATGTGCCGTCCGGCGCGGCCGGCGATCTGGCCGACCTCCGAGGGCGTGAGATTGCGATGCGAATGGCCGTCGAACTTGCGAAGGCCGGCGAACGCGACATGATCGAGATCGAGGTTCAGGCCCATCCCAATCGCGTCGGTGGCCACCAGAAAGTCCACGTCGCCATTCTGATAGAGCGCCACTTGCGCGTTGCGCGTGCGGGGGCTGAGCGCGCCGAGTACCACGGCCGCGCCGCCGCGCTGCCGCCGCACCAATTCGGCGATGGCATAGACGTCGTTGGCCGAGAAGGCGACGATCGCCGAACGGCGGGGCAGGCGGGTGATCTTCTTGTCGCCGGCATAGGACAGCTTGGAGAGCCGCGGGCGCGACACCAGATTGGCGCCGGGGAGCAGCTCGCGGATGGCGTCGCGCATGGTCGCCGAGCCGAGCAGCAGCGTTTCGCTCAAGCCCCGCGCGTGGAACATGCGGTTGGTGAAGACATGGCCGCGCTCGCCGTCGGCCGCGAGCTGGATCTCATCGACGGCCACGAAGTCCGCTTCGAGCTCCCGTGGCATTGCTTCCACGGTGCACACATAGAAGCGTGCGCCCGGCGGCTTGATCTTCTCCTCGCCTGTGATGAGCGCCACTTGCTCGGCCCCCGCCCGGGCAACGACCTTGTCGTAGACCTCGCGGGCCAGGAGCCGCAAAGGCAAGCCGATCACGCCCACCTCGTGTGCGAGCATGCGCTCGATGGCCAGATGCGTCTTGCCGGTATTGGTGGGCCCGAGCACCGCGGTGACGCCGCGGCCCTTGGCCAGACTTGTGGATTGCGTGGATAAAGAGCTGGTCATGCTACGCAGGTCTTAACGCGACTCTCGCTTCAGGCGTGAACGGGGGAAGAACGAATCTCGTCCGAATCGCATACATCGCCCATTCGGATAATGTTCTGCTTCAAAACAACACAGTTTGGCCGGGTCTCCGGGGTCAGGGGGCGCTATCGGCGTTTCCTGGTGGTTGTACGCTACATCTGGGTTTCGGTCTCCCTTGATCACCCGTTCCATGGGATCGCAACGGGAACAGAACACGGACGAATCAGGGGATCGTAAAT
>DGOS01000062.1:0-12759 GCA_002390155.1 Hyphomicrobiaceae bacterium UBA4460 | reverse complement strand
CAGGGGATCGTAAATTTTCGAGCTTCGTTCCCTACGACATGTTGGGGTTTGGCGTTTCCGCGTTAACGATCGTTGCGATGGAGGGCCTGCCTCCCGGTGCCTGGCCGTTAGTCGACGCTCGCGCGCCGTGCGCCTGAAACCTTGATCGAGGTGATGACCGCAGTCCCGTAGCCTACGGGTGTCGGCAGGACAATACGATAGGGCACATACATGTCCGTGCCTCTGACCGGCATCAGCCAGACCTCGATTTCGTTGGACTGCTTCATGTGCTGAATTCCCGCATCGTCCGGCCTATATCCGGAGATCGGAACGAACTTCACCCGGCACACCGCCGCCGGTCCCGAGTAGGAGGAACGCGACCGGTTCTGCACCATGACGCGCTTCTTCGGCTTGAGCACGAGATCGAAGCGCGACCTGCCGTCGAACACGGGCAGCATCTGATTGCAGACGCTGAGATCGCCGTTCGGGTTCGGCGAGCGCGCGGTGAGGAATGCGCCGCTCATCGGGTCGATGACGCCTACGAGCTGCTCGCGCCGCACCGGGATGAGGCCGGGGATTCTGCGCTTGGGAACGATCGAGACCTGCTGCACCGCGCCGTTGCCGAACGTTATGCGCAAGCGCTCGCTGTTCTTGCCGCCATCGGAATAGTTGAAGGCATAAGAAGAGGGCGCCGGGCCTTCGTCGGTGACGCGCCCGCGGCTTGACGTGATCCCTTGCCATTTGAAGATCAGGCCCTCCAGGACGCTGAAGGTGCCTTCGCCGCGCAGCTGATATCCGCCTTCCTGCACCGTGGTGGTGACGCGGAAATTGCCCAGATTGAACCTGCCGAGATTGACCTTGTAGACGGCGGAGATGCGGGCCGCCGACGTGCGCGGGGCCTCGGCGAGCGCGCGTTCGTCATCCAGGGTGGGCGCGAGCCCCAGAGTGAGGCCGGCCACCGCCAACAGGCTCAAGCAATGTCGTGCTGACCGCATGGCTCCCGACCTCTGGCTAGACGTCCCTTCGTTCGACGCCCCAGACCCCTTCGAATGTCCAGGTATTTTGGGGATTCGTCAATTCGGCTGGCTTCGATCGAAATCGAGCCGGTGTCTTGACCGAACCGGGCGAGCCCCGTATACCTCGCCTCCCTGGTGCCTTTGTGCTTGTGAATGTCACAGGCCGCCTCAGGGTTCCACAAGATATTCGGAGAAGGACAAGGACCATGGCGCGTCGCTGCGAGCTATCCGGCAAAGCCGTGCTCACCGGCAACAATGTGAGCCATGCCAAGCGCCGCACAAGGCGCCGTTTTCTGCCGAATCTGTGCAATGTGACGCTGCAGAGCGACGTGCTCAAGAAGCGCGTCCGGATGACCGTCTCCGCCCATGCGCTGCGCTCGGTCGAGCATCGCGGGGGGCTTGATGCCTACCTGCTGAAGGCGGGCGATGACGAATTATCGCTGAAGGCGCGGCGCCTCAAGCGTGAGATCGCCAAAGCCAGCCAGGCGCCGGCCGCGGCGTCTTAGCGCCTGCCTTCGCTCACGGCAGAGCGAACTGCATGATCAGCGACCGCTGTAGCGGGTTGAAATTGTCATCAGACATCAATGTCAGGATGGTCTCGCCGCCGCGCGAGCGATGGACCGCGACCGCCTCCATGTTGTCGATATTGAGCCTGTCCGTCGCCTCCAGCAGGATCTCTCCGGCGATCAATTTTCCAGGCCGCAAGTCCGCTGCCTTGATGCGGCGGATGCGCATCTGCACGCCTTCGCTGTAGCGGAAGCGGCGCTCCAGCAGGATCAAGCCTCCGTCCGGTAACCCTGCGGCATCGGTGATGTCGAACCCGCCGAGCCGGCGGACCGTAATGGTGCCCGGGCTCGGGCCGCCGATCAGCCAGCCCTTGAGGTTGCCGCGCGAATCCTTCAGCCGCTCGGAGAAGGCAACGATGGTGCCTGTCAGCCGTCCGGCCCGGATCAGCGCGACCGCCTCGAGGCCTTGATTGGTCTTCATTTGGCGCGCGGCCTTTGGCAGTTTCACAGTCCTGCTCGGCGGCCCGAAGCGTTTCGGGCTGAAGGGGTAGCGCGCGATACGGTGCACGCGCTCGAAGGAGACATAGGCCTCGCCGTTGCGCGTATCGCCGGAGGCCAGCGCCAGCCCCTCGGCGTCGCGGTCCTTGCCCTTGCGCAGCGGTTTTCCATTAGGGCCGAGGATGGGTCCGAGCGTCATGTCGTGCACGCCCTGCAGCAAGCGGCCGTTATAATCGAGCGAGGCACGCATCCAGGTGCCACCGTCGGAGACGGCGAGGATCGTGGTCCCCGACGCATCGATGGCCAGGCCTGAATAGCCGCCGAAGTGCCGCGAATTGGCGAACAGATTGAACCCACCCCGATAGGTCAGCTTGCCGAAGGTCTTTTGCTTGGGGTTGTCGCGGTCGAACGCGACGGCAATGGCGGTGACGCGCGGCTTGATCGGCCCTTCGAGGACAGTCGCGGGTTTGCTGGCAAGGTCTGCGCCCACGGCGAGCAGCACCGCGCCCGCGAGCACGATGGACGCGAGCGCCGGTGCGGGTCTTCGGATCATGGGGCCGAAACCTAGTGGAGCTTGCGGCGCTTTTGCCGCGTGGCCGTCGGGACGGCGCGATGCAGCTGCCGCCAGGCGAGGTCCTCGTCGAACAGCTCCGCCAGCTTCTCCGTCATGACACCGGCAAGTTCTTCGGCGTCGGTTACGGTGACGGCGCGCCGGTAATAGCGCGTCACGTCATGGCCGATGCCGATGGCGAGCAATTCGACGGGCGATCGGGTCTCGATCTCGTTGATCACCTGACGCAGATGCCGCTCCAGATAGGCGCCTGAGTTGACCGAGAGCGTGGAATCGTCGACGGGCGCGCCGTCGGAGATCATCATCAGAATGCGCCGCTGTTCGGGACGCGCCAATAGCCGCTGGTGCGCCCAGGCCAGCGCTTCGCCGTCGATGTTCTCTTTGAGCAGCCCCTCGCGCATCATGAGCCCGAGATTGCGGCGTGCCCGGCGCCACGGCGCATCCGCCGACTTGTAGACGATGTGGCGCAGGTCGTTGAGCCGTCCGGGAAGCGCCGGCTTCATGGCGTTGAGCCACGCCTCGCGTGCGTGCCCGCCCTTCCAGGCGCGCGTGGTGAAGCCGAGGATCTCGACCTTCACGCCACAACGCTCCAGGGTCCGCGCCAGGATATCGGCGCAGCAGGCGGCGACCATGATGGGGCGTCCGCGCATGGAGCCCGAATTGTCCAGGAGCAGCGTCACCACGGTATCGCGGAAGTCCGTGTCGCGTTCCTGCTTGAAGGTCAGCGGATGCATGGGGTCGATGATGACCCGCGGCAGACGGGCCGCATCGAGCACGCCCTCCTCAAGATCGAAGTCCCAGCCGCGGTTCTGCTGCGCCAGCAGCCGGCGCTGCAGCCGGTTGGCGAGGCGGGCCACGGCGCCGTGAAGCGCGACCAGTTGTTTGTCGAGGAATGCGCGCAGACGGTCGAGCTCGTCGATGTCGCACAGCTCTTCGGCGCCGATGATCTCGTCGAAGGCGCGGGTGAAGACCTTGTAGCCGAAGGCCTCCGGGTCATCGAGCACAGAGACGTTCGGTTGCCAAGGATCGGAGCGACGCGGCAGATCGGCGGCGTCGGCCTCGCGGTCGAGGTCGTCAGTGGGGCCGTCCTCTTGGTCCTCCAGCGTTTCCTCGGATGTGTCGTCCGGCTCGGCGTTGGCATCCTGCGCCAGCTCGGACTGGTCCTGTCCCTCGGCACTTTCGTCTTCTTCATCCGAGGCATTGGGATCGGACTCACCGTCCGTGGTCGACTCCTCGTCCTGCTCGCCCTGATCGAGCTGATCGGCGAGGTTCAGCGCTGCAAGCACGTCGCGGGCGAGGCGGCCAAAGGCCTCCTGGTCCTCCACCGTATCCGGCATGCGGTCGAGTAGGGTGTTGGCCCGCTCCTCGATCCAGGGACGCCAAAGATTGACGAGCGCGCGGGCACGGTCCGGCGGGGCGATGCCCGTCAACCGCTCACGCACCAAAAGGGCAAGCGCGTCGGGCAGGGGCGCCTCGCTACGCTCGGTGTCCTCGGTGATGCGGCTTCTTGCGTAGCGCTGCTCCATGCGCGCGTTCAGA
The DNA here is from genome assembly GCA_002390155.1 of Hyphomicrobiaceae bacterium UBA4460. The sequence goes on along the minus strand of DGOS01000062.1, from coordinate 8,650 downwards.
TTGGCGGCAACGCCTTCCATGCGATGTGCGCCGATGGCTTCCACGCGGGCTTGTTCGATCGCCTCGAACACCGCGCGGGCATCGCCGCCGGAGGGCGCGAGCGCCTGGTGCAGTTTTTCGTCGTGACAGGCGACGGCGAGCGCCGCGGCGTCCGCATGGCCGCGGATGACGGCAATCTCGTTCATCGTCGGAACGCGCGACGGCTCCGGCAGGCGCGCGGTCTTGCCGGCAAGACCCGGCGGCTCCGTCGAGAACACCACCTCCACGCTGCCATCGGCGGCGATCGAGCGCGTGGTCTGTGTTACCGCGCGTTTGAACGGATCGAGGGGCGCCTCTTTCCGCTTGTTGAGGGTCATGGGATTAGCTCAAGGCTACGTTGGCCGTCGACTGCGGCAAGTCCTCGCCGAAACAGCGCTGATAGAACTCGGCGATCAGGCCGCGCTCCAGTTCGTCACATTTGTTGAGGAACGACAGCGCGAAGGCTTCGCCGACATCACCGAAAATCTCTGCGTTCTCCGCCCAGGTCAGAACCGTGCGCGGGCTCATCACCGTGGAGAGGTCGCCATTCATAAAGGCGTTGCGCGTCAACTCGGCGACTCGAACCATGTTCGACACGGTCTTGCGGCCTTCCTCTGTGTTCCACGTCTTGGCTTTGGCCACGACTATGTCGACCTCGTCGTCGTGTGGCAGATAGTTGAGCGTTGCAACGATCGACCAGCGGTCCATTTGACCTTGGTTGATCTGTTGCGTGCCGTGATAGAGCCCGCTCGTATCGCCGAGACCGATCGTGTTGGTGGTGGCGAAGAGGCGGAAGGCCGGATGCGGCCGTATGACCTTCGACTGGTCGAGCAAGGTCAGTTTGCCGGAGACCTCCAGCACGCGCTGAATGACGAACATCACGTCAGGACGCCCGGCGTCGTATTCGTCGAAGCACAGCGCGGTGTTGGTCTGAAGCGCGTAAGGTAGGATACCCTCGCGGAACTCCGTGACCTGCTTGCCGTCCTTGATGACGATGGCGTCCTTGCCGACGAGATCGATGCGGCTCACGTGGCTGTCCAGATTGATGCGGAGGCACGGCCAATTCAGCCGCGCGGCGATCTGCTCGATATGGGTCGACTTGCCGGTGCCGTGATAGCCCTGAATCATCACGCGGCGGTTGTGTTTGAACCCCGCGAGGATGGCCAGCGTCACGTCCCTGTTGAACAGATAGTCGGGGTCCACGTCCGGGACGTGCTCGTCCGGCTGGGAATAGGCGGGAACCTCGAGATCGCTATCGATGCCGAAGACCTGGCGGACGGAAACGGTCATGTCCGGCAGACCGGCACCGTTCTGAGCAGCTTCAAGTGTCATTGTCTTAAGATGAGCCTGTGTGTCGCGTTTCAGTAGAGGCTCGCCAGAGGGCAGAGCCTGGATTTGCCGGGGGCTGGCCCAGCGACTTATGCGAGCCCCGCCTGCCTTAAATAATTATAGGCTTGGATCACTTCGCGCAACTTGTCCTCCGAGGAGCGGTCGCCGTCATTGTGGTCGGGGTGGAGGCGCTTAACCAATTCCTTGAAGCGGGTCTTGATCTCAGGCTTGGAGGCGTTGTCCTCCAGATTGAGCTGGCGGAGGGCCTTGCGTTCCAGGCGCTTCAGAGGGCGGCTCGGGGCCTCCCCGGGGGGCTTGCCGCCCGGCGCATTCTCGCCAAACAGGCGGAACGGGTCCTCGGCGTCGAACCGGTGGCTGTAGCCCCCGGGCTTGCCGCGTTTTGTGCGGTTACGGGAGGTGGAATTGACGCCGACGAACCAGGTCGGGCGGTTGCCGGTCGCGGCGTCCTTCTGGTGCTCGACGACGTCGTCGTCAGGCATTCCGGAAAAATAGTTGTAGCCCTTGTTGTACGCGCGGACGTGGTCGAGGCAGTAGCGGTGATACTGACCCTCGAGCCCACGGCCCTTCGGCGCCGGATAGAGGCCTGGCTCGCTACAGCCTTCCCAGTCGCATTTGGGGGTGGTGTCGCGCAGCCGACGGTCCTTGTCGGGCTTGACGCGCAGGCCGTCGAAAAATTTTGAGTTGAGCTTCATCGAATCGGCATTATGGGAACGAGCATTGGTTACAACAAGCATGGCTCCGTGATGACAAACGCGATAATCTGTACGGTTGAATGCCACGCACCGCCACATGCAGCCAAGGACCATCAAGCCAATGAGCATTGAGCAGTCGATCAGGGAAAAGTTGACCGAAGCCTTCCAGCCGGACGCGCTCGATGTCGTCAACGAGTCCCATCTCCACGCGGGCCATGCCGGCTCGCCGGGCACGGGCGAGAGCCATTTCGCCGTCAAGGTGGTGTCGGCCGCCTTCGCCGGCAAGTCCCGGCTGGAGCGTCACCGCATGGTCAATGACGTGCTGGCCGAGGAGATGTCAGGCAATATCCATGCGCTGGCGCTCGCAACGCTCGCCCCCGAGGAGGCTTAGAGCCTAGGCTTCACTGGTCTCGGCGTCGGCCGGGCGCGCATCGTCCAAAGGCGTCACGCGCAACGAAGTGATGCGGTTCCTATGCCGCCGCAAGATCTCGAAGCGGAAATCATGGAAGGTGAAGGCCTGACCCGGATTGGGAATGGTCTGCGCCTCATGAAGGACGAGGCCGGCCACGGTGGTCGCCTCTTCGTCCGGCAGGTCCCACTCCATTAGCCGGTTCACGTCGCGGATCGGCACGAGGCCGTCGACGATCAGCGACCCGTCGGCCTGCGGCTTGGCGAGGGAAGCGCCGATATCCGTCTCGTCGGTGATGTCGCCGACGATCTCCTCGATAATATCCTCCAGCGTCACCAGCCCCATCACCTCGCCGTACTCGTCCACGACGATGGCAAAGTGCGCCTTCTCCTTGAGGAAGGCGCTGAGCTGCGCTTTCAGCGTTGTCGTGTCGGGCACGAACCATGGCGAGGTTGCCAGCGACATGACGTCGATCTTCGAAACGTCGCCTTCTGAGTCCCGCAAGGCCTGCAACAGCGTGCGCGCGTGCAAAATGCCGACGATCTCCTCGCGTTCGCCGCGCCATAGCGGTAGCCGCGTGTGCGGGCTTTTGAGGGCCGCGTCGACGATCTCGCCCGGCGGCAGTTCGGCGTCGATCGCGTCCATGTTGGTCCGGTGCACCATAATGTCGGAGACGTCGAGCTCGCGCAGGTCGAGCACACCGCCCAGCATGTCGCGGTCGAGCTTCACCACGCCGCCTTCCTTGTGATGCAGCTCGATGGCGCCGCGAATCTCCTCATGGGCGGACAATACGTCGGCGTCATCGGCGATGGACGAGCCGAACAAGCGCAAGGTGTGCCGCACGAGAAATTGCAGCGCGGCGGTCACGGGTGCGAGTACGGCGACGAGCCATTTGAGGATCGGCGATACGGCCAGCGCCATGCGGTCGGCGTTGAGGATGGCGTAGGTCTTGGGCAGCACCTCGGCGAACACGACGACGAGAACCGTCATGACAATCGTGGCATAGACGACGCCCGCTTCGCCGAACACCGACAAGAACAAGCTGGTCGCCAACGCGGATGCTGCGATGTTGACGAGATTGTTGCCGAGGAGCAGTGCGCCGATTAGGCGCTCGCGCGAGGACAGAAGCCGGTTTACGAGCTTTGCGCGCGCATTGTCGTCCTCTTCGAGCGCGTGCATGCGGGCGCGGCTTGCCGCCGTCAATGCTGTCTCCGAACCGGAGAAGAAGGCGGAGACGACGAGGAGGCCAACGATGGCGCCGAGCGTGAGACCTAGCGCTAAGGTCATCGGCGCGCGCACTCCCGCTTCAAGAAGTCGGTCATCTGCTCCATGGAGACGTCGTGCTCGATGAAGGCCTGGCCGATACCCTTGACGAGTACCAGCACGAGCTTGCCGCCTGCGACTTTCTTATCTTGGGCCATCAGACGTAACAGTTCGCCCGGCGTCGGCTTGTCGCCGGGGATGGTCGCGATGTCGGTGGGAAGGCCAACGGCCTTGAAATGTGCTTCGGCGCGCGCGGCGTCGTCTGGCGTGCAGAGGTCCCGCTCCACCGAATAGGTGAAGGCGAGGCGCATGCCGATGGAAATGGCCTCCCCGTGCAGCAGCCGATCGGAATAGCCGGCGAAGGCCTCCAGCGCGTGACCAAAGGTGTGGCCGAGATTGAGCAGCGCCCGCGTGCCGCTTTCCTCGCGCTCGTCGGCCACAACGATGTCCACCTTGGCGCGCGCGCTGGTCTCCACGGCGTGGCGGCGCTTGCCGGTCTCGTCGGCGAACACGCCTTGCCAGTTTTGCTCCAGCCACACGAAGAAGGGCGCATCGCCCAACAGCCCGTATTTGGCCACTTCGGCATAGCCGGCACGAAACTCCCGCTCGCTCAATGTCGACAGCACATCCACGTCGGCGAGCACCAGGTTCGGTTGATGAAACGTGCCGATCAGGTTCTTGCCTTGCGAGGTGTCGATGCCGGTCTTGCCGCCGATTGCGGAATCCACTTGCGCCAGGAGCGATGTCGGCACCTGCACGACCCGCACGCCGCGCCTCAAAATCGAGGCAGCGAACCCTGCCAAGTCGCCGACCACGCCGCCGCCGAGCGCGATGACGCAATCGCCGCGTTCGACGCCAAGGTCCAGCAGCGTCTCGCACAGCTTGGCAAGAACCGGAAAGCTCTTGCTGGCCTCGCCAGGCGCAACGACCGCGGAGCCAAGAAACAGTCCGTCCTGTTCGAGACTCTCCTTGAGTGGGCCCATATGAAGGGGCGCCACGTTGGAGTCGCTCACCACGGCGAAGCGTGCGCCGGGCAGAAGCGCCTTGAGCCGCCCGGCCGCGGACGCCAGCAAATCTTCGCCGATGACGACATGATAGCCGCGCTCGGCCAGCGCGACGTCGATGGTCGTCTCACCCAAATTGGTAGATGTCGCGGTGTCGTCCATTGCTTAAGCCTTCCGCCGCCGGCGTGCCCGCGGCTTGGCCTTGCACCCGAGTTCAGCACCCAGCGCATCGACCACGGCGCCGACGATCACTTCGTGGGGCACTTCGCGGCTCTCCACGATGATGTCCGCTTCGGCGTAAATGGGATCGCGTTCAGCCATCAATTTCTTCATCACGGTTTCGGGGTTGCCGTTAGCCAGCAACGGCCGGTGATCGCGGCGCCCGACGCGCTTCAACAAAACCCGCAAGTCCGCCCTGAGCCACACCGAGATACCGTTTGCCTTAACGGCGGCGCGCGTCTTGGGGTTCATATAGGCGCCGCCGCCCGTGGCAAGCACTTGCGGGCCATTCTCCAGGAGCCGGGTGATTACCTTCTGCTCTCCCTCGCGGAAATAGGCCTCACCGTGCGTGGCGAAGATCTCCTTGATGGTCTGGTCCGCCGCTGCCTCGATCTCGCTGTCGGCGTCGGTGAAGGGCAAATCGAGCCAATTGGCCAGGCGTCGGCCGACAGCCGTCTTCCCGGCGCCCATCAAGCCGATCAGGACGACCGAGCGCGCGCCCAGCAATTGGCGGATTTCAGCCAACTGCGCCGTGCGGTCGTCTTTATTATGTTCAGCCAAGCGTGGGGTCATATGTGCGAAGGGCGGCCCAATGTCCCATGCTGGCAGGGCCGTGTCGAATCGTCCATGATGCGATTGAAGGGTTAAGGCGCTCGGGCGTTTTGAGTCATAATACCGCCTGGTCGGAACCCACAGATAGTTAGGAATACGAGCGCCTCAATGCCAACCCTGTTTCGTTTCCTTGCAGTCTTAGGGACGATCGCCGGTGTCGTCGCTGGAAGCCTCTATGTGCTCGCCGAATACTTTCAGCCAGAGCCCAAGGAAATCTCCAAAGCGTTGCGCAACGTCAAGGCGACCCAGCGCGCGGCCGACGTATCGGGTGCCCCGACCAAGATCGAACCCTCAATCGTTCTTCCGCCCAGCCACCGCGCGCAATAGTCCGTTTTTCGGTGCCATTTGGGCGCCTGGAAGGGCCTAGAGCCATGGCCCCCGCAAAAGGGTCCTCCCGGCGTGCCGACAGCTCCGAGCTGGCGCTGTTCCTCGACATGCTCATGGCCGAGCGCGGCGCTGCGTCTCATACGATCGACGCCTATGCGCGAGACATTTCCGACTTCCTCGCTTTCCTGGCAGCGAAGAAGGTCGGCGCCAAAAAGGCATCTGCCGATCACGTGCGCGCCTATCTCGAAAGTCTTTCGGACAGAGGGCTCGCCTCCACCTCGCGCGCGCGCAAGCTTTCCGCGATCCGCCAGTTCTTCCGCTTTCTCCTAGGCGAAGGCCTGCGTGTCGACGATCCGACCTCGGCCGTCGATAGCCCGAAGCTCGGCCGCCCCTTGCCGAAGGTCCTGTCGCTCGCCGAGGTGGAGACGCTGATCGATACGGCCAAGCAGTCCTGCGCCATTTCTACGCAAGGTGCGCCGTGGACGCGCGCGTTGCGGCTCTATGCGCTCCTCGAGACGCTCTATGCCTCGGGCATGCGGGTGTCGGAGCTGATTGCGCTTCCCCGCAATGTGCTCGCCGCCGACGACAGGGTCCTGACGATCAAGGGCAAAGGCGGGCGGGAGCGGCTGGTGCCGCTCAACGAGGCGGCCCGGGAGGCACTCGCCGCGCACCGGGCGGCCTTGGGCGAGGCGGGGCTCGACGCATCGCTGTGGCTCTTTCCCACTGGCGATGGCGGTCAGCACATCACGCGTCAGCGCTTCGGCCAGGAGCTTAAGGCGCTGGCGCTCAAGGCCGGGCTCGATCCGGCGCGGGTCTCTCCCCATGTGCTGCGCCATGCCTTCGCCAGCCATCTTCTGGAGCGGGGCGCCGATCTGCGGACCGTCCAGCAGCTGCTCGGACACGCGGACATCTCCACGACGCAGATTTACACCCATGTGATCGAAGAGCGCCTGCGCCGGCTGGTGGAGCAGCATCACCCCCTCGCTCAGGCTCACTTAACCAAGCGCCGCTAGGCTCCAAAGACGGGCGCCGGTTGACAGGTCCCGCTCACAAGGCCACTTACATCCGGATTCCCGTGGCCTTCCGTTTTGTTATAAGAGTGCCCGCCGAGGAAAACTGGGGTTTCCGGCGGGGAATAGCCGAGGCGCATGCGTACCTATCTCGATTTTGAAAAGCCGATTGCGGAGCTCGAAAGCAAGGTTGCCGAGTTGAAGGCGCTTGTCGCCGACGATGAATCGGTCCCCATGACCGAGGAATTGGCGAGGCTGGAGAGCAAGGCTCACGAGGCGCTGGTGGAGACCTACGCCGAGCTGACGCCGTGGCAGAAGACGCAGGTGGCCCGCCACCCCGAGCGTCCGCATTTCAAGCACTATATCGAAGGGCTGGTGGCCGATTTCACGCCGCTGGCCGGCGACCGCTATTTTGCCGAGGACGAGGCCATCATTGGCGGGATCGGGCGCCTCTCGGGCCTCTCGGTCATGGTCATCGGCCATGAAAAGGGCTCCGATACGGAAGGGCGGCTCAAGCACAATTTCGGCATGGCGCGCCCGGAAGGCTACCGGAAGGCGGTGCGCCTGATGGAGATGGCCGATCGCTTCTCGATGCCCGTCGTGAGCCTGGTCGATACGGCCGGCGCCTATCCCGGCATTGGCGCGGAGGAGCGCGGGCAGGCGGAGGCGATCGCCCGCTGCACCGATTGCTGCCTGCGGCTGGGGGTGCCCATCGTTTCCCTCATCGTCGGTGAGGGCGGGTCTGGCGGCGCGGTGGCCATCGCCACGGCAAACCGCATCTACATGCTGGAGCACTCCATCTATACGGTCGCCTCGCCGGAAGCGGCCGCGTCGATCCTGTGGCGGGATTCGGCCCGCGCTCAGGACGCGGCGACGAATATGAAGATCACCGCCCAGGACCTGCTGCGGTTCGGCATTGTCGACGGCATCATCCCCGAGCCCGTGGGCGGCGCCCATCGCGATACGGAGGGTGTGATCAAGGCGGCCGGCGACGTCATTGTGAAGGCCATCACCGAATTCGACGGCCGCTCGGCGGACGAAATTCGCAAAGACCGGCGCGAGAAGTTTCTCGCCATGGGGCGGGCCGGCTAAGCGCATCCAGCGCCCCAAAATACGCCTTTTTTTTGAGGCCAACTCGATATTGGCAAGCGTATAGTATGGCCAAAATCGAGGAAATCCGGGGCGTAGTGGGGTGTAGGGTGCTCGCGCTAACGTTTCGTTAACCAACCTAACTTGATCTTGGTCGGGGTGCGCGAGGGGCCCTGCGATGCTTCGTTCGAAGTTTGTCACGGCCGTACTTCTTGGGGGCGTGGTCGCCGCGGTGGCCGCGCTCGGAGGCTGTGGCGAGTTCTCGCCGCCTTACATGAAGCCGCTCTCGGCGCGGACCGCCATGCTCCTTGGCACGAAGGGTATGACCGAGCAGCAGCCCATTCTCATCCGTATCTTCAAGGCCGAGTCAGAGCTGGAGATCTGGAAGCAAAAGGACGACGGGCACTACTACCACCTGAAGACCTATCCGATCTGTGCCTATTCGGGCGGGCTCGGGCCCAAGCTGAAGCAGGGCGACCGGCAGGCGCCTGAAGGGTTCTATCTGGTCGACAAGGACCTGATGAATCCGAAGAGCAAATACTACCTCGCCTTCAACATGGGCTACCCCAACGCCTACGACCGCTCGTTCGGCCGCACGGGGGCCAATCTGATGGTGCATGGCGATTGCACCTCCTCGGGCTGCTACGCCATGACCGA
>DGOS01000074.1:3571-8462 GCA_002390155.1 Hyphomicrobiaceae bacterium UBA4460 | reverse complement strand
CTGGTCGTCGGCAGGGACCATGGGCTTCAAGGGGTCGCGTAAGTCGACGCCTTACGCCGCTCAGGTGGCGGCCGAGGATGCCGGTAAGAAGGCCTCCGAGCACGGCATGAAGAATCTTGAGATCGAAGTGCGCGGTCCGGGATCTGGCCGTGAGTCGGCGCTGCGGGCGCTGCAGGCTGCGGGCTTCAACATCATCTCGATCCGCGATGTGACGCCGATCCCGCACAATGGTTGCCGGCCGCGTAAGCGCCGCCGCGTCTAAACAAAGGCAAGGCCACGAACACGATGCTGGACGAGGACATTCGCAAGCAGGAGCCCACGGCTCCGCTCAATGATCAAGAAAGGGCTACCCCGGTGCTGCAAAAGAACTGGCAAAATCTCATCAAGCCCACCAAGCTCAATATTGTTCCCGGACGCGACCCGTCGCGTTACGCCACGATCGACGCCGAACCGCTCGAGCGTGGCTTCGGGCTGACCCTGGGCAACGCGCTGCGCCGCGTGCTTCTGTCTTCGCTGCAGGGCGCCGCCATCACCTCGGTGCATATCGACGGCGTGCTGCATGAGTTTTCTTCGATTCCGGGCGTGCGCGAGGATGTGACGGACATCGTCCTGAACATCAAGGAAATCGCGCTCAGCCAGCATTCGGAGGGCGTCAAGCGCATGGTGCTTCAGAAAGAAGGACCAGGCATCGCCACGGCGGGCGACATTCAAACCGGCTCCGAGGTCGAAATTCTGAATCCGGAGCACGTGATCTGCACGCTGGACGAAGGCACGGCGATCCACATGGAGTTCACCTCCTCGTCGGGTAAGGGCTATGTGCCGGCGGAGCGCAATCGTCCCGACGATGCGCCGATCGGCTTTATCCCGGTCGACTCTTTGTTCAGCCCCGTGCGCAAGGTTTCCTATCGCGTGGAGAACACCCGCGAGGGCCAGATCCTCGACTACGACAAGCTCACCATGGAGATCGAGACCGACGGCTCAGTGCGGCCGGAGGACTCCCTCGCGCTTGCCGCGCGTATCGTCCAGGATCAGCTGTCGGTGTTCGTCAACTTCGAAGAGCCGAAGAAGGAGCAGACCTTCGAGCGCCAGCCGGAGCTGGTGTTCAACGCCGCGCTCCTCAAGAAGGTCGACGAGTTGGAATTGTCCGTTCGCTCGGCCAACTGCCTGAAGAACGACAACATCGTTTATATCGGCGACCTCATCCAGAAGACCGAGGCCGAGATGCTGCGCACGCCGAATTTCGGCCGCAAGTCGCTCAACGAGATCAAGGAAGTGCTCGCTTCCATGGGGCTGCATTTGGGCATGGACGTGCCCGATTGGCCGCCGGAGAACATCGAAGAGCTGGCGAAGCGCTTCGAAGACCACTACTAAGCAATTCGGCCGCGGTCACGCGGCCCTACAAGCTCCGTAAGGGAGGAGTTCATGCGTCATCGCAAAGCAGGCCGGAAGCTCAACCGGACCGCCACGCACCGTAGCGCGCTTCTGTCGAGCCTGGCATGCGCGCTCATCAAGCACGAGCAGATCGCGACGACCCTGCCCAAGGCGAAGGAACTTCGCCGGGTTGCCGACCGTCTGATCACGCTTGCCAAGCGCGGCGATCTGCACGCGCGCCGTCTGGCCTTTGCCCGTATCCGGGACGACGCCATGGTGTCGAAGCTGTTCGAGACTTTGGGGCCGCGCTACGCGGACCGTCCGGGCGGTTACACGCGCGTGCTGAAGGCGGGCTTCCGTTATGGCGACTCCGCGCCGATGGCGGTCATCGAACTGGTGGACCGCGACGAGGACGCCAAGGGGCTCGACTCGGGTCCGACCCAGGAGGTCGCCGAAGAGGGCGAGCCCGCGGCCGCGTAAGCGAGACGGCACATTCCAGAATCCAAAAGGCGCGCCACGTCAGCGGCGCGCCTTTTTCGTTGTCATGCCCGGAGCGTCTTAGAACTTGGAGCGGTCCCGGCCGGTGGTGACAGGCCTGCCGGCTGCCGCCTCGCGCTTGTCGTAGGCCTCGATGGCCTTCGTCTTGATGGCGCTCACGCCGGTGTTGAAGATGCCGACGATAATCTTCTTGGCCTCGTCATCCTCGACGCCGTCCGCATCGAACTCGGCCTCCCACTCGATCTCGACGCGATCGGGCTCGTCGTCCGCCTCGACCTCCAGCGTCGCGGAGTAGTTCTTCACCGGCAGCGGGCCTTCGATGATCTCGTAACTGTAGCTCGTGTCGTCGGTCTCGGTCAGCTTCTCCTTGATCTTGCCGCCGTCGCCCAGCGTGAGGATGCGGTAGGTGTCGCCGCCTTCCTCGATCTGCTCGCAATCGGCCACCGCCTCATGCCAATCCTTGATGGCGCAGAAATCGCCCACCACGGCCCAGACCTCGGCCGGCGTGCCGGGGGCCTCTCTGCGCTTCTTGACCTCGACGGCCTCGGCTGCGGCGCTCCAGGCGAAGGTGGCGGCCAGAGCCACCAGGGTCAGCTTGAAAACTCGCATGCGTCTCTCTCCACTTTTTCGCTGTTATGAACGGCAAAAGCTGTCGCCCGCGCGGCAGTCTAGGGTTCAAACGCGGGCTGCGGCAACCTGGTTTCCCTGGATTCTCGCCGCAAGAAGGCCCGTTTTCTTTGGAAGATCAACGCGTCGTGCTGGTATATCCAGACAGTGTTTTGGCCGTCCTACAGATCCCTAACAGGACACGAGATGACGCTTTTGGAAAAACTTTCCGGGAAGATTGGCATTCTCTGCTTGGCAGGCGCGTCCCTCCTTTTGAGCGTGCCGGGCACGCTCGCCCAGGAGCGGGCGGTGCCGAAGAACCAGGCGGCGATGAAGCAGTCCTTCTCGCCGGTGGTGAAGCAGGCGGCGCCCGCAGTCGTGAACGTCTATGTACGCCACCGGGTGAAGCAGTCGGTTTCGCCTTTTTTCAGGGACCCATTCTTCCGCCGCTTCTTTGGCGACAAGTTCGGCGTGCCGCGCGAGCGCATCCAGAACTCGCTCGGCTCGGGCGTGCTGGTCCGCGGCGAGGGCGTGGTGGTCACCAACTATCATGTCATCCGCGGCGGCGAGAAGTCCGAGGTCACGGTGGCCCTGAGCGACGGGCGTGAGTTCCCGGCCGAAATCATCCTGAAGGATGAGAAGACCGATCTTGCCGTGCTGCGCCTGGACGGGGAGGGCGCCAAGTTTCCCTCCATCAAGTTCGCCAACTCCGACACGTTGGAAGTCGGCGACCTTGTTCTGGCCATCGGCGATCCGTTCGGCGTCGGCCAAACCGTGACAAGCGGTATCGTCTCGGGGCTGGCGCGCACCAAGGTCGGTTTTTCCGACTACCAGTTCTTCATCCAGACCGATGCCGCCATCAATCCCGGCAATTCGGGCGGCGCCTTGGTCGATATGGACGGGCGCCTCGTTGGCATCAACACGGCAATCTTCTCCAAGAGCGGCGGTTCGCACGGAATCGGATTCGCGATTCCTTCCAACATGGTGCGCCTGGTGGTTCAGTCCGCGCTCAAAGGCGGCAAGCTTCAGCGGCCGTGGTTTGGCGCATCCTTGCAGCCGCTCAACGCCGACCTCGCCGAGTCGATAGGGCTCGACCGGCCTTCAGGCGCGATGGTGACCAGCGTGCACAAGAATGGACCCGCACGGGGTGCCGGCTTGCAAGTAGGCGACGTGGTCGTGAGCATAGACGACAAGACCGTGAAGGACCCGGAAGCTCTGCAATATCGCTTCGTCACCAAGGGGGTCGGCGGGAAGGCCAAGCTTGGCGTCTACCGCAACCGCAAGCTATTGAACGCGACGATCTCTCTGATCGCGCCAATCGAAGACCCGCCGCGCGACATACGCGAGCTGGAGGGCCGGCATCCATTTGCCGGCAGTAAGGTCGCGAACCTGTCGCCCGCAGTGGCCCACGAGATCGGCATGGATGACGATGCTAAGCAGGGCGTCGTGGTGCTCGACGTGACCCGAGGTTCGAATGCGGGCCGGCTGGGCTTGCGCCGCGGCGATATCGTCGTCGGGATCAACAAAGAGAAGGTTTCGTCGGTCGACCAGCTGAGCCTCTTGCTTCAGTTGGACACCGGCGGCTGGCGGCTATCCGTCGAGCGTGGCGGGAAGGTGTTCAATCTCGCCATTCAGGGCTGACCATGGGAGAGGATGCGGCCACGTTGTTTGAGGCTGCGGGGCTTGGCGATGCTGCGCCGCGGCCGCTTGCCGACCGTTTGCGGCCCAAGTCGCTCGACGAGGTCATCGGCCAGGACCATCTGCTCGGAGACGGCATGTTGGGCCGCATGGTCCGGGTTGGCCGCCTCAGCTCCGTGATCTTCTGGGGCCCGCCGGGCACCGGCAAAACCACGGTGGCGCGGCTTCTGGCGGAGGTGACGGACCTCCATTTTGAGCAGCTCTCGGCGATCCAGTCCGGCGTTGCGGATTTGCGCAAAGTGTTCGACACGGCCCGGGCCCGGCGGCAAGAGGGACGCGGCACGCTGCTCTTTATCGATGAGATCCATCGCTTCAACCGCTCCCAGCAGGATGCCTTCCTGCCCCATATGGAGGACGGCACCATCGTGCTCGTGGGCGCGACGACGGAGAACCCGTCCTTCGAGCTCAACGCGGCCCTGCTGTCGCGGGCGAGCGTCCTCACCTTCAAGCGCCTCGATGACGATGCGCTCGAAGCGCTGCTGGCGCGAGCCGAGACCCACGAGGGGCGCAAACTGCCTACAACGGACGATGCGCGCACCGCGCTGATCTCCATGGCAGACGGCGATGGGCGCGGGCTCATCAACCTGGCGGAAGACGTGTTCCTCGCGGTTGGCAAGGACGCGAAGCTGGTGCTCGATCGCGAAGCTCTCGTGGAGTTGGTACAACGCCGGGCGCCGATCTACGACAAGGGCCAGGACGGCCACTACAACCTCATCAG
>DGOS01000074.1:0-3537 GCA_002390155.1 Hyphomicrobiaceae bacterium UBA4460 | reverse complement strand
GTGGCGGGTGAGGACCCGCTCTATATCGCGCGGCGCTTGGTGCGCATGGCGGTGGAGGATATCGGCATGGCCGACCCGGCCGGGCTCGTGCAGGCCAATGCCGCGAAGGACGCTTATGACTTCTTAGGCTCGCCAGAAGGTGAACTGGCGCTAGCGCAAGCGACCGTCTATCTCGCATGCGCGCCGAAATCCAACGCGGCCTATGTGGCTTACAAGGCGGCGATGGGTGTGGCCAAGGAGAGCGGCTCGCTGTTGCCGCCGAAGCATATTCTCAACGCCCCGACGAGGCTGATGAAGCAAGAAGGCTACGGCCGCGATTACGCCTACGATCACAACGAGACGGAAGCCTTCTCCGGCCAAGACTATTTCCCGGAGGAGATGGAGCGGCCGGACTTCTATGCGCCCACGGGGCGCGGCTTCGAGCGTGAGATTAGAGAGCGGCTCGAGCGCTGGGGGGAGATCCGGGCGAAGCGAGCGCAGCGGTGACGAGGGGGAGGGGCTGATATGCAAACTCTATTATGTGTAGCGGCTGGCGGCGCGCTTGGCGCCTCTGGGCGCTATCTCGTCGGCATCGCTTCGGGGCGCCTGTTCGGCCTCGATTTTCCCTGGGGCACGCTCATCGTCAACGTGCTGGGCTGCCTCGTCATGGGCCTGCTGATCGAGGCCATGGCTCTGCGCTGGACGGTGCATAACGATCTGCGCGCCTTCCTCGCCGTGGGGCTCTTGGGCGGGTTCACGACATTCTCGGCGTTCTCGGCCGATTTCGGGCTCCTTTTCGAGCGGGACGCATATCTCAGCGCGGGGCTCTATCTCTCTGCTTCCGTTGGACTTTCCATCGCCGCCTTCTTTGCCGGGCTGGCTATCGTGCGCGCCCTCTAAAGATGCCGCCGGTCCAAACCCGCCATGTCACGGAAGACGAGGACGGCATGCGGCTCGACCGCTGGTTCAAGGCCCATTACGCGAGCCTGCCCCATAGCCGGCTGGAGAAGCTGCTCCGCACGGGCCAGGTGCGGGTCGACGGGGGACGGGTCAAGGCAAGCACAAGGCTTAGCGCGGGTCAGAGCGTGCGCGTACCGCCGCTTCCCGACGCGCCCCCGCCGCCGGGTGAGAAACGCACGCTGTCGAAAGCGGACCGGGCGTTTCTGAAAGAGATCACGCTCTACGAGGACGACGATCTCCTCATTCTCAACAAGCCGTCGGGCATTGCCGTGCAGGGCGGCACCAAGACGACTCGGCACATCGACCGGCTGCTGGAGGGCTTAAGCGACAGGCCCGAGACGCGGCCCCGGCTGGTGCATCGCCTCGATCGGGACACGTCCGGCGTGCTGGTCGTCGCCAAACGGCGCAGCGTGGCGGCGAAGCTCGGCCGCGCCTTCCAGACCCGTTCGGTGCGGAAGATCTACTGGGCGCTGGTGCACGGCGTGCCGAAGCCGCCGCAAGGCAAGATCGACGCGGCCCTGGTCAAGGCAGCAACGCCCGATGGCGAGCGGGTGCGCAAAGCGCGCGCCGGCGAGCAGGCGCAAGCGCAGTCCGCCGTGACCCATTACGCAGTCATCGACCGTGCCGGTCAGCAGGTTGCGCTCATGTCGCTAAAGCCCGTCACCGGGCGCCAGCATCAGCTGCGCGCGCATATGGCGATGGCCGGACACCCCATGCTGGGCGACGAGAAATATCCGAGCGACATCGATCTCCCCGACGGCATCGAGCGCAAGCTTCATTTGCATGCGCGGCGCATCGCCTTTCCGCATCCGAGCGGGGAGGGTGTGGTCGACGTCACGGCGCCGCTACCGCCGCATATGGAACAGGCGTTCTCCGCTTTCGGCTTCACCGTTAAAGGAGGAGAGGTTGAGGAGGCGGCGTTCGACCGCGATGCGTGTACGCGGTGAGGAGCGGGCGAAGCGCGGCATCATAGAGTATCGTCATCTTCGCGCGGCACTCTACGCGCCAGCCGAAACGTCCTATGAAAGAGGATCGACCATGCCCCCGAAGACAAGCTGGTTTACTCGTTTTGCCCAACTCGCCGCGCACATTACTGGACGCCCAAGGTGCTTCTTCCTGGCCGTCTCCGTCATCGTGCTGTGGGCGCTCGCCGGACCGTTGTTCGATTACAGCGACACCTGGCAGCTGGTGATCAACACCAGCACGACCATCGTCACCTTCCTCATGGTGTTCGTCATTCAAAACACGCAGAACCGCGACACGGCGGCGATGCACATCAAAATCGACGAACTGATCCGCGTTACGGAGAAGGCGCGCAATGTCCTTCTCGACCTGGAGGAGCTTGACGAGAACAAGCTGGAGGCCATGCGCCGCGACTATGAACGCTTGGCCGAAGAGGGCCGCGCGCGCGCCGAAGCAGTCGAGTTGACCTGACGATGGCCGAGAAGGACACGAACGCGCCGCAGAACGGCGCCTCACAGAAATCGAGTCTTCCCAAGCGGTTCTACAAGGACGTGACCGTGGCGGATGAGGATGGCCACGCCGCCA
Source organism: Hyphomicrobiaceae bacterium UBA4460 (assembly GCA_002390155.1). The sequence goes on along the minus strand of DGOS01000074.1, from coordinate 1,050 downwards.
TCCTGCTCGACGGGAAGCCGGTGCGCACCCCCGGCAAGGCGCAGCTTGCGGTGCCGAGCAGGGCGCTCGCCGAGGCCATCGCCGAGGAGTGGCGGGCGCAAGGGAAGCATATCGATCCGGCCACTATGCCGCTGACCAAGCTCGCCAACAGCGCCATCGACGGCGTGGTGGGGCAGGCCGACGCGGTGATCGACGACATCCTGGCGCATGCCCGTAGCGATCATCTGTGCTACCGGGCGAGCGGACCGGAGAAGCTGCTGGCCGCGCAAGGTCAGCATTGGGACCCGGTGATCGCCTGGGCGAAGGAGGTGCTCGGCGCGCCGTTCAACCTTACCGAAGGCGTGGTCCATGTGGCCCAGCCGGACGCTTCCATCGAGGCGCTCAAGGGCGAGGTCGAGAAGCTCGACGCCTTCGGGTTGGCGGCGGTTCACGTCATGACCACGCTCACAGGCTCGGCCCTGCTGGCCCTCGCGGTCGCCTTGAAGCGGCTGACCCCGGAGGAGGCCTGGGCGGCCGCCCATGTGGACGAAAACTTCCAGATCAGCCAATGGGGCGAGGACGAAGAGGCCAAGGCCCGCCGGGAGGCCCGCAAGCGCGACTTCGACGCCGCGGCGAGGGCCCTCGAACTTTCCGAATTCTGAGAATCGGTTAGGGCCGGGCGCTGACAGGCCGGTCGAAGCGCACCCTTCGCTCCAGCCATTTGCCTCCTTTCCGCCCCATGCTATTCACCTGGGCAAACGCGACACCGCCAAGGGAGCCCCCATGAAAGAAGTCCTTGAAGAGCTTGAAGATCGCCGTGCCAAGGCCCGCATGGGCGGGGGCAAGAGGCGCATCGACGCGCAGCACAAGCGCGGCAAGCTCACCGCGCGCGAGCGGCTTCAGCTCCTCCTCGACGACGGTTCCTTCGAGGAGTTCGACATGTATGTCGAGCATCGCTGCGCCGATTTCGGCATGGCCGAGACCAAGGTGCCGGGCGACGGCGTGGTGACCGGCTGGGGCACGATCAACGGCCGTGTGGTCTATGTGATCGCCAAGGACTTCACCGTGTTC
>DGOS01000067.1 GCA_002390155.1 Hyphomicrobiaceae bacterium UBA4460 | reverse complement strand
CGTCGCCGCGCCCAAGGTCGCCGCGTCCCCACATCACAAGACTCACGGCAGGATTGAAATGCGCGCCGGACACCGAGATGAAGATCGCGATGATGACGAACAGCACCGCACCGGTCGATGCCATGTTGGCAAGGAGCGCCAACGCCACGTTCCCGCCTGCGAGGTTCTGGGCCATGATCCCTGAACCCACAATGGCCATAACGAGAAAGAACGTGCCAAGCGCTTCGGCCGCGAGCCGCCGCGTCAGATCGAACGTCATTACCTCCCCCCAATCAGCCCTAGCAGCAGCTGGACGTCTTCTTCGTGCCTTGCGCCGGCGCCGACTCGTTGAACGGAAGCGACGTACCGCATCCGGCGAAGATCCCGTAATGGGTGTCAAAGTTGCCGACGAAGTCGAAGTATGGCGCGAAGCGCGTTTCCGCAAGCATGCGCCAGCTATTACCGCACACCGGAAAGACCTTGCCCTGCTCGATGACGTGACGCGCGTCGAGCGCGAACGCTTTCTCCTGCTCCGCCACGCCGCCGCGATACACGACCGCCTGACCATAGTCCTCGCAAGCCGGCTCGAGCCCCTCAAGCTTGAACAGGCGATATGTCGCCGAAAAGAAGCGCGCCTGACCGAGCTTCTGGCGCATGGCTTCGTTTTCGACTTCGATGGGACGGCTGGTGACGAGGCGCGGATCGAGATAGCCCGCTTGCTTCGCCATGGGCAGGAAATCGTTCCAATACAGCGCGCCGCCCAAACACTCACCGTATAGCAGCGGATCGGCCCGCATCTCATCGGTCAGGCGCCGGTCACAATAGACGTCGGCGAAATAGAGTTCGCCGCCGGGCTTCAAGAGCCGGTATGCGCCGCGCAACACCGCAAGCTTGTCGACGCAAAGATTGATGACGCAGTTCGACACCACGACATCGAAGGTCGAAGGCTCAAGGTCGAGCGCGTCGAGCTTCTCCAGATAGCCTTTGAGAAAACGGACATTCGGCTTTGCGTAGCCGAATTTCTGCATGTGCCAATCTTTATGCGCCTGCGCCGTCGCCAACTGCTCGTCGGTCATGTCCACGCCGGTGACGCCGCCGCCCTCGCCCACGAGTTGCGAAATGAGATAGACGTCGCGGCCAGAACCCGAGCCGAGATCGAGCACGTTGCAGCCTTGCAGCGCGGCGGGGATGACGATGCCGCAGCCATAGTATTTGGAGCGAACCTCCTCGTGTACATTGGCGATGAGCGTTTCGAGATGGCCGGGCACGCCGCCGCCGTCGCAACACGCGGAGGTCTTCAGGTCCTTCGATCCCTTCAGAACCTTCCCGTAATATTCTTTCACCACCTCGACATTCATCGTGCAACTCCCCTATCCGACCGGCCCAATCGATGCGCCCTCACCCTAGCAAGACTCGCAACGCTGGAGCAGCACACGGCCAAGCACAGTCCCGTGAACGAATCATGTCGTGTCCATTTCATGCAGGCGCACCCCGGAATCCCGTGGCAAGCACATAGACTTCCGACGAACCCTGCCGGCTCGCCTTCGGCTTGACGTGGGCCACCTTGGCGAAGCCTTTGCGGAGCCGCGTGAGGAGATCGCCACTCGCGCCGCCTTGCAGCACTTTAGCAAGATAGGCGCCCCCCGGCTTCAGCACGTCCTCCGCGATATCGAGCGCCGCTTCGGCCAGCGCAATCACCCGCAAATGGTCCGTCTGGCGATGGCCGATCGCCGATGCCGCCATATCGGACAACACAACGTCGGCGCGCGCGCCGCCCAGCGATTCCCGAACGAACTCACCCGCTTCGGCGTCGGTCACATCCACCTGCATGAAGGTGGCGCCCGGAACGGGCTCAATATCGGTGATGTCGGCGGCGATGACCTTGCCCTGCGCCTGGCCCTTGCCCTCCCCGGCTTTCACCCGCGCCGCGGCCACCTGACACCAGCCGCCAGGCGCCGCGCCGAGATCGATCACCACGCCGCCCGGCTTCAACAAGCGATACCTGTCATCAATCTCGATGAGCTTGAAGGCCGCGCGGCTGCGATAGCCCTGGCGCTTCGCCTCCTCGACATAAGGGTCGTTGAGCTGCCGCTGCAACCAGCGCGTGGAGGAGAGCTTCCTCCCCTTCGCGGTCTTGACCCGGACATTGAGCCCACGCCGTCCCGCAGGTCCGCCTTTCGTTGGCCTTACCATGTGCTAATCAATCCCATCGCCGCACCGCCTTGACCGGACGGACCGCCCAGCCTCATCTCCACTCTATCCGTTCTCTAACACCTGCCACATGCCACGCTACTTCGTCACCCTGATCGTCGCGGTCGCCCTGTTCATGGAAACCATGGACTCCACCGTGATCGCAACATCGCTGCCGGCGATCGGCGCCGATCTTGGCGAGGATCCTATCGCGCTCAAGCTGGCGCTCACCTCATACCTGCTTTCGCTGGCCGTCTTTATTCCCGTCAGCGGCTGGATGGCCGACAGGTTCGGCGCACAGACGGTCTTTCGCGTCGCCATCGTGGTTTTCACGCTCGGCTCGGCGGCCTGCGGCTTCGCCCAAGGCCTAGCCGACTTCGTGCTGTTCCGCATCGTGCAAGGCATGGGCGGCGCCATGATGGTGCCTGTGGGACGCCTCGTCATCCTGCGCAGCGTGCCAAAGTCGGAGCTGATCTCGGCGCTCGCCTGGCTCACCGTGCCTGCGCTCATGGGCCCGGTTATCGGACCGCCGCTTGGCGGCTTCATCTCGACCTTCTTCTCCTGGCGTTGGATCTTTTGGATCAACATCCCCATCGGCTTGCTGGGCATCTACCTCGCCACGCGCTTCATCGAGAACTTCCGCGAAGACGAGGTGCCGCCGCTCGACGTCAAGGGCTTCTTCTTGTCGGGCGTCGGGCTCGCCGGGCTTGCCTTCGGCTTCACGGTGATCGGCCAGCCATTCTTTCCTCCGGCATTCGTCGTCGGCCTGCTGACGGTCGGCGCTATTGCCTGCACGCTTTATGTCCGCCATGCGCTCAATACGCCCAACCCGCTGCTCGACTTGCGCTTGCTCAAGATCGATACGTTCTTTGCGAATATTTTCGGCGGCTTCTTGTTCCGCATCGGCGTCGGCGCGACACCGTTCTTGCTGCCGCTGTTCTTGCAACTCGGCTTCGGCATGACGGCGTTGCAGTCGGGCTTGCTCACCTTTGCCACAGCCGTTGGCGCTATCGCCATGAAGACAACCGCTGCGCCGATCATCCGGCGCTTTGGCTATAAACGGATTCTGGTCTGGAATGCACTGCTGACATCCGTATTTGTCGCCGCGTGCGCGCTCTTCACCGCGGCAACCCCATCTGCCGTCATCCTGACCGTGCTTCTCATTGGCGGCTTTTTCCGCTCGCTCCAGTTCACGGCCGTCAACTCGATCGCCTATGCGGATATCGGGGAACACGACATGAGCAAGGCCACGAGCTTTGCCAGCGTCGCTCAGCAGCTTTCTATGTCCGCCGGCGTCGCGGTCGGCGCGTTCGTGCTGGAGATCGAACGCATGGGCCGCGAGACAAACGACGTTGTGGCCAGCGACTTTATTCCCGCCTTCCTCGTGGTCGCGGCACTTGCAGCAAGTTCCGCGCTGATCTTCATGCGCTTGCCCAAGAACGCCGGATCGAGCCTCTCCCGCAAGGCGCATGCGGTGGGCGAACCAGAGAAGCAACAATCCGTCGAATAGCTGCAAGAGCCTGTGCGCTTAGTCGCGTCCGGCCTGAGCTTTCTTGCCGCCTCGGCGCCGCCGGCGCGGCCGGGGCGAGGTTCCGCGGCGGTCGTGACCGTCCTCGGCCATGAGTGTGGTGAGAATACCTTCCCGCAAACCCCGATCGGCCACACGCAGGCGCTGGCACGGCCACATGCGAAGAAGCGCTTCGAGAATCGCACAGCCGGCCAGTACGAGATCTGCGCGCTCGTGCCCGATGCAAGGTTGCGCCACCCGCTCCGCGTAGCTCATGGCGATGAGGTCGCCGGACACCCGGCGCACATCGTCTGCCGTGAGCCAACAACCATCGACCCGCGAACGCTCGTAGTGGGGTAACTTCAGATGGATGCCGGAGATCGTTGTCACCGTGCCCGACGTTCCGAGAAAATGCGCGCTGGAGCGCCCGATCTTTTCACCGAAGCGATACTGTGACTCGAACGCGTTGAGCCCGACCATGACGTCGTCGACCATGGCCTCGTAGCTTTCCTCGGTGACCTCCCGGCCACCATGCCGTTCCGCCAAGCTGACCACGCCGATCGGCAGCGACGTCCACGCGGCGATGCAGTTCTGCACATCGACGCGATCGTGGACCGAACGCCGCCGTTGCTTTCCAAGCCGTGTCAGGTCGAGCCAGATTAGTTCCGAGCTGCCACCGCCGATATCAAACACGAGCGCCCAATCGCAATTCCGGTCGAGCAGCGAGGCGCAGCCGGAAACCGCAAGCTTGGCCTCCGTCTCTCGCCCAACGACCTCGAGCTTGAGCCCGGTCTCATTCTCCACGCGATCGACGAACTCAGCGCCGTTGGTGGCGATGCGGCAAGCTTCCGTCGCGATCAGCCGCGAGCGCGTGACCGTGCGCCGGCGCATCTTGTCGCCGCAAACGCGCAACGCATCGATCGTGCGCTGCATGGCATCGTCGGAGAGCTTGCCGGAGGTCAGCACGCCTTCGCCCAGCCGGATGATGCGCGAGAAGGCATCGATCACGACAAAGCCGCGTCGCGACGGCTTGGCGACCAGAAGACGGCAATTGTTCGTGCCGAGATCGAGCGCGCCGTAGACCGAATGGTCCGGGCGCTGCGCGAACGCCCCCGTACCTTTGTTACCCTCGGCTGCCCCGGCAGAGCCTGGCGCTGGCGTGCCCGCGTGGGCTGGCGCCTCGGCACTGGCCAAGGCATTTCCCTCGCTTTCGCCGGTCTCGTTCCGCATGGCTTTGGCGTCACGCGAAACCCTGGCAGCCGTGCGGGGGGTGCCGCGCGGTCCAGTCACGATGGTCAAACCTTTCAAGCCGGAGCTGCCGGCGCTTTCCCTTGCCCGACCGCCTGCGGCGTTGATCCTATGTCGCTAATTTACCAAGGTTCTCAGGCAGGTAAAGCCGGTTTCCGCAAGCAGGGCCTCATGAGACAGGCACTCAAGCGGTGGCAAGCCCCGTTACCGCCGCGACTGGGGGTCCGTCGATGACGCAGGGCTATAGGGTAAACGTTGGGTTGAGCGCCCTACGCCGCGCCCGCCGGCTCCTTGATAGGACGGGCCTCGGCCCGCCCAGGGGCGGGCGCCACTCACGGCCTTGCCAAGCTTGGCCGCCTGCGGCTAGAAGGGGTGTCCGATCCGGCGCGGCGGCTTGCAAGCCCTGCGCAAGGTCCACATCTTAGAGCTGGTGGGGGATCGTCTAATGGTAGGACAGCGGACTCTGACTCCGTAAGTCTAGGTTCGAATCCTAGTCCCCCAGCCACCCACTTCCGCGAAGCCAAGGACCCCATGGCGCCGCTCTAAAGCAGTGGCACGTCGTAGTTCACGATGGCGCGGAATTGGCTGAGCTCGTCGCTCGGGACGGGCAGGTGAAACACCTGCCAATCGACATACTCCACCTCCATGCGTAAACCCTCGAGCGAACTGTCGTGCGGCTCGTAGGTCAAACGAAGGTTGACTTGCTCCTGATCGGCGAACCCGAAATTCGTCGCAAGGTCGGGCGTGCCATATCCCCTGCCCCAGGCGGCCTCGAATTTGACCCCGTCCAATCCAAGCTTCGCAAAGTCGTAAGAAAGCGATAGCAAGTACGCATTGACCCCGGCCTGCTGAAAACCCCCCACGAGCATCCCCGTGTAAGACGTGCTGTAGCCAAACGGTTTTCGGATACTTGCATCACTTCCGACTTGCGACACCGCGCCAGTGAAGACAAAACCTTGATAGCTCGTCACGAACCGGGCCGATGCCTGATACGTGTCGTAAGGCGCGCCGAGGATAAAATCGGCACCGACCGTTCGTTGATCGAGAATGTTGACGCCTGCGCGAAGACTTAAGCCGTCGTTGCCACCAAATGGGAACAGATAGTCGATTTCGCCATAGGCCGTGTTCAGCGTGTCTTTGATCCAATAGTTGGAACCACCGACGTTCCAGCCGTTTGCGTGATAGCTCGCGCCGGTGATGAGCACGCCTTCGTCTTGCGCAACGCCAAGCCCATTGCTGAAGGAGATAAACTCGCTCTCGTCGCGCCGCTTATAGCGCGAGAGATAGGACACCATGTAGTGGACCTTTGGGTCGGCGCTCTCGGGCATCAGCGCAACGCCTTCGAATGTCAGCGGAATCATCCTGACGTCGAAGGGATTGATAAACGGCGTCCGAACGAGGAACCGGCCCGCAGTCACCTCCTGCCCGGCAAACTTCACTCGTCCGTTGAGCTGACCAAGCACGGTGATCTGATCGCCGTCGAGCGTCAGAGTTTCCGCCGCGCCCGCAGTCGCATTGGCATAGAGCGGCTGCGTCGTGTAGAGCGCGCCGCGCAGCTGAAAGGAGTCGGCGAGATAACCGGACGCGTAAGTAACCGAGCCGCCGGTGGTAAAGGCCTTCGGCTCAGCGAGGCCGAAACGGTCCTCTTCGAACCAATAGGTTCGGCTGTTGGCGCGCAAGTCTGTGTCACGGAAGAACACCGGCGCGTTCGGCGAGCGTTGTGCGCGCCGCGCCTTCAACCGCTCCTCGCGCGGATCGACGTAGCGCCTTGCCCCCCGCAAATCGTCCCGGGGGTCGAGGGGGCTATCGAACCCCTCGCCGATCGGGCTGTAGGCCTCCCTGGCTGTCGAAGGAATCGGGTAGTCGGTCGCGCCCTGGGCGAGCGCGGCGGAGCACGTCTGTAGAACTCCGGCGGCGAACGCCGGAAACAGGACGCCCCAAATGGCCCTGCCCGTCGGTAGCCTGGCCATGGATACGCATCCCCCCCTCAAGGCCCGGATCACGACACCACGCTAGCAGATTCTGAATACGCTGCGAATTAACGCTGCCCTCGCCCGCTCGTGGCCTCGAAAATTTCCTGCTTTTTGAAGCCACTTACGGAACCAAAGTCGCGCTCACGCATTTGAACCGCACGATGCTGGGGACGGGGGCGTCGTGCCGTGCGGCAGGGGAACCCGCGCGGCCAAGTGAGGGAGCCACTAGAAAATGATGCGTTCCACAACGCCCTTGGCGGAGCCTTTGTCTTGCCATCCTGTTCACCGTGCCAACGCCATGCTGCGCCAGGCCTTGCCCGGCGCAGATCAACCCGCGCCCGACCCCGCCGAGGTGTGGGACGACAGCATGTTTCGCCTGGAGCCCGAGCCGATCGGCATCGCCTCGCCCGACTCCTTGGCCGCGTTAAAAACCTTCACCTCGGGCGACGCATCGCCGTCCGAGTGTCAGAGCATTGTCATACACAGCCCCGATGGTAGCCCCCCGCAAACGTCCCGCGAGGACGAATCGGAAGGGGAAGACATGCTCGACTACGCAGTGCAGCAGCAACTTCAGAAAGTGGTCCAAGCGTTTCACCAACGGCAACGCCAAGCGAGCCTTGTGGTTGCCTGCTCTGTCATTGCCGCACTCATTCTGACTTTGGGGGGACTCATCCTCTTGTCCAGCATGACCGACTCGGCTGCGGATCCCCGCGAGGACATTGCATCGCAAGAGCATGCCAACTTGGCCGCGAAGAGCGCGCCGCTTGTGATCCGCACCAAGTCGCAAACACGCAACCCGTCCATTGGCATCACCGACCCCGATGCGCGCGTAGTCCTTGCTCTCCCTGAACGTGCCTTGGCGCTCGGCTCCCTCCTGCCCATCGGCTCGGCGCGCTATCTGCTCCTGCGCGGCCTCCCGAACGATGCGGCCCTGTCCGCCGGGCGCCGCACCGGACCCGGTACGTGGATGGTGAAGGGAGAAGACGTGGCGGGACTGACGCTAACACTCGGCAAAACCGCGAGCGGAGACTTTCCGACGGAGGCCTATCTCCTTGGCACCGAGAACGGACCGCAGGCCCGGCGGCGCCTCATCTTGCGCGTCGATCCGCGCGCCCAAACCTTCACCGCAGATAACGGCCGTGATTGGCCCGTCGCACCTTCCCAAGAGAGCCGGACTCAAGAGCCTCGCGAACTAGAAGGCTTGCACGCGCGGGCGCGGGTCCTCGTCGGCCGAGGCAAAGTCCTGCCGGCACGGCGACTACTCACGGATCTCGCTGAACGGGGAGACGTCGATGCGGCCTACGAACTGGCCCTCACCTATGACCAGGAAGTCCTCGACAAAGCCGGCCTGGGCAATATCGACGGTGACATGGACACTGCGCAGGCTTGGTACGCACACGCCGCGCAGGAAGGTCATGCCGGCGCCGCGCAGCGCCTGCGCACCGTCTCTAGACAACGTGCCGGCGCTTGAGTTCGGTCAACACCAGCTCGGCGAGTCCCTCAGGCGTCGTGTCCGTCGTCTCAAGCGCCAGTTCCGGCTGCTGGGGCGCCTCGTAGCTGGAATCGATGCCCGTGAAATTTCGGATCAAGCCGGCCCGCGCCTTGCTGTAGAGGCCCTTGGGGTCGCGCTCCTCGCACACCGCGAGCGGCGTATCGACGAAGACCTCGACGAACTCGCCGTCGTCGAAGAGTTCCCGCGCCATGCACCGTTCCGAGCGGAACGGAGAGATGAACGAGACCATGACGATCAACCCGGCATCGACAAACAACCGCGCCGCTTCAGCCACGCGACGAATGTTCTCGACACGATCGGCGTCGGTGAAGCCGAGATCCTTGTTGAGCCCGTGACGTACGTTGTCGCCATCCAGCATATAGGTGTGGCGACCCAACGCATGAAGGCGCTTCTCCAGCGTATTGGCAATTGTCGACTTGCCCGAGCCTGACAAGCCGGTGAACCACAGCACGCAGGGCTTCTGACCTTTCAGCGCGGAGCGTGCACCCTTGTCGACGAAGAGTTCCTGCCACTGCACGTTGGTCGCGCGGTCAAGGCCGAACTCGATCATGCCTGCCGCGACGGTGGCATTTGTGAAACGGTCGATCAGGATGAAGCTCCCGGTCTCCGCGTTATCCGCATAAGGATCGAATACCAACGGCTTCGTCATGCTGAGATTGCACAAGCCAACCTCGTTCATCTCCAACGTCTTTCCGGCGACATGGTCGAGATTGTCGACGTTCAGCTTGTATTTCAGCGCCGAAACCGTCGCAGTGGCGGTCTGACCGCCGCAGCGGATCATGTACGTCCGGCCTGGAAGCATGGCCTCCTCGTCGAACCAGATCACCCTTGCTGCGATTTGATCGGCGACTGCCGGGGGGGCCTCGGGCGCTGAAAGCACCTCCCCGCGGCTGACATCGACCTCCTCGGCGAATGTCAGCGTGACCGCATCCCCCTCCTGCGCTTCCTCAAGATCACCATCGGCCGTCACGATGCGGCCGATATGCGCGCGAATGCCCGACGGGTGAACGACAACCTCGTCGCCTGGCTTCACGCTGCCGCTGGCCACCGTCCCCGCATAGCCGCGAAAGTCGAGATGCGGCCGGTTCACCCACTGCACGGGGAACCGGAACGGCCCGCTGGTTTCCTTGTGGCTGACATCCACGGTCTCAAGATGCCCGAGGAGAGTCGGCCCGTGATACCAATGCATATGTTCGCTAGGGCTCGCGACATTGTCGCCCTTCAGCGCCGACACCGGGATCGGGGTTATGAGGTCAAATCCCAAAGGCTCCGCGAACGTGGCGAAGTCGTCGGCAATGGCATCAAATCGCTCCTGGTCGAAGTCGATCAGATCCATCTTGTTGACCGCGACGGCAACCTTCTTGATGCCGAGCAGCGACAAGATACAGGCATGGCGCCGCGTTTGCGTGAGCACACCCTGACGCGCATCGACCAGCAGCACGCCGAAATCGCAATTCGATGCGCCCGTGGCCATGTTCCGCGTGTACTGCACATGACCCGGCGTGTCCGCCACGATGAACTTCCGGCGAGGCGTAGAGAAATAGCGATACGCCACGTCGATCGTGATGCCCTGTTCGCGCTCGGCCTGAAGCCCGTCGACCAGGAGCGATAGGTCGATCTCGCCGCCATGGGCGGCATTGGGGCGCTTGGAGTCACGCTCCACGCTTTGCAGCTGATCCTCAAACACGAGCGCGGAATCGTAGAGCAGTCGGCCAATCAGCGTGCTCTTGCCGTCGTCCACGCTGCCGCAGGTCAGAAAACGCAACAGCCCACGATTCTCATCGGCGACAATCCTCGCAGCGAGCCGATCTGTGGCGCTTTCGTCCGCGCCGCCGACAACACTCAAACGCGCCATCAGAAGTAGCCCTCCTGCTTCTTCTTCTCCATCGATCCGGCCTGATCGTGGTCGATCACACGCCCCTGTCGTTCGGAGTGACGCGCGACGATCAGCTCTTCGATGACTTCCGGCAGCGTCGTCGCATCGGACTCGATTGCGCCGGTGAGCGGATAACAGCCCAATGTGCGGAAACGCACCTTCTTCATTTCGGGCGTCTCATCCGCATCAATCGGCAGCCGCTCGTCGTCGACCATGATCAGCGCGCCATCTCGCTCGACCACCGGCCGCTCCTTGGCAAAGTAGAGCGGCACGACGGGAATGTCTTCGAGATAGATGTAGGTCCACACGTCGAGTTCGGTCCAATTGGACAGCGGAAACACCCGCACGCTCTCGCCGGGTTTGACTTGTGTGTTGGCCAAACGCCAAAGCTCCGGCCGCTGGCGTTTCGGGTCCCAGTTATGCGCGGCGTTGCGGAAGGAGTAGACGCGCTCCTTGGCTCGCGACTTCTCTTCATCGCGGCGCGCGCCGCCGAAAGCTGCATCGAAACCATACTTATTGAACGCCTGCTTCAGCGCCTCGGTCTTCATGACGTCCGTGTGCAACGCGCTACCATGGGTGATGGGTGAGATCCCGTCGCGCACGCCGTCTTGATTGATGTGCACCGTCAGATCGATACCGAGCCGCTTCGCCTCACGATCGCGGAATTCGATCATCTCGCGGAACTTCCACGTGGTGTCCACGTGCAGCAGCGGAAACGGCGGCTTGGCCGG
>DGOS01000038.1:1025-3542 GCA_002390155.1 Hyphomicrobiaceae bacterium UBA4460 | reverse complement strand
TTTTTTTAGTCGAATTAACCCACGCTTTACATCGGCTTTACTTAGCGTTCACCACATCACGACAACTCGGGTTCCGACAGGCACGCGCTGATAGAGATCCGCCACGTCCTGATTGAACATCCGGATGCATCCGTGGCTGACTTCATGCCCCACCGTCCAGGGCGCGTCGGTGCCATGGATCCGGTAGAGGCTATGGCCGAGATACATGGCCCGCACGCCTAAGGGATTCTTGGGGGTGCCCTCCCGGGACATGGGCCGGCAGATTGGGGTTTTCGCGCCGCATCTCAGGCGTGGGCGTCCAGCCGGGGTTCACCCGCTTTTCTCGAACATAGGTCTCACCGGACCATCGCTCATCGCTCTTCGGTGCCCCGATGGGATAGCTGATGGCCTGCTGCTGGGGCAGCACGTAGTAAAGCCGGCGCTGGCTAAACTGGACGATGATGGTCCCAGGCCTATAGCCAGGCGGAAACGTCACCAAATGGCGGGCCGGTACCGGCCGGCGCTGGCTAGAGGCTCCGAAGTCGAAGAGCCCCGCCGAGACTTGGTCCGGCGAAAAGGCGAAAAACACGGCGATTACGGCCGCAAAGGGCCGAAGACCGAGGATACGCATCACAAAAACCCCCGAAAAGACAGGCGAAAGGCGCCCCGCCTTGACTTCGGCCCGACTCAAGAGTAAGAACAAAACAGGAACGAGAGTGGAGTACCCTAGTCATGCGTAACAACGTTCCAGACGGCGACCCCAGTGCCCTCGTTCCGCCGCCTGACGTTGACCAAAGAGCAAGCGGATCCACGGGGAGGGTCCTGATTGAGCAGCTACGGGCTTCGATTCGTACGCTTGAGCAGGTTCCCGTGTCTCTGGCCACACCCCCCGCACCGGGCGCGGCCCCTCCCCGTCCCGCTTGCTCTTTAACGTCGCCCCCCGCCTCCAACGACAACGCGGAAAGCCCTTTTGGCGCCTTCGAGCAAGGCGGCCTGCATGAGATCAAGCCGCACGCCTATCGCGATACGCCCGCGGCCCTCGGCTTTGCGCTGTCAGTCATTGGCGAGGCCATGCAGACCCGGCGTGAGGGTCTCGTGCTGTGGTGCCTCACGCAGACCACATTACGCGAATGGGGCCGCCCCTATGGGCCTGGGCTCTTGCGCGCAGGGCTGGACCCGTCGCGCTTTCTCATTGTCGAGACCCGCACCGCCGAAGAAGCGGCCTGGGCGCTGAAAGAAGGCCTGAAGAGCGGCGCGCTCATCGCCGGCCTGGCGCAAACGGACGTCAAGACACACCTCATTGCCCGGCGCCTCGGCCTTGCCGCGCAAGCCGCCCGCACCCCGTGCCTTCTCCTCTCCTCCCACGGGACTGCGGGCGTGCCCGGGACGCTGACCCGCTGGCGCATCGCCACGGAAGGCAGCGCTCACGTCCCTTTCGATCGAAGCGCACCAGGCACGGCCTGTTGGCGCCTCTCCTTGGAGCGATGCCGTGGGACCGCACCCGGCCGGGATTTCCGTGTGGAGTCGCCGCATGAGCCGGGTGGTCTGCGTGTGGCTCCCCCATCTTCCGATCGAACGGCTGAAGCGGGAGAGAGCGCGCTTAAGGATTACACCGCCGCCGGATGACCGGCCCTTTGCTCTCGTGGGCAATGAGGCGCGCGGTCTCAAACTGACAGCCGTCAACGCGGCGTGCGCCCGGAACGGCCTCTCACCCGGCCTCGGGCTTGCCGATGCCCGCGCCATCTGCCCGCAGCTTCTCACCGCCCCCGCCGCACCGGACAACGATGCCGAGATGCTGCTGGCGCTCGCCCGCTGGGCCTCGCGCTACAGCCCGGCCCTCAACGTGGACGGCGATGACGAGCTGTGGCTCGACATTGCCGGTGTCTCTCATCTCTTCGGCGGCGAAGACGCGCTCCTTGCCGATCTCGCAACGCGGCTCGCGCGCCTTGGCCTGACTGCGCGGCTTGGAGCCGCCGAGACGTTGGGCGCCGCGCACGCGCTGGCCCGCTTCGCGAAAGAGACACCCTCCGTCGCACCCGAAAGCGCTGTGCCCAATGAAACGCTCCACAGCACGCTTGCCTCCTTTCCCGTCGAGGCGTTGCGTCTGGAGTCTGACACCGTGCATCTGCTGCGGCGGCTCGGTCTCAAACGCATCGGCCAGCTTTATGCGCTGCCGCGCGCGAGCCTTGAGCGGCGCTTCCATTCGAAAGCGACCGCGGAATGCGTCCTGCGCCGTCTCGATCAGGCGCTGGGGGCGCGGCATGAGCCGCACGACGCTCTCCTTCCGGCGCCGGACTTTGTTGTGCGGCGCGTCTTTGCCGAGCCGCTCATCACCCATGACGGCATCGTCGCCCATCTCGACCAGCTGGCGGCGGCGCTGTGCCAAACCCTGACGAAGGCCGGCCATGGCGCACGGCGCGCTGTCTTGTGGGCCGCACGCACCGACGGCTCCACCGCCGCGATCGAAGCAGGCATGAGCGCGCCCTCGCGCACCGGCTCTCACCTCGTGCGGCTGTTGCAGGACAAACTCGAAGACAT
>DGOS01000038.1:0-937 GCA_002390155.1 Hyphomicrobiaceae bacterium UBA4460 | reverse complement strand
AAATATCACCGTGGACGCCACTGTCATCACGCCCGAAATCCTGATCGATGCGCTGACCAATCGCTTAGGCCTTCGCGCCGTGCGCCGTCTCTTTCCGCAGGCAAGTCACATCCCTGAGCTTGCGCAAGTGGCGCGTGACGCCTTCGCCGGGCTGTCAGACTGGAGCGATGACGCCGGCAAGCCGCAGCGCCCGCTCTTCCTCTTGGCAAGACCGGAACCTTTATCCGTCATGGCCGAGATCCCGGAAGGCCCGCCCGCCCGGTTTACCTGGCGCCGCATCAGCCGCCGTGTGACCAAGGCGCAAGGGCCGGAGCGCATCGCGCCTGAATGGTGGCGCGCGATCACCGCTCACACCACCGCACGGCCGCGCGACTATTACCGCATCGAGGACACCGATGGCTGCCGCTATTGGGTGTTTCGCGAAGGCCTCTATCAAGACAGTGCGGAGGAAACCCCGAGCTGGTTCTTGCATGGGGTGTTTCCATGAGTGGCCCGCGCTACGCCGAGCTCGACGTCACCACGAACTTCACTTTCTTACGGGGCGGATCTCATGGCGAGGAACTGGTGGCGGCGGCGAAGGCACTTGGCTACGAGGCCATCGCTATCGCCGATGCCAATACGCTGGCCGGCGTGGTGCGCGCCCATCTCGCGGCGAAAGAAGTCGACATCAAGTTTATCGTCGGTGCGCGGCTGCATTTGCAGGACGCTCCGTCTCTACTCGCCTATCCGACAGACCGCGCAGCTTACGGCCGACTCTCTCGCCTGCTCACCCTCGGCCAGCGCCGCGCCGAGAAAGGCGACTGCACCCTCTTCCTCGACGATGTCGCCGCGCACGCAGAGGGGCTCATATTCATTGCGCTGCCTGACGATGATCCCTCCCCCTGCAAGGGGGAGGGAGTCGCTGCACGAAGTGCGGCGGCGGGTGGGGGGCAAACCA
>DGOS01000024.1:417-2889 GCA_002390155.1 Hyphomicrobiaceae bacterium UBA4460 | reverse complement strand
GGCTACGCGGAAGGCAGGGCGCCCGGCGCCAAGGCGGTGCTCGAGGTGCGCAGCCTCGACATTCCCTTCATCGTCGAGGACGGCCAGATCGTCGGCCGGCTGGTCTATGACAGGCTCACCGAGGTGCCGGAGACCCTTTACGGTCAGGGCATTGGCTCGCATTATCAGGCCCAAGGTCTGAAACTGTCCAAGCACTTCCGTCAGGAATGACGGTTCGCGGCTAACCCGCCGCGACCGGCGGGGGCAATCAATCCAAACGACGACGGGGGTTCGGAATGGAAGCGCTTACATCGGCCGTGAAATGGCTGAGCGGTATCGTATGGGGCGTGCCCATGCTGGTTCTCCTGCTCGGCGTCGGCATCTTTCTTACCATCGGTCTGCGCTTCCGCACCTTGCGCAATCTGCCCTTGGCCCTGTGGATGCTGTGGCGCGGTCGCGCCGCCGAAGGCAAAGGCGAGATCACCCCGTTCAACGCGCTGATGACGGCGCTCGCCGCGACCATCGGCACCGGCAATATTGCCGGCGTCGCCACCGCCATCTTTATCGGCGGACCGGGCGCGGTGTTCTGGATGTGGATGACGGCGCTGGTCGGCATGGCCACCAAGTTCGCCGAGGCCGTGCTCGCGGTGCGTTATCGCGAAGTCGACGAGCGCGGCGTGTATGTCGGCGGCCCCATGTACTACATCAAGAACGGCCTCGGCCCCCGCTGGGCTTGGCTCGGCGCCTGTTTCGCGCTGTTCGCCGGATTTGCCGGCTTCGGCATCGGCAACACGGTACAGGCTAACTCCGTGGCCGACGCGCTGGAGGCCGCCTTCGGGGTCCCATTTTGGACGACGGGCGTCATGCTGGCGATCCTGGTCGGATCGGTGCTCTTCGGCGGCGTTCATCGCATCGCCGCGTTCGCCGGCACGCTCGTGCCGGTCATGGCGATCACCTATGTCGGCGCCGGCCTTGTAGTTATTTTGCTGAACATCCAGGCTGTGCCGGACGCCTTTCGCCTGATCTTCGCCCATGCCTTCTCGCCCATCGCGGCGACAGGCGGCTTCGCCGGCGCGGCCGTGTGGGCCGCAATCCGCTTCGGCGTTGCGCGCGGCATCTTCTCCAACGAGGCAGGGCTCGGCTCCGCCCCCATCGCCCATGCCGCCGCCGAGTGCAAGGGGCCGGTGAGTCAAGGCCTCGTTGCCATGCTCGGAACCTTCATCGACACCATCCTCGTCTGCACCTTCACCGCGCTGGTGATCCTGACGACGGGAGCGTGGACTAGCGGCAAGACGGGCGCCGAACTGACATCCCTCGCATTCGAGACGGCGCTGCCGGGTGTGGGCAGCGAGATAATTGCCATCGCGCTCGCGGTCTTCGCGTTTACCACGCTGATTGGCTGGAGTTACTACTGCGAGCGGTCGTGGCAATATCTTCTCGGCGTCAAGGCCATCATCCCATTCCGAATTGTGTGGTCGCTTGCGCCCATCGCCGGCGCCACGGTGAAGCTCAGCTTCGTCTGGCTCCTGGCCGACACGCTGAATGCGCTCATGGCCATCCCCAACCTGATCGCGCTCGCGTTGCTGAGCCCCGTGGTTTTCGCCATCGCGCGCGAATTCTTTGCCACGCGGGGAAAATCGGAGAACAACCCGTTCTGAGCGGCCTCACTGGCGGCTCCACAGGAACCATCGCACCGGTAGCGCGTATCCAAGCGGTATGCGATGGTCCAGCTATACAATCAAACGGCGGTTTTTGGAGGCGAACATGAAGCATGCGGCATTTATCTTGGCGCTTGGGGTATTTGCCGGCGCGAGCTTCGGGAGCACTGCCGTTGCAGAAAACCTGACCGGCTTGGCCAAGCAGGCGCAGAGCGATGCCAAGGATGGCAAGAACCTCGAAGCCTACGACACGATGCGCAAAGCGGCGCTACAGGTGTGGAACGACGGTCCGCTGCTGTTCCGCAAGGCGCTTTTCGTCACCAAGCCGCCCACGGGCTTCGGCATCTACAATCCGCGGCCGGACAGCGTCTTCAAGCCGGGCGAGAAGCTGATCCTCTATGTCGAGCCGGTTGGGTTTACTTGGAAGCCGAAAGACGCCCTGAACCACGCCGCGCTCACGGCAGACCTTGTCCTGAAGGATGAGGAAGGCACGGTTATCGGGCAGCAGGACGGCTTTGCCACCTTCACCTTCGATAGCCACGAAGAGAACCTCGAGATCATGGCTGCGGTGACCATCGATTTCACCGAGGCGCCCACCGGGAAATACGAGGCCGAGCTGAAGTTCGCCGATAAGAACAGTGACAAGTCGGCGACGTTCAGTCTTCCCTTCGAGATCAAGGCCGACGAAGAAGCCTCAGCCGCGCAGCCGTAAATACTCGACGAGGCCGTCCAGGTTACGGCTCATGCCGTCGGCCTTCACGCCGAGAACTTCGGGTGGCGTGCCCAGGCGGTTCACCCAGAACGTCTCGTAACCGAACCACTTCCCGCCGGCCGC
>DGOS01000024.1:0-361 GCA_002390155.1 Hyphomicrobiaceae bacterium UBA4460 | reverse complement strand
TTCAACATGCGTGGCGTGAAGTTCGACAGGAATGCCATCTTGAGCCCTTGCTCCTTCAGCGTCTCCAGCGCGGCCTTGGAGTCCGGCCAAGTCTGGAGCTGAAGGTAGCCGTTCATGATTTGCTGCGCCTTGCGGGGGGAGAGGGGGATATGCAGCGCTTCGGCCGCATAGACGAGCCCGTCGCGCGTTACTTTCCAGAAGTCCTCGTATTCTCCCGCGACCGTCCGTAGCCACGTGTACTCGAACTGTCGCGTGCGCCACAGAGTGCCGAGTTCCTTGGCGCGGCCCGGCGCGATCTCTTCGAGACTGTCGAAGATCGGGCGCGGATCGAAGACCGTGAACGCATCGAAGATCACCGTAT
>DGOS01000084.1:26343-26536 GCA_002390155.1 Hyphomicrobiaceae bacterium UBA4460 | reverse complement strand
CTGGCCGTAGACGAGGGCGCATTTGGATCCGTCGATCGAGCCCTTCTTCGGGTCCTTGTTCACGCCGGAATCGATCATCTCGTGATAGAGGTCGTTGCCTTCGCGCGTACGCTCACCCACGCCGGCGAACACGGAGTAACCGCCGTGCGCCTTAGCGACGTTGTTGATCAGCTCCATGATGAGCACGGTCTTG
>DGOS01000084.1:24111-26306 GCA_002390155.1 Hyphomicrobiaceae bacterium UBA4460 | reverse complement strand
CCGCCGAACAGGCCGATCTTGCCGCCCTTGGAGTAAGGCGCCAGCAGGTCCACGACCTTGATGCCCGTGACCAGAATTTCGGACTCGGTCGACTGATCGACATAGGCCGGGGCCGGTGCATGGATCTGCCGCTTATCCGTGGTCTCGATCGGGCCGAGCTCGTCCACGGGCTCGCCGATCACGTTCATGATGCGGCCAAGGGTGTTGTTGCCAACGGGAACGGCGATCGGCTCGCCGGTGTCCACGACCTCCTGGCCGCGCACCAGTCCGTCGGTGCTGTCCATGGCGACGGTGCGTACGGTGTTCTCGCCGAGATGCTGGGCAACCTCGAGCACGAGGCGTGTGTCCTGGTTGTCGGTCTCAAGCGCGTTCAAGATCTCGGGCAGATTCTCGTCGAACTGCACGTCGACGACAGCGCCGGTCACCTGAACGATGTGACCCTTCGCGCCTTTGCCTGCGGCGATCTTCTTCTCTTGCTTCTTGGTCTCAGCAACCACTGCTTTCCTTGCCATCGATACGTTCCTTTGAGGTGGCTAAAGCGCTTCGGCACCGGAGATGATCTCGATCAGCTCCTTTGTGATCTGGGCCTGGCGGGTACGGTTGTAGTTGAGCGTCAGCTTGCCGATCATGTCGCCGGCGTTGCGGGTCGCGCTGTCCATGGCACTCATGCGCGCGCCCTGCTCGGAGGCGCCGTTCTCAAGCAGCGCTTTGAAAATCTGCGTGGTGATGTTGAGCGGCAAAAGATCGGTGAGGATCTCCTCTTCGTCCGGCTCGTACTCGTAGACGGCGCCGCCCAGGTCAATGCTCGCGCCGTTCTCAGGGATGGAGGCGGGAATGACCTGCTGTGCGGTCGGGATCTGGCTGATCACCGATTTGAAGCGCGAGAAAAACAGCGTTGCCACGTCGAAGTCGCCTTCCTCGAACAGGGACCGGACTTTATAGCCGACCTGCTCCGCATTCGCGAAGGAGAGCTGCTTCACGCCGCGGAACTCGACCACGTCGATGATGAGAGGCTTGTATACGCGACGCAGCTGATCGTGGCCCTTCTTGCCGACGCAGAGGATCTTCACCTCTTTGCCCTCGGCCGTCAGGCGATTGACGTGCTCGCGGGCGAGCCGGACGATTGCCGAATTAAAGGCGCCGCACAGGCCGCGCTCGGACGTGCACACGATAAGAAGATGAACCTTGTCCTTGCCGGTTCCCACCATCAGCGGCGGGCCGCCTTCACGGCCTTCCAAGGCCGCAGCGAGGTTGGACAAAACCGCCTCCATGCGCTCCGCGTAAGGCCGCGCGGCCTCAGCGGCAGTCTGCGCACGGCGAAGCTTCGCCGCGGCCACCATCTGCATGGCCTTGGTAATCTTCTGGGTCGCCTTGACCGAGGCGATACGGTTGCGGAGCTCTTTCAGCGACGCCATGGATCAACTCACGCAAAGGCCTTGGAGAACTTGTCGACGGCTTTCTTCAGATCCTTGCCGGTCTCGTCCGAGATCTTCTTCTCGCTGCGGATCGTATCGAGAATGCCTTGATGCTCGGAACGCATGTAGCGGAGGAATTCTTCTTCGAAGCGGCCGACATCGGTGACCTTCAGGTCGTCGAGATAACCGTTCACACCGGTGTAGATCACGACCACCTGCTCCTCGACCTTTAGCGGCGAGAACTGCGGCTGCTTCAGCAGCTCGGTCAGGCGCGCGCCGCGGTTCAGTAGGCGTTGGGTGGTGGCGTCCAGGTCGGAGCCGAACTGCGCGAACGCGGCCATCTCACGATACTGGGCGAGTTCACCCTTAATCTTGCCGGCTACCTGCTTCATCGCTTTCACCTGGGCGGATGAGCCCACGCGCGACACCGAAAGACCCACGTTCACCGCAGGCCGGATGCCCTGATAGAACAGGTCCGTCTCAAGGAAGATCTGACCGTCGGTGATGGAGATCACGTTGGTCGGGATGTAAGCCGACACGTCGTTGGCTTGGGTCTCGATCACCGGCAACGCGGTGAGCGACCCGGAGCCGTTGTCGGCGTTGAGCTTGGCCGCGCGCTCCAGGAGCCGCGAGTGAAGATAGAACACGTCACCCGGATAGGCCTCACGTCCAGGCGGACGGCGCAGCAGAAGCGACATCTGACGGTAGGCGACGGCCTGCTTGGAAAGATCGTCGTAGTTGACGAGTGCATGCATACCGTTGTCGCGGAAATACTCGCCC
>DGOS01000084.1:3292-24105 GCA_002390155.1 Hyphomicrobiaceae bacterium UBA4460 | reverse complement strand
GGTGAACGGCGCCAGGAACTGCATGGGTGCCGGGTCGGACGCGGTTGCGGCGACCACGATGGAATAGGGCAGCGCGCCGTTGTCCTCGAGCACCTTCACGAACTGCGCCACGGTCGAACGCTTCTGGCCAACAGCGACGTAGATGCAATAGAGCTTCTCGGACTCATCGCCGCGCTCGTTGACCGACTTCTGATTGAGGATGGTGTCGAGAATGATGGCGGTCTTGCCGGTCTGGCGNNATGATCAGCTCGCGCTGGCCGCGGCCGATCGGGATCAACGCATCCACAGCCTTGAGGCCGGTCTGCATCGGCTCGTGCACGGACTGGCGGGGAATGATGCCCGGCGCCTTCACGTCCACGCGGCGCTTCTCGTCCGCCTCGATCGGGCCTTTGCCGTCGATCGGGTTGCCGAGGGCGTCGACGACGCGGCCGAGCAGGGCCTTGCCTACCGGCACTTCAACAATGGCGCCGGTACGCTTGCAGATATCGCCTTCTTTAATGTTGCGGTCGTCGCCGAAGATCACGATGCCGACATTGTCGACTTCGAGGTTCAGCGCCATGCCGCGCGTACCGTCGGCGAATTCGACCATCTCGCCGGCTTGGACGTTGTCGAGTCCGTAGACGCGAGCAATGCCGTCACCGACGGACAGCACTTGGCCGACTTCGGCAACTTCGGCGTCCTGCCCGAAATTTTTGATTTGATCTTTGAGGATCGCGGAGATCTCGGCGGCCCTGATATCCATTAGCCAACCTCTTTCATGGCGTGCTTGAGACTGTTGAGTTTGGTGCGAATTGAAGTGTCGATCATGCGGCTGCCGACCTTGATCATAAGGCCGCCGATCAGGCTCGGATCAACGAGCTGATCCAGCATGACGTCCTTGCCGAGCGCGGCCTTCAAGGCCTGCTTCAGCGCGGTGACTTGCGTGTTTGTCAGTTTCGATGCCGCGGTGACCGTGGCGCTCATCTCCCCGCGATGTTCGGCGAGCATGGCGCGATAGGCGCGGATCATGTCGGGTGTGGCGAACAGGCGCCGGTTCTTGGAGACAAGGAGCAAGAAGTTCTTGGTGAGGCCCTCGATTTTCAACTCATCGAGGATGGCGCCGAGCGCGCGGCCCTGTTCCTCGGTCGAGAACATCGGGCTTTTTACCAGGCGCTGGAGGTCGTCGGAGGCATCGAGTGCCTCGCCGAAGCGGCCCAGATCGGCCTCGATCTGTTCGAGCGCCTTCTCTTCCAGTCCGAGCTCGAAGAGGGCCGTGGCATAGCGTCCTGCAACGCCCGATACGGTATGCTCCTCGCTTGCCACTTCGTAACGCCTCTTGCTCAGGGGCGAGTTCTCACGTGAAGCCGTCCCACCCGTAAGATCCCGGAAAATGCTGGGATTGAAGCCTCCGCGTCGCCGGAGAAAACCCCCGAAAACAGTCCCCTCGGAAACCCCGCGGAGCCTGTAACACAGGGGTGACGGGCGCGCAATAAGTGGCAAGTCAACTGCGGCTCTGTGACCGCCGGATGACCTACAAGAAGCTGTACGGGTCGATGTCGACGGTGAGGCGAATGTCGCCCCGGGCCTTCGGGACTTGGCTCAGCCACAACCTCAAATAGGCCTGAAGATCGGCCTCGCGCGTCGCTTTCACCAGGAGCCGGTAACGGTAGCGCCCCCGTATCACCGAGAGCGGCGCTTCCGCCGGTCCGAGGACCTGAATCTGGTCGGCGGGCGGAGCGGTGCGCGCCACCTCCCGCGCATAGCTTTCTGTCGCCAGCCGGTTGCCCGCGGTGACCAGGAGTGCGGCGAGGCGCCCAAAGGGCGGCATTCCGGCCTCCTCGCGGGCGGCGATCTCCTGGGCGTAGAACGTGTCCCGGTCGCCGGCGACGAGGGACGCGATCACCGGGTGCTCCGGCATATAGGTCTGCAGCAGGCCCCGGCCCTTGATGGCCTCACGTCCCGCCCGGCCCGTCACCTGGCTGAGGAGTTGGAAGGTGCGCTCGGCGGCGCGGGGGTCGCCTTGGGCGAGGCCGAGATCGGCGTCCACGACGCCAACCAGCGCCAGGCCCGGAAAGTGATGGCCCTTGGCCACGAGCTGGGTGCCGATGACGATGTCCACCTCGCGGTCCTCGATCTCGCGCAAGGTCTCGCGCAGCTCGGTGATGGAGGGGGTCACGTCGCTCGATAGGATCGCCCGGCGCGCCTCTGGGAATAGCTCTGCGACCTCCTCGGCGATGCGCTCCACGCCTGGCCCGCAGGCGACCAGCGACTCCTCCGCCCCGCATTCGGGGCATTCGTCGGGTAGAGGCGCGAACTTGCCGCAATGGTGGCATTCGAGGCGGTGGCGGAATCTATGCTCGACCAGCCAGGCGGAGCAGTTTGGGCACTCGAAGCGGAAGCCGCATTTGCGGCACAGCGTCACCGGCGCATAGCCGCGCCGGTTCAAGAACAGCAGCGCCTGTTCGTCGCGTTCGAGCGTCTCTGCCATGGCCTCGATGAGAACCGGCGACAACCATGCCCCGCGCTCGGGGGGGCTCTTTCGCATATCGATGGCTTGCAGCGCCGGCAGCCCCGCCGCCTTGTAGCGGGACTTGAGCTGGATATGCCGGTAGCGGCCTTGATCGGCGTTCACCAGGCTCTCAATCGAAGGCGTGGCCGAGCTCAGCACCACGGGGCAGTTTCCGAGATGCCCGCGCACCACGGCCATGTCCCGGGCCTGATAGGCGACGCGGTCCTGCTGCTTGTAGGCTTGATCGTGCTCCTCATCGACGACGATGAGGCCGAGATCGGGGAAGGGCAGGAACAGCGCCGAGCGCGCGCCGACCACGAGCTTCGCCTTGTTCTCGGCCACCGCGCGCCAGACGCGGCCGCGTACCGACGGCGTCACCCCGGAGTGCCACTCTGCTGGTCTTGCTCCGAAGCGCTCCTCGCAGCGCGTGAGAAAGGCGCCCGTGAGCGCGATCTCGGGCATGAGCACCAGCGCCTGCTTGCCGGCCTCCAGCGCTTTCGCAATCGCCTCGAAATAGATCTCCGTCTTGCCGGAGCCGGTGATGCCGTCGAGCAGCGTCACGGCGAAGCCGTCTGAGGTGTTAACGCAGAGGTCCTGCGCCGCGTCGCTTTGCGCTGCTGTGAGCTTGGCGCGCTCACGTGACGTGTCGAGTTGCTTGGCGTGCCAGTCGGGGAGGGGCTCTGCGACAAGCGTGCCCGCATCGACCAGGCCGTCGATCACGCCCGGGCTGACGCCTGCCGTCTGGGCCAGGGTGGACTTCACCCAGATGAGCCCGTTCTGCGCCGTCTCCAGCACCCGGGCGCGGGCCGGGGTCATACGTTCTGGGGGAGGGCCTTCGAGCCGCACCCCGTAGCGGGGCGCGGGCGGTTGGAAGGCGGCGCTTGCGCTCATCATCATGCGCAAGACCATGCCGAGGGGGCTCAAACTGTAATGCGCGACCCATTCGGCGAAATACATGGAGACCGCCGGCAGCTTCGGCACGTCGTCGAAGATCTCAAGAATTTCCCGCAGTTTTTTGCGGGGTATCTTTGGCGCGTTTTCGCCGGCTGCGCGGCGCCACACTGCGGCGACATACTCGACGGTCCCCAGCGGCACGACGACGAACTCGCCCGGCTCCACATGGTCGCCTTCCGGCACGAGGTAGTCGTATGGCGCCGGCAGCCCCAGCGGCACGAGGACCGGCACGGTCTGGGGCGCGGCGCTCGACACAGGCAGCTTTGATTTGGAAGGCTTGGCCAGGGCGGGCTCTTCGGGGTTAAGTGGAGGTTAACGACTCACCGACCCATAGTAGCGCGGCAGCACTCTTGAGGGGCGGGATGGCCGGAAAGCCAAAGGCGAAAAAGGCGGCAAAGAAGGCGGCGGGGATTGGCGCCGCGCCGGACGTCGACCGCGCGGTCAACGCCTGGTTCGTCTATCTGATGACCGAGCGCCAGTTGGCGGCGCATACGGTCGAGGCCTATCGGCGCGACCTGTCGCAGTTCCTGCGCTTTCTCGGGGGGCATTGCGGCCGCCGGCCTGATCTCAAGCATCTCTTCTCTCTGTCGGCACGAGACGTGCGCGCCTTTCTCGCCGCCCGCCGCGCGCAAGATATCGGCAGCCGCAGCCTGTCGCGCACGTTGAGCGCGCTGCGCATGTTTTACCGCTTTCTCGAACGGCGAGGGTTAGGCAAAAACGATGCGATCCGCGCCGTGTCGCTGCCGAAGCTGCCGCACTCAGTGCCGAAGCCTCTCACCGAGCCGAAAGCGACCGCACTGGTCGACGGCACCGATATCGCACAGCCGGACGCGCCGGAATGGACGCTCGCCCGCGATACTGCGGTGCTGACGCTGCTCTACGGCTCGGGGCTTCGCATCTCCGAGGCCTTGTCGCTGCGTCTGAAGGATGCGCCAATCAAGGGCCGCGACATGCTGCGGGTCACCGGCAAAGGCGACAAGACGCGCGTCGTGCCGGTGCTGCCCGTCACGCGGCAAGCGATCGAGAACTACTTGAAGCTCTGCCCGGCGAAGCTCGGGCCTGACGATCCGCTGTTCATTGGTGCGCGTGGGAAGCAGCTTTCCCCCCGCATCATCCAACTGCGCATGGCGAAGGCCCGTGCCGCGCTGGGTCTGCCTGAGACGGCGACACCGCATGCGCTGCGGCACTCCTTCGCCACGCATTTGCTGGGCGCGGGCGCGGATTTGCGCGCCATCCAGGAACTGCTGGGTCATGCCAGCCTGTCGACCACGCAGGGCTATACGGAGGTTGACCGGGCGCATCTCCTGAAAGCCTACGATAGCGCCCATCCGCGGGCCTAAGCCTCACATATGGATGGGGCGTTTGTCGACGGCGAGCGCCGCTTCCTTGACCGCTTCGTTCAGCGTTGGGTGCGCGTGGCAGGTGCGCGCCAAATCCTCGGTGGAGCCGCCAAACTCCATGAGCACTGCGGCCTCGGCGATCATGGTGCCCGCGTCCGGCCCGATAATGTGCACGCCAAGCACGCGGTCGGTCGTCTCGTCGGAAAGAATTTTCACGAAGCCGTCCGTGGTGCGGTTCACCTTGGCGCGTCCATTGGCGGTGAAGGGGAACTTGCCGACTTTGTAAGACACGCCCTCGTCTTTGAGTTGTTCCTCGGTCCTGCCGACGGATGCCACTTCCGGCGCCGTGTAGACCACGGACGGGATCACCTCGTAATTCACGTGGCCGGCCTGACCCGCCAAGATCTCGGCGACGGCGACACCTTCTTCTTCGGCCTTATGAGCCAACATCGGTCCGTCGATCACATCGCCAATGGCATAGATGCCCGCGACATTGGTCTGGAAGTTACCGTCGACGACAACGCGGCCGCGGGTAAGCTCCACGCCAATATCGGCGAGCCCGAGGCCTTCGGTGTTCGGCACCCGCCCGATGGACACCAGCACCACGTCGCAAGTCAACTCTTCCGCCTTACCGCCACTGGCCAGCTCGATGGTGAGCTTCACCGTCTTGCCCTTGGTGTCGACCTTGGTGACCTTGGCGCCGAGTTTGAAGGTCAGCCCCTGCTTCTGCAGGATGCGCTGAAGTTGCTTGGCCACCTCGCCGTCGAGTCCGGGGGTGATCGTGTTCAGCATTTCGACAACGGTGACGTTGCTGCCGAGCCGCGACCACACCGAGCCGAGCTCGAGGCCGATATAACCGCCACCGATCACTACCATGCGTTTGGGCACTTCCGGGAGCGACAGTGCGCCGGTGGAAGAGACGATGTGTTTCTCGTCGACCTCGATGCCGGGAATGTGCGCGACTTCGGAGCCTGTGGCGATGACGACGGCCTTGCCCTCGACCACCTGTTTCTCGCCGTTGATGAACGTGACCTCCACCTTGCCTGTTCCCAAGATACGGCCGGTGCCATGAAAATGATCGACCTTGTTCTTGTTCAAGAGGTACGCGACGCCGTCCACGTTGCCCTTTACGCCCTCGTCCTTGAAGGCAAGCATGGCCGCAAGGTCGAGTTCCGGTTTCACCTTGATGCCCATGTCGCCGAAGTGATCTGCGGCGTCGGCATAGGCCTCTGACGCATGCAGCAGCGCCTTGGAAGGGATGCAGCCGACATTGAGGCAGGTGCCGCCATGGGTGGCGCGCTTCTCCACCACGGCGACCTTCATCCCCAATTGCGCGGCGCGAATGGCGCACACATAGCCACCCGGGCCGGTACCGATAACAACGAGATCGAATTTGCTCATGCTTGATGTCTCAAAGATCCAGGACGAGGCGGGCGGGGTTTTCGAGAGACTCTTTGACGTTCACCAGGAAGGTAACCGCCTCTTTGCCGTCCACCATGCGGTGGTCGTAGGACAGCGCGAGATACATCATGGGCCGGGCGACGATCTGTCCGTCGCGGACCACGGGCCGCTCCTCGATGCGGTGCATGCCGAGAATGCCGGATTGCGGTGCGTTCAGGATCGGGGTGGACAGCATCGATCCATAGATGCCGCCATTGGAGATGGTGAAGGTGCCGCCTTGCATCTCCTCGAGGCCCAGCTTGCCGTCGCGGGCACGGGCACCGAAATCTGCAATTTGCTCCTCGATCTCGGCGAGGCTCAGCTCGTCGGCATTGCGCACCACGGGCACCACAAGTCCCCGTTCCGTGCCGACAGCGACACCGACGTGATAGTAGTTCTTGTAGACGATGTCCTGGCCGTCGATCTCGGCGTTCACCGCAGGAATTTCCTTTAGCGCATGAACGCAGGCCTTCACGAAGAAGCCCATGAAGCCGAGCTTCACGCCGTGGCGCTTCTCGAATCCGTCCCGGCACTCCTTCCGCAGCTGCATGATCTTGCTCATGTCCACGTCGTTGAATGTGGTGAGCATGGCGGCGTTGTCTTGCGCTTCTTTGAGCCGCTTGGCGATGGTTTGGCGCAGCCGCGTCATGCGTACGCGTTCCTCGCGCTTCTCATCGGACTGCGCGACGGGTGCGCGGGGGGCAGGTGCCGGCTTCGGCGCCTTCTTGCGGGTCAGCAACGCCTTGGCGGCGCCCGCGATCACATCGCCTTTGAGGACCTGACCGCGGCGGCCTGAGCCCGCAATGTCGCCGGGCGCGAGCCCCGTCTCGGCCAGTAGCTTCCGTGCGGCGGGGGAGGGCGGCATAGCGTCGGGCTCGATCTCCTCGCGAATATACGGCTCGCGCTCCAGCGCCTTGAGCTCCACGTCGGGCAGGGGCGCCGGCGCCTCTGCCTTGGTAGTAGCTGGCGCTGGTTTGGCCGGCTTGGTTTTGGCTGCGGGGGCGGCGGACTTGCCGTCGCCGTCGGCGATGGCACCCAGAACGGCGCCCACCTCGACCGTATCGCCCGGGTTCACGGTGATGTCCGACAGAACGCCGGATGCAGGGGCCGGGACCTCGACCGTGACCTTGTCGGTTTCGAGCTCGACCAAGGGCTCGTCGACGGCAACCGCGTCGCCCACCTCCTTGAACCATTGGCCGACCGTCGCCTCGACGACGGACTCTCCCAAGGCCGGTACCCGAATCTCTGTCGCCATGGCTTTGTTCGCCTGTTTCCTGACCTAACTCAGCGCCTCGTCGAGGAAGACCTTCAACTCGCGCTGGTGCTTACTCATCAATCCCGTGGCCGTCGCGGCCGAACTTGGACGTCCCGCATAGCGCGGACGTGTGTGTTTCGCGTCAATATGATCGAGCACCCAAGACAGGTTCGGCTCGACGAAACTCCACGCGCCCATGTTCTTCGGCTCCTCCTGACACCAGACCATCTCGGCGTCCTTGAAGCGGCTGAGTTCTTGAATGAGCGCGCGCGCCGGGAAGGGATAGAGTTGCTCCAGGCGCAGCAAGTAGATGTCATTGACGCCGCGCTTTTCGCGCTCCTCGTAGAGATCGTAGTAGACCTTCCCGGAGCAGATGACCACGCGCTTGATCCGATCGTCGGGAGCAAGCGTGATCTTCTGGTTGGGATGCGACTGGGCATGATCCCACAAGAGCCGGTGGAAGCTCGACTCCGGAGAGAAATTGTTCATCTCCGACACGACCTTCTTATGACGCAGCAGCGACTTCGGCGTCATCAGCACGAGCGGTTTGCGGAACTCGCGATGAAGTTGGCGCCGCAGCACGTGGAAGTAGTTGGCTGGCGTGGTGCAGTTGACCACCTGCCAGTTGTCCTCCGCACAGAGCTGTAGATAGCGCTCGAGCCTTGCCGAGGAGTGCTCCGGGCCCTGGCCTTCGTAACCGTGCGGCAGCAGGAGCACGAGGCCGGACATGCGCAGCCATTTGCGCTCGCCGGAGGAGATGAACTGATCAATGATCACCTGTGCGCCGTTGGCGAAGTCGCCGAACTGGGCTTCCCACAGCACGAGCGCGTTGGGCTCGGCGAGACTGTAGCCGTATTCGAAGCCCAACACGGCTTCTTCGGAGAGCATCGAATTGATGACCTCGAAGTCGCCCTGGTCCTTGGCGATGTGCTTGAGCGGCGTGTATTTGTTCTCGTTGGCCTGGTCCATCAGCACGCAATGGCGTTGGGAAAAGGTGCCGCGCTCCGAATCCTGGCCCGACAGCCTGACCCGGAATCCGTCGGCCAGGAGCGTGCCGTAGGCGAGCGACTCGGCAGTGGCCCAGTCGATTCCCTTGCCGTCCTCGATCATCTTGCGGCGGTTATCCATGATGCGGGCAATGGTCTTGTGGGGCGTGAAGCCCTCGGGGATCGTGGTGAGCTTGCAGCCGATCTCCCGCAAGACGTCGAGGTCCACGCCGGTGGTTCCGCGCCGCGCACCTTCCTCCGCAAAGCCAATGCCGGACCATTTGCCGTCGAGCCAATCGGCGCGGTTGGGGCGGTAAGTCTCGCCCGCTGCGAACTCCTCCTCCAGATAGGCTCGAAACTGGCCTTGGAGGCGGTCGATCTGCTCCTTGGTGTAGAGGCCTTCCTCGACGAGGCGGTCGGCATAGACATCCACCACGCGCGGATGCTTGGCAATGCGCCGGTACATCAGCGGTTGGGTGAAGGCCGGCTCGTCGGCCTCGTTATGTCCGTGGCGCCGATAGCAGAACATGTCGATGACCACGGGCTTGCCAAAGCGTTGCCGGAATTCCGTGGCGACCTTGGTGACGTGGACCACGGCTTCCGGGTCGTCGCCGTTCACATGAAAGATCGGTGCGTCGATCATCTTGGCGACGTCGGACGGGTAGGGCGAAGACCGCGAAAAGCGCGGCGCCGTCGTGAACCCGATCTGGTTGTTCACGATGAAGTGGATCGAGCCGCCCGTGCGGTGCCCGCGCAGGCCTGACAGCCCCAAGCACTCAGGCACAACGCCTTGGCCGGCGAAGGCCGCATCGCCATGGAGCAGGAGCGGCAAGACCTCTTTGCGCTCCGCGTCACCAAACTGATCCTGCTTGGCGCGCACCTTACCCAGCACCACGGGGTCCACGGCTTCCAAATGCGAAGGATTGGCGGTGAGCGACAGGTGCACGCGGTTGTCGTCGAATTCCCGGTCCGACGATGCGCCCAAATGGTACTTCACGTCGCCGGAGCCTTCGACGTCGTCGGGCTGCGCCGAGCCGCCGCGGAACTCGTTGAAGATGGCGCGCCAGGGCTTCGCCATCACATTGGCCAGCACGTTGAGCCGGCCGCGATGGGGCATACCGATGACGATCTCCCGGACATCCAGCTGACCGCCGCGCTTGATGATCTGCTCGAGCGCCGGGACCATGGACTCGCCGCCGTCCAGCCCGAAGCGCTTGGTGCCCGTATATTTGACGTTGAGAAAGCGCTCGGCGCCCTCCGCCTCGATGAGCTTGGCGAGGATGGCCCGCTTGCCTTGCTCGGTGAAGCGCACCTTCTTGTCGACGCCCTCGATGCGCTCTTGGATCCAGGCGCGCTGCTCCGGATCGGAGATGTGCATGTACTCAAAGCCGATCGTGCCGGCATAGGTCTTGTTCAGAACATCGAGCACTTGGCGCAAGCTCGCGAATTCGAAGCCAAGCGCGCCGCCGATATAGATGGGCCGCGCATAATCCGCCGGAGTGAAGCCATAGGTTGCCGGGTTGAGTTCCGGGTGGTCGCCGCGCGGGTTGAGGCGAAGCGGGTCCAGTTGGGCGATGAGATGGCCGCGGGTGCGGTAGGCCCGGATCAGCATGCGGGCGCCCAGCGTGTCGCGCGCCGCATCGATGGCTTGCTGCTGGGTGAGGGCGCCAGCTTTGGCCGAAGCAGGCCGGGCGGGGGCTTGCGGCGCCCAGGAGGGGCCGGCTGCATCGGCCAACACAGCGGTCGCGTCATCGCCGAGGCTGGCGAAAAAGCTTCTCCATTCGGGATCGAGGGAGGCTGGGTCCGTCTCGTAGCGGGCATATAGCTCCGCCAAATAGGTGGCGTTCGCGCCATCCAGGAACGATGTGCGGGCAAACACTTCGTTCAGTTCGTGTCGTGTCATTGCACCAAAACCTGGCCGGTCAACCGTTCGACCACGAGCCTGCCGGGCAATTAAAGCGAGCTTTGGACGCCCGGCTCACCTTTTATCTAATAGCTGTGCAAGGGTCGTTCCAAGGGCTGCGGGGGACTGGGAAACGACAATGCCGGCCTCCTGCATTGCCTCGATTTTGCTCTTGGCGTCGCCTTTGCCGCCCGAAATGACGGCACCGGCATGTCCCATGCGGCGACCGGGGGGCGCGGTCGCGCCGGCCACAAAGCCCACGACCGGCTTCGTGTTGCCGGCATTGATCAGGAATTCGGCCGCTTCCTCCTCGGCGCTGCCGCCGATCTCGCCGATCATGATGATGGCCTCGGTGGCGTCGTCCTCCAGAAAGAGCGAGAGCGCATCGATGAAGTTGGTGCCGTTGACTGGATCGCCGCCGATGCCAATGCAGGTGGTCTGGCCGAGGCCCGTCGCCGTGGTCTGCGCCACGGCTTCATAGGTGAGGGTGCCGGAGCGCGAGACGACGCCCACCTTGCCGGGCGTGTGGATATGCCCGGGCATGATGCCGATCTTGCACTCGCCTGGCGTGATGATGCCGGGGCAGTTCGGGCCGATGAGCCGCGCGCCGCTGTCGCAAAGCGCCCGCTTGACCTTGACCATGTCGAGTACGGGCACGCCTTCGGTGATGCACACGATGAGGCCAATACCGGCGTCGATCGCTTCCAGGATTGCGTCGGAGGCAAAGGGCGGCGGCACGTAGATGGCAGACGCCTCCGCGCCCGTCGTCTCGACCGCATCGCGCACCGTATCGAACACCGGCAGATCCAAGTGGGTGGTGCCGCCTTTGCCGGGCGTCACGCCGCCGACCATCTTGGTGCCGTAGGCGATCGCTTGTTCTGTGTGGAAGGTTCCCTGCGAGCCGGTGAAACCCTGACAAATGACGCGTGTGTTCTTATCGACGAGGACAGACATGATGAAAGCTTAAGCCCATTCGTGGAAGGATTCGTGACAAATACGGAAAGTCGAAACTCAGGCGATAGAGGCGACGGCCTTCTTGGCCGCGTCGTCGAGGTCGTCAGCGGGAATGATTGCGAGGCCCGATTCCGACAGAAGCTCCTTGCCACGCTCCACGTTTGTGCCTTCGAGTCGCACAATCAGCGGCACGGCGATATTCGTCTCTTTCGCCGCGGCGATAACGCCTTCGGCAATCGTATCGCAGCGCATGATGCCGCCGAAGATGTTCACCAGCACGGCCTTCACATTCGGGTCGGACAGAATGAGCTTGAAGGCTGACGTGACCTTCTCCTTGGTCGCGCCGCCGCCGACATCCAAAAAGTTCGCCGGATCGCCGCCATAGAACTTGATGATGTCCATGGTGGCCATCGCCAGTCCTGCGCCATTGACCATGCAGCCGATATTGCCGTCGAGCTTGACGTAAGAGAGGTCGTGTTTGGAGGCCTCGACTTCCGCCGGGTCTTCCTCGTGGATGTCGCGAAGCGCCTCGATGTCGGGATGACGGAAGAGCGCGTTGTCCTCAAAGCCGATCTTGGCGTCGAGGCAGACAAGAGTGTCTTTCTTGGTCACGACCAGCGGATTAATCTCGATGAGGCTCGCATCCTTCTCAACGAACAGCGTGTAGAGCGTCTTGATGAGCTTGCCGCACTGTTTGGCCAGGTCGCCCTTGAGCTTCAGCGCGTCGGCGATGACGCGGCCGTGGAAGCCGCTCAAGCCGGAGGCCGGATCGACGTCGATGGTCGTAATCAACTCCGGCGTCTTCGCCGCGACTTCTTCGATGTTCACGCCGCCTTCAGTCGAAGCGACAAACGCAATGCGCCCCGTGCTCCGGTCCACCAGAAGCGACAGATAAAGTTCGCGGGCGATGGTCGTGTCTTCGACCAGGTAGACGCTGCGCACGACGCGCCCCTTCGGGCCCGTCTGCGGGGTGATCAGCGGCTTGCCGAGCAAGCGGTCGGACTCCGCGTGCAGCTCCTCGATCGTCTTGACGATCTTGATGCCGCCACCCTTGCCGCGTCCACCGGCGTGGATCTGCGCCTTCACGACGTAGATCTCCCCGTTCAGCTCCTTGGCGAGCTCGGCCGCTTCGTCGGCGCTTTTGGCAACGACACCTTTGGCCACAGGGGCGCCGTAGGCCTTGAGCAGGTCTTTGGCCTGGTACTCGTGAATGTTCATGGAAGTCTCCGGAAGGCGCTCTTACGACGACGCGAGGTTTGGCGCGATCCGCTGGCACAGTTCGACGAGAGCTTTCACCGACTCGACGGAGTGCACGAAGGCGTCTTTCTCCGCCGACGACAGGTCAAGCTCGATGACGCGCTCCACGCCCTTGGAGCTGATGATCACGGGCACGCCGGCATAGATGCCTTTGACGCCGTATTCGCCGTTGAGATAAGCGGCGGCGGGCAGCACGCGCTTTTTGTCCTTGAGGTAGGACTCCGCCATGTCGAGCGCGGCCGCGGCCGGCGCGTAATAGGCCGAGCCGGTCTTGAGCAGGCCCACGATCTCGGCGCCGCCGTTGCGCGTGCGCTGCACGATCTCATCCAGACGCTTCTGCGTGATCCAGCGCATCTTGACCAAATCGCCGAGCGGAATGCCGGCAACCGACGAATAGCGGATCAGTGGCACCATGGTGTCGCCATGGCCGCCAAGCACCATCGTGTGAATGTCCTGCGGGCTGACGTCGAATTCCTGGGACAGGAAGAAGCGGAAGCGGGCGCTGTCGAGCACGCCGGCCATGCCGACTACCTTGTTGCGGGGCAGACCGGACGTCTTCTGCAGGGCCCAGACCATGGCGTCGAGCGGGTTGGTCACGCAGATGACGAAGGCTTCCGGAGCGTATTTCCGGAGCCCCGCGCCCACCTGCTCCATCACTTTCAGGTTGATCTCGAGCAGGTCGTCGCGGCTCATGCCGGGCTTGCGGGGCACGCCGGCGGTGACGATCACCACGTCGGCGTCCTTGATCTCGGCATATTCGTTGGCGCCTGCGAGTTTCGGCGCGTAACCCTCCACGGGTGAGGACTGCGACAGGTCGAGCGCCTTGCCTTGCGGTACGCCGTCCACCACGTCGAAGAGAACGACCTCACCAAGCTCCCGAATACCGGCCAGGTGGGCGAGCGTGCCGCCGATTTGGCCGGCGCCGATCAGTGCAATCTTACTGCGCGCCATGAAAACCCCCTGTTGAATACGCTGACTGAAATGGGCCGCATCTGAAGCAATTTCGGGCCCGCCTGAACTCGCTGGTTGGTTAAATGCAATCGGGCCGTCGCGCAAGGTGGCGAATCGTATGAAAGCGGGCGCCCAATCGGCTAGGCTGCCAGAGGAGCCGCAAGATTTGAGGGAGCCACGGGGTCGAGGAGCATGGGGGAGAAGCCGCTGGCCAAAGCTGCCCAAAGCCACAAGGACGCTGAGAGGTCAGTGCCCACGGACGAGGAGCTGGATGCGACCCCGCCTCTGCCGGCCGTGGTCTGGGCGGCGCGGTTCAGCGCCTATTTCCTGGCGTTGGGCGGCATCATGCTGATCACCTATCTTTTCTATGGCTTCGACACGGATCCGCGGAGCTTCCCGCCGGGCTTTCGGCTGAACCCCCTCCAGGCCGGGGTCAACTTCATCTGGGGCTTGGTAGGGACCGCGGTCGGCTTCTTCCGGCCGCGCTTCGCCACCGCCTTCGTGCTCGCCTTCGCGGCCTTCTACACGCTGGTTGCAGGGCTCGGCACGTTCGCCGGCTCCGCGCTCGGCATGGAGCTGGGCGCACCCGCCAAGGTCTATTACTGGATCGTGGTGGCGCTGGCCTGGGCCGCCGGCCTCTCAGGGCTGCTGCGCAAACGGCGCGCCTGACGGCTCAAGGCTCCGGATAGGCGCCTGCCTTGGGCACGTCGGGTTCTGCGGCCTTTGATTTCGGCCAAACCAGATCGGTCAGCGGCGCATCCTTCGGCTTGATACGGACCACGTAGATCTTGGCCGGCTCGGTCTTGCTCGCATTCCAGCCGCGATGCACCACGTCCGGAGCCAGATAGTTGGTCTTGCCGGCCTCCAGCGGGTAGGGCGGTTTGCCCTCCTCCTCGATCATCAGCGTGCCCTGGAGCCCATACTCGATCTCGTGCGCGCCGGGGTGGGTATGCCACGGCACCGCGCTCCCCGGAGGAAAGGTGTAGACCTGGATGTCGATCTGCTTGCCCGGCTCGCCTTCGAGCGGCTTGGTCAGAAGGTGCTGCGCCTCGACCTTGGGCGGGGGGACGTCCTCGCGCGCGAAGATCTCGGGGGCGCCACCAAGACTTGCCAGCATTATGACAAGGAGGGCGGCAACAATGCGTTTTGCGGTCATGGGTGCAAGCCTACGTGCCGGGCTCCGCGCGGAACAGTGAATTTCGCTAGATGTGAAGGGGCCTCGCCGCCGCTGAGGCTGGATAGGGCGAGGTGCCCCAAAGCCCTCGCAATCTGGCGCTAGGGCCTTTTCCAGCTTATGAAAAGGGATGGATGTGCGTGGACAGGGGGAAAGGACCTGATGAGGGAACTTTCCCGAGCCAAAGCTGCGGTTCTGGGCGCCCTTGGTGCGGCCGCCCTGCTGACCGCTTGCGGCGGTGGCGGGTCGGGCCCGGAGGACGCCATCAGGGAGCTCAACCGCGTCGATCACGGCAAGCCCTATATCGGCATGAGCAAGGCGGACGTGCTGCGCTGCGCCGGCCAGCCCCGCTCGCGCATACCGGCCGGAACGAACGCCGAGACGCTGATCTATCACTATAGCGGCCCCGGTCCCGTGCCGGGCGCGGACATCAAGAACGCTGAGTGTACGGCGAGCCTCACCATGGATCGGGGCAAGCTGGCGCGGGTGAGCTATGCGCATATGAACGTGCGCAGCCCCTATCAATGGCAAAGCGAGCGCGATCCGGAGAAGGCCAAAGAGCTGCGTAATACGCCGGTGCCGAGCTGCACGTTCTCGCTACCGCGCTGCCCGCGCTAGCGGGTTTAAGTCCGCTCCACCATCTTGCGCTTGATGTTGGCGATGGCCGCGGCCGGGTTGAGCCCCTTGGGGCAGGCCTTGGTGCAATTCAAAATGGTGTGGCAGCGATAGAGCCGGAACGGATCCTCGAGATCGTCGAGCCGCTCACCGGTGCGCTCGTCGCGGCTGTCCTCCACCCAACGATTGGCCTGTAACAGGACGGCCGGGCCGAGATAGCGGTCGCTGTTCCACCAATAGGACGGGCAGGCGGTCGAGCAGCAGGCGCATAAGATGCACTCGTAAAGCCCGTCGAGCTTTTCGCGGTCGTCGTGACTCTGGCGCCATTCCTTTTGCGGCGTCGGGCTGTCGGTCTGAAGCCACGGTTCGATGGCGCGGTGCTGCGCGTAAAACTGCGTCATGTCCGGCACGAGGTCCTTGACCACCGGCATATGCGGCAAAGGATAGATGGCGATCGCGGCGCCCTTGGCGTCGTCGGCGTGCATGGTGCAGGCGAGCGTGTTGGTACCGGCGACGTTCATGGAGCAGGACCCGCACACGCCTTCGCGGCAAGAGCGGCGGAAGGTGAGCGTCGGATCGACGGTGTTCTTGATCCACAGAAGTGCGTCGAGAATCATCGGCCCGCACTCGTTCATGTCGACCCAATAGGTATCGACGCGCGGGTTCTCACCGGTCTCCGGGTCGTAGCGGTAGACGCGGTATTCGCGCCAGCGGTCCTTCGCATCGCCCGCGGGCGGCGGATTCCACTCCTTGCCCTTTTTGATTTTCGAGTTCTTGGGAAGTGTGAACTGGACCATGTCTAATACACCCGCTCTTTGGGCTCGATGTAGCTGACCTCGTTCGACAGCGTGTAGGTGTGCACCGGCCGGAAGTCGAGCGTGACCGTGTGCGTGCCGTAGTTCGCGTAAGACAATGTATGCTTCATCCAGTCCTTGTCGTCACGCTTCGGAAAGTCCTCGCGGGCATGCGCGCCGCGAGATTCTTCGCGGGCCAGCGCGCCCTGCACGGTGACGGCGGCTTGGCTGATGAGATTGTCGAACTCCAGCGTCTCGATGAGGTCCGTGTTCCAGATCAGCGAGCGGTCGGTAACGGCGATGTCCTCGGCGTCGTCCCACACCTTCTTGATGTTCTCAACGCCCTCGGCGAGCACTTCCTTGGTGCGGAACACCGAACAATCGCGCTGCATCGTCTTTTGCATCGCCAAGCGAAGCTCGGCGGTCGGCGTGCCGCCGTCGGCATAGCGGAAGCGATCGAGGCGTGCGATGGCCTCGTCGCCCGCGCCTTTCGGCAGTTCGGGAATTGCGGTGTCTTTGCCCACGATCTCGGCGCAACGCAGCGCTGCGGCGCGTCCGAACACCACGAGATCGATCAGCGAGTTCGAGCCCAAACGGTTGGCGCCATGTACCGACACGCAAGCCGCTTCGCCAAGCGCCATGAGGCCGGGCACGACAGCGTCTTTGTCGTCGCCGCGCGGGGCGATCACTTCGCCATGCATATTGGTAGGAATGCCGCCCATATTGTAGTGGCAGGTCGGAATGATCGGGATCGGTTCGTTGCGCACATCGACGCCGCCAAAAATGCGGGCGATGTCGGTGATGCCCGGAAGCCGTTCGGCCAGCATCTCCTCGTCGAGATGATCGAGATGGAGATGCATGTAGTCCTTTTCAGGACCATGGCCGCGGCCTTCGCGGATCTCGATGGTGATGGCGCGGGAGACCACGTCGCGCGACGCAAGGTCCTTGGCGGACGGTGCGTAGCGCTCCATGAACTTCTCGCCTTCGGAGTTGCGCAAGAAACCGCCCTCGCCGCGCGCACCTTCGGTGATGAGCACGCCGGCGCCGTAAACGCCGGTGGGATGGAACTGCACGAACTCCATGTCCTGCAGCGGGAGCCCTGCGCGCAGCACCATGGCGTTGCCGTCGCCGGTGCAGATATGCGCCGACGTGCAGGAGAAATAAGCGCGGCCATAACCGCCCGTGGCGAGAATCGTCTGATGCCCGCGGAAGCGGTGGAGCGAGCCGTCGGACATGTCGATGGCGATGACGCCCCGGCAGCGGCCCTCGTCGTCCATGATCAGGTCGATGGCGAAATACTCGATGAAGAACTCGGCCGACTGGCGCAGCGCTTGGCCGTACATGGTGTGCAGCATGGCGTGGCCGGTGCGGTCGGCGGCGGCGCAGGTGCGCTTCACCGGGCCCTTGCCGTAATCCATGGTCATGCCGCCGAACGCGCGCTGCAGGATTTTGCCGTCCTCGGTGCGCGAAAAGGGCACGCCCCAGTGCTCGAGTTCGTAAACCGCTTGCGGCGCGTTGCGGCAGAGATATTCGATAGAGTCCTGATCGCCGAGCCAGTCCGACCCCTTCACGGTGTCGTACATGTGCCAACGCCAATCGTCCGGCCCCATATTGCCGAGGGCCGCAGCGATGCCGCCTTGCGCCGCTACGGTGTGGGAGCGCGTGGGAAACACTTTGCTGATGCAGGCGGTGCGCAGGCCCGCCTCGCTCGCGCCCACAACGGCGCGAAGGCCCGAGCCGCCGGCGCCGACGACGATGACGTCATAGGCGTGGTCGATGATCTCGTAGGCGCGGCCGTTCACGGCGACGGCGTTGTGCGGCGTATCTTGTGACGTGGCGTCTTCAGGCATTACGCGTCAACTTCCGAGAGTGATCTTCAAAATAGCAAGCGTGGAGGCGATACCGACCAGTGCGGCAAAAAATGTCACGAGGATCAGCGAGGACACTTTGCACAGCTTGTTGTGCAGATAGTCCTCGATGATCTCTCTGAGACCGATGCGCATGTGGATCGCCGCGGACCAGATCAGCGCCAGCATGAGCACGGCAACGATCGGATTGGAGAGGCACTCCTTCATCTTCTCGTAGCTCGCGCCGACATGTTCGACGAGGAACCAGATGAGGAAGATCACGAGCGGCACGTTGGCGACGGCCGTGAGGCGCTGACGCCAGAAGGTCTCCGTTCCGTGATGGGCGGCGCCGAGGCCGCGGACGCGCTTAAGCGGTGTGGCCATGGCTAGAGCCCTCCCATCCGGCAATAGCCCAGGACCCAGACCAGGATCGTGAGTGCGGTGGAGCCGACAATCGTCGCCCAAGCGAAAATCTCGATGGTGGTCTTGTCGAGGCCGGCGCCGGTATCCCAGATTAGATGGCGGATACCGCCGAGCATGTGGTGGATCAGCGCCCAGGTAAACATAAAGAGAAGCGCGCGGCCGACCAGGCTCCCGAAGAAGCTCTGAACGCAATCATAGGCGCCGGGGCCCATGCTGACCGCGACTAGCCACCAGGTCAGAAGTGCGAAGCCGACGGCCAGCGCCGCGCCAGAGATGCGATGCGCGATCGACATCATCATGGTCAGCATCGGCCGATAGATTTGCAGATGCGGGGAGAGCGGACGCTCTGCCTCTAGCTTATTTGACATTGGTTATTAGCGCGTGTTGCCCAGTCGAGTCCTTTGAATAGCTCAGTCAACGGGCAGGGGCAATCGGGCGGACCTGCTTCCTTTGGTCTGGGCCCGGCGCGCTCTTTCGGATCTTCTTCGTGGGTGAAGGCTAAGCGGGCGTCGCGATTTCGAATCCGGCGTTCATATCGTCGGTGAATCCGGACAGGATCCAGGTGTTGCCGCCATCGACTGTTTCCCAGACATGCGAGCCGATAACATAGGCCGTTCCGCCCCAGTCGCCTTCGTACGGGCCGTCCATGCTTTAAGTTCCCCAACGCAGTACGAATCGTGAGGCTCAGCATGGCGCCCAAATATTTGACAGAAAGTTTAATTCGGGAGGCCTGGGGCCTCTTCGCCGGCTATTCGGCGATGACGCCGCAAGCGATGCGGGGCCCGGCGTCGCCGGCCGGGTTCGACTTATAGTCGTCACCCTTCTGGTGGACGACGATGGCGGTGCCTTCCCCGCCGAGTAGGCCGCCGAGGCTCACCATCTGGTTGAGCACCTCGATATGAAGCTCGCCCGATTCGGGCACATGGATATTCGGCATGTCGCCGCCATGGGGCCCCGCGGAATTCTCAAGCCCGTGCTCGTCTTCTTCCGGATTGAAATGCCCGCCCGCCGACTTGAAGCTCGGCGGCTCGCACTTGCCCGTGCCGTGGATGTGGAATGCGTGGTCGCCAGGCGGAAAGCCGCTCAGCTTGGTATCGAGCAAGACACCCGTTGGGACGGCCCGCAGCGTCACGGCGCCCACCTCCTTGCCCTCCGGGTCCTTCAGGACAGCCGTTGCCGTGTCGGCGGCAAGCGCAGGCGAGGCGATGGCGCTCAGAGCCAAGGCAGCCGCTGCAACCCTTGCTTTCAGTTCCATGGGAGACACTCTTGTTCTCATCGTCCAACAACTCCCGTCGATGCAGTAGACTTAGAACATGACACACGTGCGGCCGTTGGAACAGACAGCCTGCACATCGCCTCGGGAAAGGAAGGTCGATGACCAAGAAGCGCGCAGCGATCTGCCTCATCCTCCATAAGAAGTCCTGCACACGGCCTGAGGTCAAGGCGGCGGTCAAGCACGTTCGGCAGTCGGTAGACTTCGAGGTCTACATTCCGTGGCGTGGAAAGGACCTCCGCCGGTTCGTTCGGCAAGCAATTGCCGATGGTGCACAGCGGATCGTAGCGGGCGGCGGTGACGGCACCCTGAACGCCGTCGTCAACGCGATGCTACGAAAGGGCAAGGCGCCGAAAGCATCGCTCGGGATACTGCCTTTGGGGACCGCCAATGACTTTGCAAGGGGTGCGGGCATTGCAGCGGGCGACTTGATAAGCGCTCTTGAGTTGGCCTGTTCAGGAAAGCCGACCAGCATCGACATTGGCTCGATGAACGGACAGTATTTCATCAACGTCGCCAGCGGAGGCTTTGGGGCCGAGATCACCGCGACGACGCCCCAGGACATGAAGAAGGCCCTTGGCGGCGCGGCCTATTCCATCATGGGCTTTGTCAAGGCATTCCAGCTTCAACCTTATAAGGGCCGGCTGATCCTCGCCGACGGTGCGGTGAAGGAAGGATCGATGCTGGTCATGGCGGTCGGCAACAACCGGTTCGCTGGTGGCGGCTACGACGTCGCGCCAAAGGCTTGTCTAACGGACGGGCTGCTCGACATTGCTGTCGTGAGCGGCGAAAGGCCCGAACGGCTCGGTGATCTGACTGAGGAACTAAAAGATCCTACAAGCCCCAAGAACAAGCACCTGTTCTATAGGCAACTGCCATCGTTCACGATTGAGACGGACAGACCGCTCCACGTGAACCTTGACGGCGAGCCCATCCAGAGTCGTCGTTTCGAATTCAGAGCTTGCCCGAAAGCCCTGTCCGTCGTGTTGGGAACGGCTAGCGCCTAGCGTGGCAGGGCCACCCAATAGTCCATGTCGAGCACGACGCCCTCTTCGAGTTTGCCGTCGTCCTTGACGCCCGGGAAGTCCGCGCAATTGCGGTCCTTCACGGCGAAAGTGCGCAGGCGCAGCGCGCCCATGTCGGAGCGGCCCGGAAGCTC
>DGOS01000084.1:0-3255 GCA_002390155.1 Hyphomicrobiaceae bacterium UBA4460 | reverse complement strand
ATTCAGCCCGAGAACATGGAAGGCGTTGGCCAGCCCGTTGAAGCTCAACGAACGAGCAATCGAGATGATATGCCCGCCATAGACGAGGCGGCGACCGAAGCGCTCTTGGGATTCCCGGTGCTGGTTGAAATGCACGCGGGCCGTGTTCTGGTAAAGCCGCGTCGCCATCTGGTGCTCGGCTTCCTCGATGGTCTGGCCGTCCACATGGTCGATCTTCTCGCCGACCTTGTAGTCCTCCCAGCGGCGTGGGCTTCCGGCCAGCGCGTAGTCGTAGACCGTGAGCTTCAGCGGCGGGAGCGCCTTGCCGAAGCTGTCGGGCTGCACCTCTTTGTCGAGTTCGGGAATGACGGTTTCCGGCGCCGGTAAGTCGAGGTCGCGCTTTACGACCATCACCCAGCGCTTGAAGCTCAGCACCACCTCGCCCTTCTGGTTGCGCCCCGTGGTGCGCACATAGACGGTGCCGTTCTTGCCGCTGGAGTTCTGCTTGACGCCGATCACCTCGGATACGGACGCGATCGTGTCGCCCGGGTAGACGGGCGTCTCGAAACGGAACTCGGCATAGCCGAGATTGGCGATGGCGTTGCGCGAGATGTCCGGCACGGTCTTGCCGATGACGAAGTGGAAGACGAGCATGTCGTCGATCGGCGAGCGCGGATAGCCGATGCCTTGGGCGAAAGCGTCCGAGGACTGCACGGCGAACCGGCCGCCATAAAGGGCCGTGTAGACGCTCACATCGCCGACGGTCACCGTGCGCGGGGTCGCGTGCACGATCTCCTGGCCGAGCGTGAAGTCCTCGAAATAATTGCCGGTGATGGTCCGGTCGATCTTGTCTGTGGTGTCGTTCATTTTGTTGCGAGTTTCAGTCCGATGATGGAGCCGATAAGCGTGGCGATGAAAAACAGCCGCAGCGCCGTGGCCGGCTCCTTATAGACGAGGATGCCGACCATGGCAGTGCCCGCGGCGCCGATTCCCGTCCATACCGCGTAGGCCGTGCCGATGGGAATATCCTTCAGCGCCTTGTTGAGGAGCACGAAGCTCAAGACAATGCAGACCGTGAAAATCAAGGTCGGCCAGAGCTTCGTGAAGTTCTCAGTCAGCTTCAGCGTGGAGGCGAAGCCGACCTCGAATAGCCCGGCAAGTACAAGCAAGGCCCATGACATGGGGTCACCTCTGGGGTCGCACCATTTCGAGTTGGCGGGGAGGCGGCCGTTCAAGGACGAAAGCGCGCCTGACGAGGCGGACCATAAATTCGCGGGCGGGCGCTGTCACCCCACCGATGTGGAGAAGGCAAGGGTGTGTCAAAAGCGAATGGCGGCCCCGCTATTCGCTAGGGCCGCCATTGCAGCAAAACAAAAAGGCTTCGCGTCTAATTAGGCGCGGTCGAGCTCAGCCGGAAGATAGGAGGTAACCTCCATGCCAGCTTCGGACTCGGTAACCTCAGGCTTCATCCACTCTTTCATGATGCATCTCCTTTTCTAAAGTTGCTCACTTAATGTGGGCCATGGCGATGAGAACCGCATGAAGCGGTCATGAACGCAATCTGACAGTCGGATGAGGAGAATCTGACAGGATGTCGCAGGAGGGAGGCGCCGAAGGCGAGGCGGGTGGCGAGCGCACAAACGAAAATGGCGGCCCCGCTATCGCTGGGACCGCCATTCCGAAAACTTGCTAGATCAGCGCGAATTAAGCGCGGTCGAGCTCAGCCGGAAGATAAGAAGTCACTTCCATACCAGCTTCGGACTCGGTGATTTCGGGCTTCAGCCACTCTTTCATGGTCGTCTCCTTCGGTGAACTTCAAGACTAGATAATGGGGACCGAGGATGAGAGCCGCATGACTCGCGCATTAACAGATTCTGAATAGAATAATCGTTGCAGAACAATTCACTAACCGAATTCTGGCGGCCAAACTGGCCACTGAACGGGCCAGAGTCATGCCAGATTCACGGGCTCAACGCCGCTACTGGAACAGCAGCGCCGCCTTGGACAGGGTGTTGAGCACGCCCCAGATGAGGGGAATGCCGACAAAGGACCAGGCCAGAGCGAGCTTGATCGCATTGGCGCCCGAGACGTTCTCGTGTTGGGTGGCCTTGCTCATCATCCCTCCATTGAGGCTTTGAGTTCCGCCTCGGTCATGTGGTGCTTCTCATCCNNATCCACGGGGTGCATCAGCCAGTTCAGCAGGAAGCCCACCAGGAGCAACCCGGCCATGATGTACATGGTGACCGAATAGGCGTCGGCTTTGGGCACGCCGTTATTGATCTGGTACTCGCGGATGTAATTCACCAGCACGGGCCCGAGGACGCCGGCTGTGGACCAGGCGGTCAAGAGACGCCCGTGAATGGCGCCGACATAGCGGACGCCGAAGACATCCCTGAGATAGGCGGGGATCGTGGCGAAGCCTCCGCCATACATCGTCATGATGACGCAGTAGAACGCCACGAACAGGATGATCGAGCCGGTCTCGCCCGTCCAGGGCACGGCGGCGTAGAGCGCCATGCCGAGCGCGAAGAAGATCATGTAGGTGTTGCGCCGGCCGATATAGTCCGAGGTCGAGGCCCAGAAGAAGCGGCCGATCATGTTGAATAGGCTCAACAGGCCGACAAAGCCGGCCGCGGCAAGGGCCGTAATCTTGCCGGGAAACATCTCCTGGCTCATGGCGGAGGCCTGACCCAGCACGCCGATGCCCGCCGTCACGTTCAAGCAGAGCACGCCCCACAGGAGATAGAATTGCGGGGTCTTCAGCGCCTCGTCTACGTGGACATGGGCGGTGGTGACCATCTTCTTGGACTC
The DNA here is from genome assembly GCA_002390155.1 of Hyphomicrobiaceae bacterium UBA4460. Next base: position 465 of record DGOS01000084.1, on the reverse strand, counting down.
CGCCGGCGCCACATAGCCCTCAGGCGCCCAGCCTTCTGCGGGCACGCGCACGATGGTGGCGCCCACCAGCATGAAGAACATGTAGATGAGGCCCATGGTGATGAACGTCCCCGTGACGCCCACATCGGTGGGGCTGGAGAAGTAGTCCATCAGCCAGACCGAAAGCGGTGAGGCGATCATCGCGCCGCCGCCGAAGCCCATAATGGCCATGCCGGTGGCCATGCCCGGCCGGTCCGGGAACCATGTGATCAGCGTCTTCACCGGCGAGATGTAGCCGAGGCCGAGCCCGCAGCCGCCGATGACGCCGTAGCCGAGATAGACGATCCAAAGCTCGTGCAGATAGACGCCGAGCGCGGAGATCAGAAAGCCGCCGCCGAAACACAGAGCGGCGGTGACCATGGCCTTGCGCGGGCCGACGCGGTCGAGCCAGGTGCCGGTGAACGCCGCCGCCAGCCCGAGGAACAC